>JADGEF010000016.1:7219-21985 GCA_016744515.1 Marinifilaceae bacterium | reverse complement strand
GCTGGCTACAGTAATTAATAGTTTAGCCTTAAATTCTGCACTTGAAGCGATTGATTGTAAATCTAGAGTACTTACTGCAATTAGAATGGAGCCAATAGGAGAGTTCTACTCAAAGCAGAAGGCTGTTGATTACCTTACTGAAGGATATGTAACAATCTTCTCTGCAGGGACAGGGAATCCATATTTTACGACCGATACAGGTTCTTCATTACGTGGTATCGAAATTGAGGCTGATGTGATGCTAAAAGGAACGCGAGTTGACGGTGTTTACACAGCTGATCCAGAGAAAGACCCAACAGCAACAAAATATGATAAGATCAGTTTCGATGAGATTTATCACAAAGACCTTCGTGTGATGGATTTAACAGCAACGACTATGTGTAAAGAGAACAATTTACCAATTGTAGTTTTCGATATGGATACTAAAGGTAATCTGTTGAAAGTAATCAATGGTGAAAATATTGGTACGCTAGTCCACGTGTAGGTTTTGTACCTCATATTTTATTAAATAAGCTGATATAGATTTTTTTATTATTTTTGTGTGTAGTCTTCTTGGCTGACATAAGAAATGGAATCTATATAAAACTAAAATACTTAAACTCTTTATCCTATGAATGAAGAAGTTCAAATGTATCTAGAGGATGCAAAGGAAAAGATGGATGCAGCAATTGTACATCTTGAAACAGAATTAGTGAAAGTTCGTGCAGGAAAAGCGAACGTAAATATGATCGCAGGTGTATCTGTTGATTATTATGGAAGTATGGTTCCATTGACTCAAGTAGCCAATGTAAGTGTGCCAGACCCTAGAACACTAGCTGTTCAGCCATGGGAAAGTTCTATGATTGTACCTATCGAAAAGGCAATTATGAACTCTAATTTGGGTTTAAATCCAGATAATAATGGTGAAGTTATTCGAATTAACATTCCTGCTCTTACTGAAGAGCGTCGTGGTGATTTGGCTAAACAAGCAAAAGCTGAGTGTGAACATGCTAAGATTAGTGTTCGAAATGCTCGTCGTGATACTATTGTTGAGCTAAAGAAATTAGTTAAAGATGGTTTATCTGAAGATATTGAGAAAGATGCTGAAGGTGAGGTTCAAAACTTGACTGATGCTTTCGGTAAGAAGATTGATGACTTGTTCAACCTTAAAGAAAAAGAAATCATGACTATCTAATTGATAGTAATATCATATACTAGATTGCCTTCAAAGAAGTAAAAGAGTTTGGTATTTATAAATATCCAAAACCTCACAGAATTTTATTGTTCTGTGAGGTTTTTTAAGATATACTCTACTTATGAAGAGGATGGTATAAAATGAGACAATCTGTCTTTCTTATATCCTATTATTGTAACATAAATTGAACTTTTATTTCAATAGTCTTCCCTATCATCTTTTGATCTGAAATAAGAGGTAGTTTTTTTAATAATCTAGTGACTTCTTTTTCAAATAATACATTCTGACTACTTGGCTTTTGTTTAATATTCCCTTGCTTTAAAGCCGTGGCAACTACTTCGCCCATAATAAATACGTTATCCCCTTTGGCATGCCCCATAATGATAGAGCTAGCCTTACCTTTTTTACTTACCGAAAAATGAGCTATCACCTCACCTTGTATTCCATTTTTTTTGGCTTCTAAAGGATACTTAATGCTTCTCGCAATAAAATGTTGAAAATCCATTTTATTAGCAATTGTTTCTGTTTTCTTATCCTCTGTTTTGTTTTCATCAGATAAATTCGGATTAGTAAATGCCATTAGTATTAAAGCTAAAGATGGAATGACTATTAGTCCTTTTAACCAACCCGTAATGTTTCTAGTATTTGATTTTTTCATCATAATAATTCGTTTTTTAGTAAGACTTTTATTAAAGTTATTAACTAATCGACTTTGTTTTTGGTCAGATATTAAATTGACCAATAAATATTGATAATCCTTGGGTTGAGCAATCTGCTTTATCAAGGCGTTGTCAACACAAAATTCATGATTTTGGGCAATTAATTTTCGCGCCCACCAAGCAAAAGGATTCCACCATTGGAAAATCAATAAGCATTCTGCCAAAATAAGATCAATTGAATGCAATTCGGCACAATGTTTTCTTTCATGTTCTAATATCAGGTTTTTGTCATCTCTTTTTTCCATTTCTTCAGGTATGTAAATAGTATGGAAAAAAGAGAAAGGCTTTGCTTTAATATCTGGAATAATGGCTAATGTAAAACCTTTGTAAGTCTTACAATTTGATTGCCTTCTTAAATTGATAATATAGCGGTAACCCCACAAAAGCCTGATCAACAATACAAAACAGATGAAGCAATATAGGCTCAAGCCTAATAACTCCCATGAAAATGAATTTTTAGAGAATATGCTTATGGGTAATTGACCCATAGTATTACTCAAAATAGAAGTGCTTAATTGAGTTGCCGTTTCTTCACTGTCAAACAATAATTCTTTTATCCAAACAGGCATGGCTAACAGAGGTACTATCCATGGTAAAATAAGGCTACTGAGCAGCCATAACCTATTACGTTTAAAAAATCTGTCGTTTGATAATACTAATACATATATTAGTACTGAAATAGCTAAAATACTTCCTCCTTTTATCTGAGATTCTAGAAATAATTCTACCATAATTTACGCCTTATCATTTTTCTCTTCGATCAAATTAATAAGTTCCTTAAGGTCATCAACATTTAGTTTTTCTTCATTCAAGAAAAAAGAGACCATATTTTTATATGATGATCCAAAATAATCCGAAACAACATTCTTTATAAATAGTTTCCGATATACTTCTTTTGTGATGACTGGGTAGTATTCATGAGTATTTCCATAGGAGTTGTGTGCCACATACCCTTTCTCTTCCAATCCGCGAATAATAGTACTAAAAGTATTGTAATGAGGTTTAGGTTCAGAATGTTGTTTCATTAAGTCTTTAACGAATCCTTTACCTGCTTCCCACAATATTTTCATTACATCTTCTTCTCGTTTAGTCAATCGTTTTGTAATCATTACTTTGCCTTTTTATTTACCATGAATAATGTTGACAAAACAAATGTAACTATATTTTTCGTTCATGCAACTAAAAATGCAGTTTTCAAACGAAAAAAATAGTTAGTGATAGGGTTGTTGATACTAAGAAATGCTCTGAACTCCTATAAAAGAGAGGTTAAATCAAAAAAAGATACAAGTTTCTTCCGTCCGATTAAATACAATACCTGAATTCAAGTTGCAAATATCGTTTATCCCAATTTTTGGAATTTACAATAGAACCTTTTTTATTGCAAAATTTTGGACACAAAAAAACTACTCCTTAAAGGCAGTTTAAATAATCTTATTTTTTACGTACAAGGTATACATATACGGGGAAGTGATCAGAATAGCCACCTTCACGTCTTTTAGGATATCCTTTGTAGCGTCCTTCTTGCTGCACCATGAATTTCTTTTTGAATATATTACATGTTAAGAATTTGTATCCATTTGTTTTTTTGTCAACTAAGGGATTAGATAGTAAAATCTGATCGAAAAGGTTCCAGGTATCACGGTAAGCAAGTGTACCATAGCCTTTAGCTAAAATGTTTTCCCATGGGTTGTAGAAATTTTCACTTCCCATTTTAGAAATCTTAGCCTTAGTATTCATGTATTTTTTTACAGACTCATTGAAAGGGTCATCATTTAAGTCACCCATTACAAGAATTTTTGCTGCTGGATCAGCTTGACTAAGAGAATCACAAATTGAACGACTTAGTTTACCTGCTGCATTCCGCGATGGGCGACTTAGTTTTTCACCACTACTTCTCGATGGCCAGTGATTTACAATGACGTGAACTTTCTCATTGTCAAGAAGCCCTGTAACTAGCAATTGATCTCTAGTAAAAAGTGTATCACCATCGTTTCTAAGTGTATTTAATCTGAAGCTTTTAGATTCGATTAATTCAAAACGTTTGGGATTGTATAGTAAGCCAACATCAATACCACGCTTGTCAGGAGAATTATAGTGTACAATTTGAAGATTACGATTTATTAGTGCTGGTTCAGCAACTAAATCTTCAAGAACTTTACGGTTTTCAATTTCAGAAACACCAAGTAAGGAAATACCTTCTTTACAGCCTTCTTTTCCAATTAATGAAATAACATGAGCCATGTTAAATAGTTTGGCTTTGTATTTACTTTCAGTCCATTTATTTTTACCATTGGGTGTATATTCCTCATCTCTTTTCTCTGGATCATCAATGGTATCAAATAAATTTTCAAGGTTATAAAAACCAATACAAGAAATTTCTTTCTGTTTTTTTTGTGCAGATAATCCATTTACATTTAAAAGGAAACTTGCTAACAGAATTAATAGACCTAAATGTTTGAATTTAAAATTCTTCATGTGTTTGTTTTTCTATTGTAAGCCTTATTATAAGTCAATTTAATAATCCAATTTATATTGAAAAATATTGACTTATCTCAAATTTTATTTTACGACTAGTAGGTTCAAAACTAATAGATACACACCAATAAAATAAGATGTAATATTATAATTTTAGTTTCAAAAATTATTTTCGATGGGAGTGGTATAAAAAGGATTTCTTAATTCGGGGGGATCGAATTATAATTTTACCTTTTTGCTAAAAATGATTGTTTTTACACTGGCGAAATTAAAATAATTTCTGACAATAGCCTAATTCTTTTAATATCACGTTTTACTTTCTAGGTAGATTGATCCTATTTTACTGAAACTCTTTAAGTTATTGAATAATCGATTTTTATATATTGATCTAAGGTGCGTTTTGAAAAAAAATATTACTTTTGACATTCCTAGACACCATTTTATCCATTCAATTCTTGAATGGGCTGTATGAATTTTCTACAGTTTTAATAATAAGAGCCGTTTAATAAGTCTTTAAACGAGCCGTTCTTAAATGTACTATTCTCCGTTTTAATTTTTTAAGTGAAATTTCACTTGTCATTGTATTCGCAATCGATTGTGTTTCGGGGGAAACATGAACCCGATTGACTGACTACTATCACTGACTATTTATATCAAACTTTAATAATTCTTATGAAGAAGGTTTTTCTGTTCCTAATGCTAGGAGCTCTGATGTCTTTTACCTTGCAGGCCCAAACAGGTTCCGTAAGTGGAAAAGTAAAAAGTGCTAAGGATGGACAATTTCTTGAACGTGTTCAAGTTCAGGTTCTAGGTACAAGTAATATGGTGTATACAGATGCTGATGGTCAATTTTCAATTGTTGATATTCCGTCAGGTAAACATTTAATTGAATTAAATCAAGAAGGTTTCATCAGTTTAACCGAAACGATTGATGTTGTTGAAGGTAAAAATACTTCTATTGGAACTTTAGTTCTAGAATTCAATAAATTTTTACCATCACTTGATGAGTTAGACATCACTTCTATATCTGATGAAGAGATGGATGCTGATTTGGGTGATATGGCTGTTTCAGGAATATTGAGTTCTTCAAAAGATCCATTTAATGCTGCTGCTGCTTATACGTTTAGCTCGGCTCGTTTTCGTCGAAGAGGATATGGTTCTGAAGAATCAGGTTTGTTTTTCAATGGTATTCAGATGAATAATATGGAAAATGGAAGAGCTTATTGGTACCTATGGGGAGGTCTTAATGACGTTACTCGTGATCAGGAAGTCTCTGATGGTTTAGCGCCTACAAACCATGGATTTGGCCTTTTCGGAGGCAATACCAATATCAATACAAAAGCTGATTCTTACAGAAAAGGAACCAAACTGGTTTATTCAATGTCGAACAGATCATATCGCAACCGAACTATGATTACCCACTCAACGGGTATGATGGATAATGGTTGGGCATTAACTGTATCTGGATCTAAAAGATGGGGAGATGAAGGTTATATTGATGGAACATCGTATGATGCATATGGCTATTTCCTATCAGCACTTAAGAAAATTAATAAAAAGCATTCAATTGGTTTAACTGTATTTGGTGCACCTAGTAAAAGAGGAGGCTCAGGAGCTTCTGTTCAGGCTGCTTACGATATTGTTGGTTCAAATTATTACAACCCTAATTGGGGATGGCAAGATAGCAAAAAGAGAAATGCCAAAATGCAAAAATCTCATACACCAGTTGCTATTTTGAAGCATTATTGGGAGTTGAATTCAAAGACGAAGATTGAGACGAGTTTAGTTTATATGAATGGTGAAAGTGGTCGTACTGCTTTGAACTGGATTGATGCTGCTGATCCTCGACCTGATTATTATCGCAATTTCAGTATTTATCCAGCGAATGCGAACAATACTCAGGTTGATGAAGATTTCAAAAACAACTCTCAATTGAATTGGGATGGGATGTATAAGGCAAACCAATATAACAATCCTGATTATATTGATGCTGATGGTAAAAACCATGGTAAGCATGCTCGTTATATGTTAGAGGATAGAAGAAGAGATGTTGAGCAAATTATTGCTGATGTTAACATCCGACACGAATTAAATAAAAATATTCAATTGGTAGGTGGTGCAAACTACAACTCATACACAGCACATACTTATACGCTTGTTGATGATTTGATGGGAGCTGATTTTATCTATAATATCGATAAATTTGCGACTCGACAGGATCCAAAATTAATTTTAGCCGATCAGAAAAGAATTGATCGTGTTCAGAATGATTACGATTATTTCTTAGAACATGGCGAAGCTCAAAAATTAAAAGAAGGCGATGTTTACGGACACGACTATGAGGCTCATGTTGATAAAATATCAGGATTTGCTCAAGCTAACTTTTCTTACGATAAATTTGATTACTATGCTTCATTAGGTTTGGTTCAAACTACCATGTGGAGAGATTCTAAGGTGAAGAAAGGCTTGTTTATGGACAACTCTTTTGGCAAAAGTGAAAAGTTAAATTATTTTAATTACGCTGCAAAAGCTGGTGTTACTTATAAAAAAGATGGTAAAAATTATTTCTCGGCTAATGCGGGTTATATGACCAAAGCACCTACTTTCCGTAATGTATTTTTATCACCTCGAACCCGTCACACTTCTCTTAAGGATAAAGGACAGAATACTGATGAGAAAATCATTACAGCTGATTTAGGTTACGCTTATCGTTCTCCAAACTTCAAGTTAAAAGCTAATGCTTATTACACAAAGTTCCAAGATCAGATTAAAACCATGGGTTTTTATCATGACGAATCAAGAACTTTTGTGAATTCAATTCAGTCAGGTGTTGATAAAACACATATGGGAATTGAAATAGGCTTTGATTACAAACTATTAGATGAATTATCATTAATTGGTGCGATTGCAGTAGGTGAGCATAAATATGACTCACGTCCATTACTAACCATGATTGCTGATAATGAAGACAAGCCAGTACAAGATGCAGTTCCAGTTTATGTAACTGATTTTAAAGAAACGGGTTATCCTCAACAAGCTTACACAGTAGGATTGAAATATTCTAGCGATAAATATTGGTGGGTTGGCGTAAATGCGAACTACTACCGTGAGATGTATTTAAGTTATAATCCTTTACGTAGAACAAAAGCGGCTTTTGATCGCTACAAAGATGTTACTGATTACTCAGATGATATTGATCCTAAAGATTTATTTACGAACCTACTGAATAAGGTGACAGATCAAACCAAATTGGATGATCAATTTACACTTGACCTTAATATTGGGAAATCGTGGAGAATTGATTACAAATATTATATCAATATCAACTTGTCAGTTTCTAATATTTTGGATAATACTGACTTCATAACAGGAGGATACGAGCAATCAAGAATCAAAACAGATAGTAAATATGAGAGTAGATATGACATCTCTCAGTTTCCTCCAAAATTATACTATGCTTACGGAAGAAATTTCTTCTTGAATATGAGTTTCAGATTTTAGTAGTTTGATATAAAAAATAATAATAAGATGAAAAAATTATCATTATATATAATCGTAGCACTGTTTGGCATGTTGCTTCTTAATAACTGTGTAGACGATGACTATGCAGAACCAATATTAGTAGAACCAACATTTGAGGTACCTGCTGATGCAAGCTTGATTACCATTGAAGAACTTAAAGCTATATATAACAAAGAATATCCTGCTGATAGAGTCTATACTTCCCCAGTTGACCATTCTAATAAATATCAAAATGCTGAACAATTTATGACAGTAGAAGATGATGTTTATATTTCGGGGTATGTCATTTCAGACGATAAAGAAGGCAATTTTTACAAGACTTTAGTTATTCAGCCTGATCTTGCTGGAGGTTCAGAAGGTATTAGTCTCTCAATAGGAGAGTCTTCTCTTTATACAAAATTTGCTGTTGGACAAAAGATCTTTGTTAAATGTAAGGATTTAACACTTGGTAAATATGGAAACGAAATTCAGTTGGGTGGATCTTTTTCTTTTTATAAGTATAGAAAGGCCTATAATGATAGACCTGCTATGAAAGAATATCGTTTAGCTTCTATAGCTTCTCCATCAATCAGTGCTCATATTTTTAATCATAGCACACCCGTTAGTATAGATCCTAAGCCAGTAACTATAGCTGAAGTTTTAGCGAATGAAGACTATAAGTTTACCTATTTAGAACTTAAGGATATACAGTTCGATACGCCAGGTGTAACTTGGGGGAAACAAGGTGGAGACCATAACGATGCATTCCCTTTTAACACAGATGTAAACATTATTGACCGAGATGGTAATAAATTACCTTTATTTACGAGTAATTTCTCTAAGTTTTCTCACGAGTTAATTACTGATAAAAGTGGTTCTATTAGTGGTGTATTAAGCTACCACAGTGGTAACCCTCAGTTTGTGGTTAATAGCCTTGAGAATGTTAAAATGACAGAGGCAAGATTTGGTAGCTCAAACGATGGGGATGTAACTTATGATTTTAATATTGATTTTGAGGATCATGCAAAAAGTGCTGATTTCTCGATGACCGATTGGTTGAATTATAAGGGAAAGGGCTCTAAAAGGTGGTTTGTTAAGGAATACAAAGGAAACACCTATGCTGAATGTTCTAATTTTGGAACTTCTGATAATGAAATGGTTTCCTGGTTAATTACTCCACAGATAAATGTTGATGTAGATAAATTTCTAGCTTTTGAAACAGCAATGCATCATTGGGAACATGATGCTAGTGACAAACCACTTGAGTTATTTTATTCTGAAGATTACGATGGAACAAATGTGAATGCTGCAACTTGGGTTGAGATGACCATTCCTGCTTTGCCAACTTCTACAACAAAGTGGTACGAATTTATTCCATCTGGTAAAATAGTATTACCAACTGGTAAAAATATTTACATCGCATTAAAATATTCTGGAACTAATGTGAAAACAACAGGTATTCAGATTGATAATGTTAGAGTATTTAAAAATAATTAACATTAAAATAAAGCAAGTCATTACTAATGGCTTGCTTTTTCTATTAAATTTTCAATCCAATTATTAACTAACAAAAACTGTAAAATGAGAAAATTACATTATTTATTGTTCGCTTTGATTATGGGACTTTCAGTTTCAATGACTTCTTGTAGCGATGATGACGATGACGCAACTCCATCTGATGGAACTAATACTTCTATTGCAGAACTTAAAGCATTAGTAACAGGTGATGCAGCTGTTCTAATTTCGGAAGATAAGATATTTGACGGTATTGTTACTTCTAACAATGCAGAATCATCTAACTTCTACAAGTCAATATATATACAAGACGAGACAGGTGCGATTAAGATTTCTTGTGATAAGCCAGCTGATAAAGGTGCAGATGCTGCTTATGATTCATATGAGATTGGACAGAAAGTACAAGTAAAGATGAAAGATCTTTATGTTGGTAAGGCTAATGGCTTATTTTATGTAGGAATTAAGTCTGACGATGCAAAATACATTGTTGGTTTAATTGCTGATGCTGATGTTGCAACTAAAGTAGTAAAAGTTGATGGTGGTGTTGCTGTTGAAGCTGCTACTGCAACTATTGCTGCATTAACTGATGATATGATCGGTACTTTAGTGAAATTTGAGAAAGTACAAGTTCTAAGAGAAGATTCTAAAAAGGCAATTATTGATGGAATCAAATTAGTTGATGAAACAAAGAACACAATTAAAGTGTATGTGTACAAGTATAGCCCTTTAAAAACTGTTGCAACCCCTCAGGGAAGTGGTTCAATTGCTGGTGTTCTTTATAAAAGTGACGAAGGTTATAGTTTATCTCTTCGCTTAGAGTCTGAGATTAATATGACTGCTGCTACTTTTGATGATGGAACTACGGCTCCAGCTGCTCCAACTGGAACACCAGGTATTAATGCAGGTACCTATACAGGTTCAGCTGCTACTGATTTATTTATTTCTGAATATTTAGAAGGTGGTTCTAATAATAAATACCTTGAGCTTTTTAATGGTACTGGTGCTGATATCGATTTGTCAGCTTACTCTATTAAGTTAGAATCAAATGAGAACACTGCTTGGGGTGATGCTGTTGCTTTGGCTGGAATTCTACCTAATGGTGCTACTTTTGTAATTGCAAATTCTGGTGCAGCATTAACTCTTAATGATGGAGTAACTGTTGATGTAACTGCTTCTAAAGCAACTTATTTCAATGGTAATGACAGAGTAGGATTGTTTAAAGGTGAAACTCTAATTGATAAGATTGGTGTTATTGCCGATGCTGATTCTAATGGTAAAACTGATAATTTTGCAGCTGATGTAACTTTGGTTAGAAAAGCGACTGTTACTGATCCTGTTACTACTTGGAATACTGGGGAGTGGACTGTTAATGGAAAAGAAGATGTTGCAAATCTAGGTGCTCACACAATGAACTAATTGAAGTTCTTTTTTCAAATTATATTTTAAAAGCACTCCTTCGGGGGTGCTTTTCCTATTTCTGCTATTTTTAACAATCAATTAGCCTATCGATTCCTTGAAAATCAGCTGATTTTCACTATTTTTGCTTTACCATTTTATAAGCGATGCATACTAGCCAGTATTGTATTTTCCATCCGATGAAATATATCAATTGAATTTTCTTAAATCTTGATCCAATCAAGACACTTATTACTCATCCTATACTGGGATACAGATACCTATAAAATGAAAAAAGCACTTTATCTATTATTCTTTCTATCCATCTTTTTTTATGCCTGCGATTCGGGTAACAATCCTATTGATGATACCGAACAGCCTGATGGCGATAACACTGGTGGAGATACGGGTAATTCGGATAACATCAATTACCTAACACCTAAAGTAGATGGATCAGGTAAAATTATTGTCAATTTAACACCTAAGGCATATGTTCAGCAAGTAGAAAAAGGTCAGCATATGACATCGGTTCGTATACCAGCTAATTATTACACATCTGCATCCATACTATCGGGATCTGAACTGAGAGATAAATTAAAAACCATTATTTCATCAGGAGCTAAAAAACTATCATATTCTACAGTGTGGACAATGTGTGAGAATGGTGACCAGAATCCAAATAATAGTTCTCAAATATGGCGATTATATGTAGAGCAAGGAATGAGCAAAACAGAACACTCTACAGGAAGCAATGGCTGGAACCGAGAGCACGTTTGGGCAAAATCTCACGGCAATTTTGGAACCTCGGCAGGCAAAGGAACAGATGGACATCATTTAAGAGCTTCAGATGCTAGAGAGAATGGAAACAGAGGAAACCTTGATTTTGCTAATGTAAGTGGACCAAGATCGAAGAACGGAACTTTTTATGAACCTCCATTGAGTGCTAAGGGTGATGTGGCTCGTTCAATCTTTTATATGGCTGTTCGTTATGGTTTTACAGTTGATAATTTGGGTGGACAAGGAAAAGCTGCACGTCATGGTAAGTTAGATGATTTATTAAAATGGAATGAATTAGATCCGGTTGATCCATACGAAATCAGAAGGAATAATATTATCTACGCTTATCAGAACAATCGTAACCCATTTATTGATCATCCAGAATTGGTAAAATATATTTTTGGCGATAAGAAAACAGCTATTTGGAAGAACTAAGAACGTGACTTTTGTCGGTTTTCTGTTATCACCCAACCTACAACCTATAACCGAAATTTCACATTAACACAATTCTTATGCGCAAATTATTATTACTTCTTTTAATCGCCACACTTACATTTTCGTGTAGCGATAGCAATTCAGATAAAACCCCAAGTGAATTCGAAACCGCATATAATGGGTATTACAAAACGGTAACGGCTTACAATCAGGTCGGACTAAAAACCGTTTTGCACGATTTAATTAAAGGGAATACCAAAATTAAATATACCGATACAAAAGCGAATATGGATGTGTGGCGTGCTTTGGAGCAGACAGACGAAGATCCTAATAATCCTGATAATGTGATTTTGCTTTATTTGGGTACATCAATACCTAAAGCCAGTAAAGCGAAGAATAATCAAAACGATTTCTGGAACCGCGAGCATGTTTGGGCTAAATCGAGAGGCGATTTTGGCACTTCACCAGGAGCAGGAACCGATTTACATCACCTTCGTCCAACTGACAAAACCGTGAATTCGGCACGAGGAAACAAGTGGTTCGACAATGGAGGTAATCCTCATGCCGAAGCTAAAGAGTGTAAAACCGATTCTGATTCGTGGGAACCTCGCAATGCTATAAAAGGCGATATCGCACGTATGATGTTTTATATGGCTGTTCGGTATGAGGCAGAAGATGGTTTAGATCTGGAATTAACAAATACACCTCAGGATAATAAAGAGCCAGAGCATGGTGTTTTATCTACACTTTTGGAGTGGAATAAGCAAGACCCCGTTGATGCGTTTGAGAAAAAACGTAACGAAACCATTTATTCAATTCAAGGTAACCGAAACCCTTTTATCGATTTCCCTGATTTTGCCAATTACATTTTTGTAGCAAAAAATTAAAACAGTTATCTGTTTATTAATTACTGATAACCGATAAGTCATGCATAAAATAGTATCACTTTTAATACTCGCTCTATTCATTTTTTCGTGTACGACGACCAATGATGCACCCGAGCCTGATAAACCAAGCAAATCGGGAGTCATTAGTGTTTCGGGAAAGTCCGATTTTCAGTCTTATTATAAAAATATTGATGGGATAAATTCAAAAAACCTAAAGAGCAAACTTCACGATTTAATCGATGGCAATAAGGTTCTACCCTATACTTCACATAGCTTTGATGTTTGGGATGCTTTGGATAGAACTGATGAAGATCCCGACAATTCTAACAATGTTATTTTATTATACACTGGTCGTTCACAAGCCAAGTCTTATAAAGATCATGGGCAGAATGACAATAATGCCTGGAATCGCGAGCATGTTTGGGCTAAGTCGCGTGGCTTTGGTGGTACACCAAGTACATCCAAGCCGGCTTCAACTGATATTCATCACCTGCGCCCTGTTGATCGTTCGGTAAATACAGATCGTTATACCCGATATTTTGATAACGGAGGCACACAACATAGCGAAGCTACTGGTTGTTATTATACCTCTACCACTTGGGAGCCTCGCGATGCTGTAAAAGGCGATGTGGCTCGTATGATGTTTTATATGGCTGTTCGATACGAGGGTGAGTATGGAAATCCTGATCTGGAATTAAACGATAGGTCTTTGGGGACTTATACGCTGCCTTTTATAGGTAAGCTTTCAACTCTGTTAAAATGGCATAAACAGGATTTGCCCGATGATTTTGAGAAAAAACGAAATCAAACGATCTTCGAAATTCAGGGCAATCGAAATCCCTTTATCGATCATCCCGAATTTGCCGATTATATTTGGTAAGAAATAGCCCTGATGCCTTTTAAAGATATTTAGGGCTGTTTTTTTTAATGCAAAGCTTGTTTATTTTCTATCATAGCTGCACCATATAAGCCAAAGCCTTATTCCCACTAGCAATAGCTTAATTTACACAATTGTAAAGCTTTGGTATATTACACCAAAGCTTATAGCTTTACTCGTGTGTTTCGTAGCTTTTAAGGTATTAGATGTAGCCTTAATAGAGGAAATCAAAGCTTGGCTTTTGTAATTTTAAGCTTTTATATAAAAACACCCAGTTTTCGATAGATATTATAAAGCCGGATAGCTTTAAATTAGAGTTCTGTGCTTTTATCCTTAGTGTACTTCCTGTTTTTATTGCGCACATAAGCACTTGCGTATTGTTTTAATCGTTTCTCGTCTTTCCAAAATATATATTTGCCAGCTAGGCGAATTTCATCTACCAATTCTTTAGTGTAGGTAAAGGCTTTCATATGCTGTTCTTTGATTAGATCAGAATTTGCTTTCTCTGAATGATAGGCAGCCAGTATCTTTGCCATGCTTTTGGAAAGTTCTGATGCTTTTGTTAGCGTTTCTTTATCTATATTCACAGCTTCCAGTTTGTCTAAATGGGCTAGCCCAAGCATACTCAAATTATTTAGGTTTTGAATCAAATTTGCTTGAGTATTTCCCTTTTTTATATCTCTTAAGGTTGAGATCAATTCGGGATAATTCCTAAAAGCATAAAGAAAAGTGTGGATTAAATCATCTTTTAATTCAAAAGCTTGTGGTGACAATTTCGCCCACTTTGTAGAATTGACTCTTTTTTCCTTGCTGAGGAATTTCCATTGCAAATAAATGAATCGACAAGCTTCAGTTCTCATCCTGAGATCATTTAAAGTTTCTTCACTAATTCCACAAACCGATAATTGTTTTAAATCTTTAGAAGCTCTGTCATACAAATATTCCGCCTCCTGAAGGTAAACACTTAGGGGTATAGTGCAGGTTTTAATTTGAACTTTGGGTATCGCTTCA
>JADGEF010000016.1:0-7119 GCA_016744515.1 Marinifilaceae bacterium | reverse complement strand
AAATCTTTAGAAGCTCTGTCATACAAATATTCCGCCTCCTGAAGGTAAACACTTAGGGGTATAGTGCAGGTTTTAATTTGAACTTTGGGTATCGCTTCAATTAGGTCTTTAATCGATTTGTAGGCTACACTTTCTATCATATTTTGTAGTTTATTGATTCATCGAAGACTAAAAATAATATTTTGAAATGTATTTATCAACAGATTTGTTAAATTAAAGATATGCGATTAACTCTTAGCCATCAGCTAGGGACAGTCAGCAATATAAAATGAGCCGCTGGGAATTCGATTTTCATAAAATGTTTTAAATCAGTTCTTGATTTACAAACGAAAAGAATATTTATTGTAATTTTGATTCGGATTGAGAATTCTTATACTTAGTTTCAATCTATTCCCGATAAGTTTCGGGTTTGTTATTTCAATCTATACAACAAATACTTATGTACGGAAAATTCAAAGACTATTTGGCTGGTGAGATCGAATCTATTAAAGAATCGGGCTTGTACAAAAACGAGAGAATCATTACTTCAGCTCAAGGGGCTGAAATTAAAGTTTCTAATGGCGGTGATGTATTAAATTTTTGTGCCAACAATTATTTAGGATTATCATCTCATCCAAAGGTAATCGAAGGAGCTAAGAAAGCTTTAGATACTCATGGTTATGGTATGTCTTCGGTTCGTTTCATTTGCGGAACAACTGATATTCATAAAGAATTAGAAGCTAAAATTGCCAAATTTTTTGGTACTGAAGATACCATCCTTTACGCTGCAGCATTTGATGCTAACGGTGGGGTTTTCGAACCATTATTCTCTAAAGAGGATGCAATTATTTCTGATGAACTTAACCATGCTTCAATTATAGACGGCGTTCGTTTGTGTAAGGCTGCTCGTTACCGTTACAAGCATGCTGATATGGCTGATTTAGAGGCTCAACTTAAGGTTTCTCAAGCTCAGCGTTTCAGAATCATTGTTACCGATGGTGTATTCTCTATGGATGGCGATATCGCTAAGTTAAACGAGATTTGTGATCTTGCCGACAAGTATAATGCTTTAGTAATGGTTGACGATTCTCACTCTTCAGGATTTATTGGAAAAACGGGTCGTGGAACTCACGAGCATCATAACTGTATGGATCGTGTAGATATTATTACTAGTACTTTGGGTAAAGCTCTTGGTGGTGGATTAGGTGGATTCACAACAGGAAAGAAAGAAGTAATTGATATGTTACGTCAGCGTTCTCGTCCTTATTTGTTCTCAAACTCTTTATCTCCAGCAATCGTAGGTGCGTCTATCGCTGTATTCGATATGCTAAGCGAATCAACCGAGTTGAGAGATAAAGTTATGTGGAATGCAAAATATTTCAGCACACAATTGCGTGAGGCTGGTTTCGATGTGAAGCCATCTGAGTCGGCAATTAACGCACTTATGCTTTACGATGCAGTTTTATCTCAGCAGTTTGCTGCTAAATTGCTTGAAGAAGGTATTTATGTAATCGGATTCTATTTCCCAGTTGTTCCTAAAGATGCAGCTCGTATTAGAATTCAATTGTCTGCTGCTCATACCAAGGAGCATCTTGACAAAGCTTTAGCTGCTTTTATTAAAATAGGTAAAGAATTAAAAGTGATTGATTAATATCCATTATAAAACCCGATAATTTCATTTGTTCAAAATAAATTATCGGGTTTCTTATTTTTACTAACATGAGATCAGTACTGTTTCTACTATTAGGATTTTTGTTCGCAAATTCGTTATTTTCTCAAAACTACAAGAAAGATGATCGCTTTATTGTAGGTTTAAATGCCGGGATTGTGAAACCACTGGGTGATTTTGCGGAGGGAAGTAAATTAGGAACTGATTTAAGTCTGAATGCAAAGTTGCTTTTAAATCCAAAGCTAGCAGTGGGATTATCGCTTGGTTATATGGATTTTGGACAGAATGATTCATTCTGGAATGGCGGTAATCTGGGTGTGAATACGGCTAATTATCAAATAATTCCAATTGTTTTTACAGCAACCTATTTTATACAAGCTTACGATATTGATTTTCGACCGTATGCATCTATAGGTTTTGGCTATTTTCTTTATCGTAATCATGTCGATTTTAAGTCTGCGAGTCAAGTGGAATATCCATATAATAACGCAGCATCGTTAGAGTATACGATAACTGATAATAAGGTTGGTTTGATACCAAATGTCGGGTTTCTTTACAACCTAAGTAAAGAATGGGCTATTGATGTGAATGCTAAATTCACCTATATTCCTAATTTTGATAAAGTTCGCGCAGTGAAACAAACCTATACAAATGTTGCTGATACTCATAGTGGTGATAGAACTCGATTGATCGAGAACTATGCTACTGGCTTTTCAAAAATTTCATCAGTTTCACTTACCGTTGGAATGTATTATCGTTTTTAGTTTAATTATGAATTAATAATTATCAATTCATAATTAAAGAAGTCCTTCGTCTGCAAAACTATAGTAGCCTTTATCTGCAATAATAAGATGATCAAGAACCTCAATACTCATCAGTTTTCCTGCATCTCTTGTTTTATGAGTTAGATCTTTATCGGACTCTGAAGGAGTCAGATTTCCCGATGGATGATTGTGACAAAGAATAATATTTGTCGATTCCAGTAGGATAGCATCCTTAAAAACCAATCTCATATCGAAAACGGTTCCTGTTATACCTCCCGAGGATATGTTTTTTATCTCCAAAATTTTATTCCCTCTATTCAGATAAACAACCCAAAATTCTTCGTGGTTTAAATTCTCCACATAGGGCTGTAGTCTTTCGTAGGCATCCATACTACTGCTTATTTTCATCTTTTGTTTCGATGGGAAGGCCTTTTGTCTACTTCCTAACTCTAAAGCTGCAATTATGCTGATCGCTTTAGCCGATCCAATTCCGGGAATTTTCATCAAATCTTTAATTGATCTCTTCGCAAGCTCATTCAAGTCGTTATTATTATCCGCAAGGAGCATTTTAGCCACTTCTACAGCAGATTGCTTGCGATTGCCACTACCAATTATAATGGCGATAAGTTCTGCGCTAGAGAGGCTCTTTGAACCTTTGTACATCATTTTCTCCCTAGGACGATCTTCTAAAGCCCAATTTTTAATGCTGAGACTTTTATATTCACTCATGTTATTGAAAATTTAGTTCGGATTAGCTAATAAACAGTTAATTTCTCAAACTAAAGTAATAAAATAAAGGATTCTATTTACCAATAAGTATGTATTGTTGAGAATGTGATAAAATGTGAAATTTTTAAAACATGAGACTTGCTTGATTATAAATTATTACCTTGCAAGAGATATCTATAGGCTAAGAACACTGTTGGACACTTTGAAATAGTATTCAGAAAAGAAATATATGCTGAGACTTTTACTCGTAAAAAAATATCTTGTCTTATCGTTTTTTTTGCTTTTGACAAGTTTTGTCAATTTAAAAGCAGAAGTTTCTGTGTGTTCTCATATTTATAATTCAGATAGTTTTATAGATCAATCTGATCCTTTTAAGAAGAAGGAACCTAGTTTTTATCCTAATCCTGTTAGAGATATCGTAAATTTCACTAATCAGGAAAATGTAACTCGTATTAGAGTGATTAGCTTAACAGGGAAAACTCTGATAGATATTAAAACACCTAAGAAAAGTCTTAATTTAAGTCACTTACCTAAAGGAGTGTATCTTATTAATTTTGACCTGAAAGATGGCAAGCGAGTTGCTCGTAAATTAGTGAAGAAGTAGATCGATTATTTATCTAAAAATAGTCAATTCCATATAAATAGAAAAGAGCCTTTGATTTCTCAAAGGCTCTTTTTTTATCTAAACTTAAGATCTTACTAATTTTTCCCTGATCTTTTACGATCAGTTTCCTTAAGATGAATTTTTCTTAAACGGATATTGTTTGGAGTTACCTCTACATATTCATCACCTTGGATATATTCTAAAGCCTCTTCAAGTGAATGAATAATAGGAGGAGCGAGTCTAACCTTTTCATCAGTACCTGAAGTTCTCATGTTGGTTAGTTTCTTAGTTTTAGTAACGTTTATAACTAAGTCACCAGCACGGTTGTTTTCACCAATTACTTGTCCTTCATAAATTTCAGTTGTAGGAGCAACAAAGAAAGTTCCTCTATCCTGTAGTTTATTTAAAGCATAAGCAAAAGTTAATCCTGTTTCCATAGCGATTAATGAACCATTAATACGACCAGGAATAACACCTTTATGTGGCATATATTCTAGAAAACGGTGTGACATTACAGCTTCACCAGCAGTTGCAGTCATCATTTGGTTTCTTAAACCAATAATACCACGTGATGGAATCTGAAACTCAATATGAATACGCTCATTTTTACGCTCCATAGTCAACATTTCACCTTTACGTTGAGTTACAATCTCAATCGCTTTTCCTGAAACGTCTTCTGGAAGGTCGATATATAAAATCTCAATTGGTTCACATTTCTCACCATCAATTTTTTTGATGATTACTTGTGGTTGTCCTACTTGAATTTCGTAACCCTCACGACGCATTGTTTCAATCAATACCGACAAGTGAAGTACACCACGTCCAAATACAATATATGAATCAGCCGAATCTGTAGGCTCAACTCTAAGAGCAAGATTTTTTTCTAGTTCTTTAGTCAATCTGTCAATTAGGTGACGAGAAGTTACATATTTACCATCCTGTCCGTAAAATGGAGAGTTATTAATGGTAAATAACATACTCATTGTAGGTTCATCAATCGCAATTGGCTCCAAAGGCTCAGGATTTTCTACATCACAAATTGAATCACCAATATCAAAACCATCGATACCTACCAAAGCACAAAGTTCGCCAGAGGCTACTGACTGAACTCTCTCTTTGCCAAGACCAGTAAAGACATGCAGTTCCTTAATTTTTTGTTTTTTAATGCTGCCGTCAGGCTTAACCAAAGTCACCATCATACCCTCACGTAGTTCACCACGGTGAAGACGACCTACAGCAATACGACCAACATAAGCTGAAAAGTCAAGAGACGTTATCAACATTTGAGGTGTTCCTTCAATTGTTTTAGGCTCAGGAATAAATTCGATTACAGCATCAAGAATAGCTGTAATATCAGTTGTTGGCTTTTGCCAATCTGTAGACATCCAGCCTTGTTTTGCAGAACCATATATGGTTGGGAAATCAAGTTGTTCTTCAGTTGCCTCAAGGTTAAACATCAAATCGAACACTTGTTCTTGAACCTCTTCAGGACGACAGTTTGGTTTGTCAACCTTATTAACTACCACAACTGGCTTAAGACCTAAGTTCAATGCTTTCTGTAACACAAAACGAGTTTGAGGCATAGTTCCTTCAAACGCATCTACTAAAAGGAGTACACCGTCGGCCATGTTCAATACACGCTCTACTTCACCGCCAAAATCGGAGTGACCTGGAGTGTCAATAATATTAATCTTAACACCTTTATATTCTAAAGAAACGTTTTTCGATAGAATAGTAATGCCTCGCTCGCGCTCCAAATCGTTGCTATCAAGAATCAACTCACCAGGAGTTTCGTTCTTTCTGAAAATGTCGCTATGCATTATCATTTTATCAACCAAAGTTGTTTTTCCATGGTCTACGTGGGCGATAATGGCAATGTTTCTTAGTTTTCTCATGTTCTTATTGGCTTAACTAAAGAGATAATCTCAAATTTCAGATCTTAAATACAACTTATCTCCATTATGATGTTTAATACCAATTGCAAAATGCTAGTTATCTGAACACTTTCAGGATAAATTTGCAATTAATATTGGACATTTTCACTAATCAGCAACCGAGTTAAAATCATTGTTTTAGAATCGGTTGCGTTACTTTGAATGCGGCTGCAAAAGTACAGTTTATTTTTTGAATACGCTAATTACGTCTAATTTAATTTTAAGGAAACGTTTCCTGTTTAATATCTTAACGTTGAATTAACTCCAATGAGTGATTAGTTCTATAGTTTTGTAGTGTAGAAGTTCTGAAAAATTAGGTGTAGTATAAAAATTTAAGAAAAAAGGGTTGATGAATATGGTTTATTAAGTGGTGAGCATTAAAAATGACAAAAAACATATTTAGAAGCATTAAAAAAAAGGCTTTAAATCCTGATTTTATTAAGCTATGTAGAAGATACTTGTTTTGATTGTAATTTGTTTTACCATTTTTAAATCAAAATAATACATTTATGTTTGCTGAGAAACACTATATTCAAGAACCCAATTCAAGAATTTTATTCTTAGCGCTATTAAATTCATTTTGACAATCGTTAATTCGGAGGAAAAAGTCTGTTATAGCTGGCTAAATCATATTTTTTTCGATGAACAATTGAAAAAAAACGATGAATGATCAAAAATAGAATTCTTAATTTTTGTTAAATCATATTTAACTAACCATTTTTGTTAATGAATTTGAATCGTGAAAACGATTGAATTCAACAACCATTTTTGTGATCCAAAACTCTTTTAAAGAGAGTGAAACGTTTTTCTGTGGACTAATCGCCACATAATTACTAATCTAACAATTCATTTTATGAAAAAAACTATGTTTAAAGCAAGATGTTTTTTTACAGTATTGTTCTTTACTCTTGTTTCTACTTTGGCGTTTGGTCAAGGTTCAACAACTTCAGAGATCAATGGTAGAGTAATTGCAGCTGGTGGGGAAAGTCTCCCGGGTGCTACTATATTAATTGTTCATACTCCAACGGGAACAAGAACAGGAACAACAACTAATATTGAGGGTTACTTTAGATTACCAAATTTAAATGTAGGTGGTCCTTATAAAGTAACAATCTCTTTCATTGGTTACCAGACTTATTCTAGAAATGATGTTCATCTTTCTTTAGGTCAGGCTTTCAAAATTAATGCAAAGTTAACAGAGGGTGATCAAAAAATTGATGAAGTTATTGTTGTTGCAAAAATGGTAGGAGACTACCAAGTTTTTGATGGTAACAGAACTGGATCTGAAACGGTTGTTAGTCGCGAAGATATAGACGAAATGCCTTCTGTTTCGGGAAATTTAAATGATTTCTTGAGATTAACACCTCAGGCAAGTTCTAGTGATGGTGGAATGTCTATTGCTGGTATGAATAACCGTTTTAATTCATTGATGATTGATGG
>JADGEF010000158.1:3106-7913 GCA_016744515.1 Marinifilaceae bacterium | reverse complement strand
TACAATTGTGGGCGATATAGGATTCGAACCTATGACCCCTTGGGTGTAAACCAAGTGCTCTGAACCAACTGAGCTAATCGCCCTTTCCCTTAATTGCGATGCAAATATAGGAGGGAATTATTTTATACGCAAGCCTTATTTGAAAAAAATAAAAAAAAGATCTCTGAAGTCCCTTTGTTTATGCTGAAAATCTCTACTTTTAGGACTCATAAAATTTTGATTAGATGGATAATAATTTAGAAAGTGACTGGAATAAACTTTTATATAAAATTTCTGAAGATTTTAATGTGGATGCTGATTTAAATGGCACTTTGTTATTGATTGGCATTCAAGAGAGGGAAGAAGGTTTTAAAGAATCTTATTCGAAGGATGATAAAATGGCTTTAATTAATCTAGCAACTTGTCGATTGTTGATGAAATTAAACTATTATTCGATAGAAGGGTATGATGAAGATAAATGGCCTATTTTTAAGAAGAATAAAATGATTCCTCCTTTTTCGAAGGATAAAGAAGAATTACTTTTGAAATCTTCAATTGTTGAATATTTTAAGGAGAACGCTTATCTTCAAGCATAATTTTTCTGAGAAAACTATAAACTAATAATAAGGCTATGAACAAACTCATTACTTTCAGTTTATTAATTTTACTGACTGCTGCGTTTTCATGCAAGACGTCAGTTAAGCTTGGTAAAAAAAATCGTATCGTTCAGATCGATACTGAATATGGAGCAGTTAAGATTAAGCTGTACGATGAAACACCTGGACATCGTGATAATTTCATTAAGCTGGCACATAAAGAATTTTTTGATGGAACACTTTTTCATCGTGTTATAGATGGTTTCATGATTCAGGGTGGTGATCCTGATTCTAAGGGCGCAAAACCAGGAGTTATACTAGGCGAAGGTGGACCCGGTTATGATATTCCTGCTGAATTTCACACAAATTTGTTTCATAAAAAAGGTGTTATTGCTGCAGCTCGTGAAGGTGATAAGGTGAATCCTGAGAAACAATCTTCAGGATCGCAGTTCTACATTGCTCAAGGAAAAGTATATGAACCTGAGGAATTAGATAAATTGGTTGTTGGAATAAATAAGAAACGTGCGAATGCTATTTTTGAAATGGAAAGAGCTAATTACAAAGATGAATTAGCTAAATTTCAAAAAGATGGCGAGTATGATAAGTTCAACGATAAAATGGAAGAGATGAAGCATAAAGTGGATTCACTTTCTAAAGCTCAGACACTTGTTTTAACTGATGCCATGAAAGAGGCTTATACAACCGTTGGTGGAATTCCCCACCTTGATGGAGCTTATACTGTTTTTGGCGAGGTAATCGAAGGTTTGGATATTATCGATAAAATTGCAGCAGAGGAAACTGACGGAAATGATCGCCCACTTAAGGATATAAAAATGAAAATTACGATTGTTCAATAAGCAGTCTCAATTTATAATTTTAAGAAAAAGCTTCGATCATTCGAAGCTTTTTTGTTTTTTTGACAAGCCAAAGCTAATATTTCGATATGAAACATATAAAAAAAGCATTACTGATATTACTTTTCTTGTTCCTATCATTCTCCTCTAGAGAACTATTTGCTCAAACAAATACGACGAATTCCATCATTTTGATTGAAACCAATTTGGGTAATATTAAATTGATGCTTTATAAGGATACGCCTAAACACCGTAAGAATTTTTTGCAGCTAATAGAAAATAAGCATTTTGATGGAACATTGTTTTATCGAGTGATAAAAGGATTCGTTCTACAAGGAGGATCGCAGGATTCAAGGAATGCTGCTACAGGAAGACAAATTGGTTACGGTAGCTCAAATAGAACGATAGAATCAGAATTTCGCCCACACCATTTTCATAAAAAAGGAGCGTTGGCTGCAGCTCGTCAGCCTGATAAGGTAAATATATTTAAGGAATCGGATGTTTCTCAATTCTATATTGCGCATGGTCGGGTTTATACTTTGGAAGAGTTGAAGGCTATGGAAAACGCAGTAAATAAGCCTTTGAAAAAGCAAATTACTAGGCGATATCTCACACCTAAAAAGCGTCAGATTTTAGATTCTTTGAAAAAATTGAAACTTGTTAAAGAATTTAGAGCAATTGCAAATAAAATTAAATCTGATATTAGTTTCGATTTTGAAAGTTCAAGAAAAAAGCTTGAATTCACTGAAGAAGAAATAAAGGCTTTCACAACTGTTGGAGGCGTTCCACATCTAGATAAAAATTATACAGTTTTTGGAGAAGTAATATCTGGTTTCGCAGTAATGGATAAAATAGCCAATCTAAAAACAGATACACACGATAGACCTTATCAGGATGTGAAGATGAAAGTTCGAATCTTAAAGTACTAAACTTGTTTTCTATATGTTTCACGCAAAGGACTAATGTGATTTGTTTAATACGCTAAGATCGCTAAGTGGCTTTTTGTAGTATGTAATAATCCTTCGGGGGCTCTGCTATTATAATCTTTGCGTGCTTTGCGAGGGGTTGTTTGAGATGAAAGTTGATATCGTAAAATATTAGCTTTTTCTCTGCTTTCTTACTTCTCATACCTCACAACTGATATATGTGTTTTTTTTGCAAAAGGGATAGGAGCTTTTGTTTGAGCTCCTTTGTCTTTTTTTTTCTGGACAAAGAGCGAGTGCGTATAGCCCGACCCGGAGGGTTTTGCCCAAAGAATTATTTTTAGTGAAAAAAGAGTGCGTTTACCCCTAGACTTAACTATGCACTGTATTAATATTCAACAATCTTTTGTAACTTCGCCGCCCTATTTAGTAGACTAAACAATACAATGATGGTAGGTAAGATAAATGAATTATTAGAAGAGTTAAGAGCTTTCACAGCGACTAATATCGACGAAGTAGAGCAATTCAGAATTAAGCATCTGAGTAAAAAAGGAACTATTGCTGCTCTTTTTGGCGATTTTAAGAATGTGGCAAATGAAGAAAAAAAGGCTGTCGGACAACTTTTGAATCAGTTGAAAACAACTGCACTTGATAAGGTAAATGAACTGAAGGATAGTTTTACAAATTCTGATTTTGAAAAGTCGGGTCTTGATTTAAGTCTTCCTTCTGATTCAGTTAAACTTGGATCTCGTCATCCATTGTCATTGGTTAAGAATGAAATTATTGAAATTTTTGCTCGCCTTGGATTTACTATTTCAGAAGGTCCGGAGATAGAAGATGATTGGCATAATTTTTCAGCATTGAATTTTCCTGAGGAGCATCCAGCACGTGATATGCAGGATACTTTTTTTATCGAGAAAAATCCAGATATTTTATTGCGTACGCATACATCATCGGTTCAAGCACACGATATGTCTGAAATGGAATTGCCTATTCGTTGTTTAACGCCTGGTCGTGTATTTCGTAACGAGGCTATTTCTGCTCGTGCTCACTGTATTTTCCATCAAGTTGAGTGTTTATATATTGATGAGAATGTTTCTTTTGCGGACCTTAAGCAAACGCTTAGCTATTTTGCTAAAGAGTTCTTTGGTGAGAAAACTGAAATTCGTTTACGTCCATCATATTTCCCATTTACTGAGCCATCGGCCGAGGTTGATGTAACCTGTTCACTTTGTGGTGGTGATGGTTGTAATGTATGTAAGGGAACTGGTTGGCTTGAGATTTTAGGTTGTGGTATGGTTGATCCAAATGTTTTGGATCTTAATGGTATCGACAGTAAAAAATATACAGGTTTTGCGCTAGGTATGGGTATTGAGCGTATTGCAATGTTAAAATATGGTATTAAGGACCTTCGTTTGTTTTTCGAGAACGACATTCGTTTCCTTGAGCAATTTACTGCTGCTGGTTTTTAAGCTACACATAAATATAAGATATAGATCCCGAGAGCTTTTTAAGTTTTTCGGGATTTTTTTTTGTGAAGTTATTGAGTTTGTTTTTCTCGAAGTTTAATTACTATATTTATCTGCCCTTTGGAAGTGTGAATTCGACTTGTTGATTAAGCTTCTTAATTCGTTATTTCTACGTAATATGGGCAATTTCGACTGTGTTGAAAATTTAGTTTTAAGATTTTAATAGCCAAGGTGTGAATCCATTGGTTTGGATAAAATGCCGGTTTGAGGAGTTAATTTTTAATAGCTTTGAAAATGAATCAGAATCAAGTTTTTCCCAATTGCGATCAATTGGCTGAGTGTTTTTCTAAATCATTCAAACATTTGAATAGTGATCATATGAATCTTCTTTTCGAGGCAGAGGAGTGTGAATGGCTTAAGAGAGGTCGCGTTATTTATGCTGAGGGAGACTCGGCACGTGGATGCTATTTTGTTTATTCAGGAGTTCTGAAAGTTTTCAAAACAGGACTTGAAGGAAAGGAACAGATTATTCGTTTCGCAAAGTCAGGAGATATTATTGGTTTCCGATCTGCATTAAGTCTAGAACCAGCATGCACATCTTCAAAAGTTATTGAGGATGCTGTAGTTTGCTTTATTCCTAGTCATACGCTAACCCAACTTATTGAAAAGAACCCTGCATTTTCGATAGAGTTGATTAAGATGACATGTAAGGAGTTGGGTGATGCTAATAGTTATATTACTGATATTGCTCAAAAATCGGTAAGAGAACGATTGGCAGAGGTGCTTATGCAACTTATGGAGACCTTCGGGCTTACTCAGGATAATACTTTACAAATTTCTCTAACTCGTGAAGAGCTTGCTAATATAGTTGGTACTGCTACTGAGTCGGTTATTCGTTTACTTTCCGAGTTTAAGAATGATGGACTTATTGAGATTAAGGGAAGAAAAATAAAAATTGTTGATGTTCGTACTTTGAAAAGAGTTGG
>JADGEF010000158.1:0-3006 GCA_016744515.1 Marinifilaceae bacterium | reverse complement strand
TTTTTTTGCTATTTCCTTAATTGTAATATTAGTTTTCACATTTTATTGTTTGCAGTGAATAGGCATTATCATCATACTGTGTAAAAACAGTATAGGTTGGTCTTTGCAAATAGATCTCATTTCTCAGATCTTAAATTTTATGGCTAATTTAAGTAATATGTTAAAAAATGTTATTGGGAATTGAAATCTACTATAAAAATAGTAGATTTGATTTTGTTAATCCAAAATTCACCACCCAATTAACTATCATGATGAAAAGCTTTAAATTAATCCTCGTTTTCATTTCCATTCAAAGTTCTCTTTTTGCACAAAACACCGAATTGTTTCAGCTTGTGCAGCAGAAAGATTGGAATACTCTGATTAAAAAATCGGATAGACTCATTCAAGAAAAGCCAAATGATTATCAAGCCTATTATTGGAAACAGTATGCTCTGGTTGAAGAAAGCAAAGTTAGCGATGCAATTCATGTTTTACTGGCAGCTTTTAAATCTTGTGAAAACAAACTGGAAATACGGTCAGAACTGGCAAATCTTTATTTTCATCAAGGCATGTATTTACAGGCAAAAACTGAACTTGATATCCTATTAAAGGAAGCCAACCCAAACTTTAGGACATTCGAACAAAGGGTTATAATACATGAATTCTCTAAGGAGCGAGTGGCAGCTATTAGCTTGTTGCACAGAGGTAAAAATAACGATGCTTCCCAAATATTTTATTGGATACATTTAGGAGATAACTACAAGCAATTAGGCGAGTACGACGATGCCATTGAATTTTACGAAATGGCTATGGATATTAACCCTTTAGATTATGAAACCAATAGCAAATTGGCTCGTGTTTATTTGAAAACTAGTCCTGAAGACGCTCTCGATATTTGTGATATAGTATTGGAGAAAGATTCAACAAATATCCGCTTTATTCAAATAGCTGCATCGGCACATATCAAGATGGATAATGAAAAGGCAGCGCTTAAGCAATACGAAAAAGCAATGTCTTTGGGCGATTCAACACTCAATACCATACGCAATGCTGGAATTATTTATCAGAAAATAAAGAAGTCTAATAAAGCCTTAAATCTTTTATCTAAAGCTTATCAAGTTGATAGTACAAATGTGAAAGTCGTTTTCTATTTGGCTATGGCAGAGTCACATCTTTTTAATCCCGACAGGGGGCTCGAATTGTTTGATGAATCTTTGCAATTGATGCAAGCTGACTCGTCTATACTTTCAATAATTCATAAGGAAAAAGGAATTATTTATGGGGATAAAAAAATGCATCAAAAAGCGCTAAATAATTACCTATTGGCTCATAAACTTAATCCTAAAAAGAAGTTTTACTTGTATTTAATTGCTGAGCAATATGATGCTCTCAATAATAAGAAAGAAGCCTTAAAACACTACCAATTATTACTCGATAACATAGACGAGAAGACTAATCAAGATTTATTATCATCCTCTATTTGCAACTACTCCAAATCACGAATAGATAAACTTACAGAGGATTTGTTTATGGAGAGATAGGATGGATTTATTTCACATATTATTGATGAGAATAATTTAAAACGATACAATGAAATATTTAATTACGATTACCCTTCTATTACTCTCTAAAGCCTTATTATTCGGGCAAACGAATCTAAATTCTAGAGTAGTTGCAGAAGATAGTAGTCCTTTATTTGGAGCGAGTGTTGTTATTATGAATGCTGCAGATTCGACATTAATAAAAGGGACCATAACGAATGAAAAAGGAGAGTTTATTTTTAAGGATATTAAACAAGCTAATTTCTTAATTCATGTCTCATATATAGGTTATAACACTCAAATGATTACATCTTCTTTATGGTTTGAAAATCAGAATCCAATTGTGCTGAGTGAGTCTAATAACAAATTGAAAGAAGTTGTTGTTACAAAGGCCAGAAATGTTGTAAGAATAGAAGGGAATAAAATCGTTTTTAATACTGAGGCACTTTCGGAAACAAGAGCTGCAACTAATGCTTTTGAAATACTAGATTATGTACCCGGACTTTTGGTTCAAAACGATCAGGTTTCTGTTGTAGGCTCAAGTAGAGTCACATTGGTTATCAACAATAAAATTACGAATATGTCGATGGATCAGGCGCTTAATTTTTTAAGATCGGCCCCAGCTAGCGATGTTAAAAATATTGAGTATTATTTTGTGGCCCCTAAAAGATTCAATGTGCATGGTGCATTAATTAATGTTGAATTAAAACACGGCATTGAAAAAGGAAAGTATAGTGGCAATATAAGTGCTAACTATTTAAGAGGACGAAAAGATTCTTATAACGGAAATTTGAACTTTTCTTTGAGCAGTGGCAAGTTTGATTTGCAAGGAATTGTGAATTTAGATAAAATAGAAGATCTCGACAAGCTAGGAGTATCAACTTATCTCACCGAAGAAAAGAAGACGAGTTTATTCCAAAATTCGGATATGAATCATGATAGAAATAAGCAGTTGTATAGCCTAAATCCTCGATTCAATATTAGTGAAAAATCGTATATCGATTTACTTTATAGTTTTATTCCCAATAAAAGTAAAGGGAGCACGTATAGCGATGTGAGTTTAAATACCGAATTGAATAGTGTTGAGACAATAAGTAAGAATGTAAATCGCGGAGATTCTGATTATCAGAATATAGCCTTGACTTATAAGCTTGATGATGCTAATTTGGGCATTACTTTTTCGGACTATCAAGATCCTACCCATCAGAGTATTTACACTTTAAATGACCAATCAGATTTCGAATTGGATTACACAACACACTCTACTCAGGATATTAGGGCGTTCAATACATTCGTAAACAACACCACTAGCCTTGTAAAAGGAAAATCGAGCTTGGAATATGGTGTGTCGTATAAAAATATCGAAAACAAATCCTTCTACAAAAAAGAACATGAACAATCACAATTTCAGCTAAAGGAGGATAGAGTTAATGCTTTTTTGTCATTAAGCTATCAGTTTACGCCAAAATTCTCATCTGTGTTTGCT
>JADGEF010000157.1 GCA_016744515.1 Marinifilaceae bacterium | reverse complement strand
TAAAAACATCGAATCTGGATTATTTTTTTAATTTTAAACCTTTGCAGTGATTTTTATGTGCTTTTTGTTATGAATCTTGAGTAAACACTCTTAAATTACATTTTTTTGTTTTTATCAAACTTCAAATTAGTCGACTACAATGGTATATAGCTCATTAGGTTGTCTAAAAACTAAAAGAAATTTATTAGCATGTCAGATATCGATTTAAAGGAAAAGTGGTTACAGCATTACAAGACAGCTCCTGCTCAACTAGAAAAAATGGGCGAAGTTAATGGTCTTATCAGTGCATTTAATGCAAATGTTGATGCGGTGATTAAGGTGAGTGGAAAGAGTATTGAGAAAATTATCAACGATAATAAATTGGATCTCTCGAGAATTCTTGGCGAAGGTGAAAATTCAATCTATTCAAATGAGGATGCTATTCGTGGATTCCTTCAATGCTTTAGGGAGGGGAAAGCTGAAGAATGGCTAATAGAAAATAAGGCTGTATTTAATTGGTTAAACGAAACGGTAGGCTACGACAAGTTGCAGATGGGTGGTCAAGGTGGTATCGTTGCTAATGTGATGGCAGTTTGCGGAGTGAATTCTGTGTATGTGCATTGTGCGTCTTCTCCGAAGGAACAATCTCAACTCTTTCTTGATCTAGATAACTTATTAACCGTTGATGAGAATGGAGAAATTGCCCAAGCTTCAAAAGTGGATAGAAAGAATGATTTACCATTGATCCATTGGATTATTGAATTCGATAAAGGCGACACAATTTCTCTGGATGGAAAATTATATACCTGTCCTAAGGCCAATCGGTTTATTGCTACTTATGATCCTTTAAACTTCAAACTTCATATTGATGAGCAATTTTCGAAATGCATGGCAAAAGATAATGTGAATTCGGAATATATCATTCTTTCAGGTTATCAAATGCTTCATGAAAATTTGAAAGATGGAATTAAAGGTGCCAGTAAAATTGAAGCTTCTAAAGCGATGATAAAGGAATGGAGGAAATCTTGTCCAAATAATTTATTGCATCTCGAAGTTGCATCAACTCAGGATAAAGTTGTACGTAAACACCTAATTGATTCATTAGTTGAAAGCGTTGATAGTTTAGGTTTTAATGAACGTGAGCTTATTGACATCTTGGAAGTAATTGGAGAAGAAGAATTGGCTGCTAAGTGTGAAGCGAATATTAATGCTGTGACTATGTTTGAAGGTATGCTTAAGGTTTATGAGTATACGGCTTGTCCTCGTATGCAATTACATATGTTTGGTTTATATCTAACTTTACAAAAGAAGGGATTTAAAGTTACACCTATACAAAATCGTGATGGTATGCAATTGGCAGCGACTATTGCAGCCGCAAAAGCTGGAACAGGGGTTATTAATACCAAAGATGTCTTGCTTTGGGCACAAGGCCATAAAGTTTCGGATGTTGGATTGAATGAGTTGAGTAATCTTCAGAATTTTGTAAGTGAAAAATTTGGAGAAAATCGCTTGTTAGACACGGGCATATTTGAGAACGAATCAATAGAAATAATAGCAGTTCCTACAATATTGATTGAAAAGCCTGTGACATTGGTTGGAATGGGAGACACTATTTCGTCAGTATCTTTAGTAGGAGCTCGTTAAAAGCTGTTTGTTTGTGAAATGAAACATTTAGGGGCACTTTTTTATATTTAGATTGCTGGATATCTGATATAAGGTATATTCCTTATTTTATTTTGTTCTGAATAGTTAAAATAATAGAAAATTTCTCAATAAACGTTTGCGATATTTCAAAATGAAAAGCTATATTGCACACGCTTTTGAAAAAGGGGTCACTCTTTTACTAAGCAAAATCTTATACTAACCGATAAGATCTCACTAACCGCTAATCCGCAAAGAATCCTACAGGCCACTGTAGGATTTTTTTCATTTACATGATTTTCTTCCCTCACTTATTTCGTAATTTGCTTGGTGCGAGAGATGATTTTAGATTTGTTCAATTCTCTTGGGAGCTAGATTTAAAATCACAATAAAGAATTTTATCCGTAATCTGTTTTATAACATTTTTATTTAACCAAAATATAAGCCAAAGTCCTTTGATATATTTTGAAAGACTGCAACATTTGTACATTGAAAATGAGTTGAAATATTGATGAGGAATTAGTTTGATAATGATTTTTATTTAGACTGATTTATTATTAAGTATTCAACGATTTTTTTTAGGTTTATCACTTAAACAATTAAAATCCGTTTGTTTTTCGATTATGAATACAAATGGAAAATAACAACTAACGATACAAAATAATGACACCTAAGTTTAAAGCTCAAGCTGGAACTTTTGAATCGAGCGACATTATGGTTCTAATTGAGCCAGTTGCCGAAGGATCTGGAAGACAGGTTGACATTTCCTCTACTGTAATGCTACAGTTCGAAGAGGATCTTAAAGCATGCATCAATCAAGTTTTAGATGTAATGGAAATTGAAAATGTGCACCTTATTGCTAAGGATAAAGGCGCATTAACACCAACCATTAAAGCGAGAGTTGAAACCGCAGTTAAACGTTCTTTAGGTATTCAGGAGGGTACATTGTAATGGCTAAAAAGAAAAGAAGATCAATGTTGTACATCCCGGGTAACAATCCGGCTATGATTCAACAAGCGGGTGTTTATGGCTGCGATGCTGTATTGCTTGACTTGGAAGATGCTGTTGCATTAAACCAAAAAGATGCTGCTCGTATTTTGGTACGAAGTATGCTCGAATCTGTGAATTTTTACGACACTGAAGTTTGTGTTCGTGTAAACAACATGCAAACTCCATTCGGTTTAGCCGATTTGGAGGCGATTGTTCCTATGCAACCAGACAATATTCGTTTCCCTAAAACAGAATCGGTTCAGGATGTGAGAGATTTCATGAAAGAAGTTCGACGAATCGAAAAGAAACATGATATCAAAGAGCCTAAAATGACGATTCATGTAATGATTGAAACGGCGAAAGGGGTAGCAAATGTTTATGATATTGCTGCTTGCGAACCACGTATCGATGCAATTACAATTGGTGGTCAGGATTTGACGGCTGATATGGGTATTATAAAAACTCCAGACGGAGCAGGAATCGATTATGCTCGTAAGCGAATTGTAATGGCAGGTAAGGCTAATGGTTTAGATGTTTTAGATACTGTTTTTGCCGACGTTAATGATGAGGAAGGTCTTAAAGAGGAGACTGAATACATCAAGAAATTAGGTTTTGCTGGAAAAGCATTGATTAATCCACGTCAGGTTGATCCTGTTCATGAGGTTTATAATCCTAGCGAAAAAGAAATTCGTAAAGCTTACCGTGTGTATTCTGAATTTTATAAGAATACAAAAGCTGGTATTGGTGTTTTTGCTATTGATGGTAAAATGATTGATGCTCCTGTAGTTCAGCGAGCAATTACCGTTTTGGAATATGCCAATATCGATATTAAGGATATTGAAAAGAGTTTAGAGTAATTATTTAATTATGAGTTATGAATTGTGAGTTATTAATTGCAAATCGTAAATCATCTCAAATCTTGATACTCATATCTTAATACTTGATACTAAAAAAAATAAACAATGAAAAACGCATTAGGAGTTGAAATTCCTGAATATATAGAAGGTATTGGCGAATTGCAGCCTTACCAAGGTGTTTGGAAAAGTATCATCGAAGATGAAGTTCCAGCTACCAACATATCACGTACATTAAAGGCAAAGAAAGCACATACGTCAAAAGTTTGTTCTAGTTTAGAAGAGGCGATTAAAAAGTGTAAGCCTTTTGATGGAATGACAGTTACTTGTCATCACCACCTACGTGGAGGTGATGGCGTGTTGATGCAAGCTATTGATATTTTAGATAAGATGGGAATCAAAGATATTACTTTGGCTTCATCCTCATTGACTTCCGCTCACGATGGATTGGTTCCATATGTTGAGAAAGGAATGATAACTAAAATTTTCACCTCAGGAATTAGAGGTGCCCTTGGCGATATTGTTTCGACGGGAAAATTAAAATATCCAGCAATTATTCACTCACATGGTGGTCGTGTTCGCGATTTTTTAACTGGTAGAATTAAACCAGACTTATCAGTACTTGCTGCTTCGGCTGCTGATGAGGAAGGTAATGCAACAGGTTCTCATGGACCATCAGCATTTGGTTCCATGGGCTATGCCGATATTGATGCTCGTTATTCAAAAAATGTGATCATCGTTACAGATAATATGGTAGAATATCCATGTGTACCCAGTACGATTCGTCAGCATTTTGTTGATCATGTTGTGAAAATTGACAGTATTGGTGATGCATCTAAAATTGCATCAGGTACAACTCGTATCACATCTTCACCTATGGACTTGCGTATTGCTCGTATTGCTGCTACAGTAATCGAACATTCAGGTTTGTTTAAGGATGGTATGTCTTTTCAAGTTGGTGCCGGTGGTGCTTCTTTGGCTGTGGCTAAATTCCTTCGTGAGGATATGAAACGCAAAAGTATTCAAGGTTCTTTCATGATTGGTGGTGTAACATCTTACGGTGTTGACATGCTTGAAGAAGGTTTATTTAAAGCTATTTTCGATGTTCAATCATTCGATGCTGCGGTAAGTTCTTCAGTTTTGAATAACCCTAAACACGTTGAGATTTCTTGTGATCAGTACGCAAATCCTAATAACTGTGGAGCTATGACCAATAAATTGGATGTGGTAGTTTTAGGAGCACTTGAGGTAGATGTCGATTTTAATGTGAATGTTATTACAGGTTCATCAGGAGAAATACGAGGTGCATCAGGAGGTCATTCAGATACGGCTTCAGGAGCAAATCTTTCTGTGATTGTTTGCCCATCTTTCCGTGGACGTTTACCAATCATTATGGATCGTGTTCATACAGTCGTAACGCCAGGTGAGAGTGTTGATGTGATTGTAACTGAGCGTGGTGTTTGTGTAAACCCTGCAAAACCTAATTTAGCAGCAGCCTTGAAAAAAGCTGGACTAAAAGTGGTTGACATCAGAGATCTTAAGAAAGAAGTTGATTCTATGACAGGTATTCCTGCAGCTAAAGAGCTTGGCGATAAAATTGTTGCTTTGGTTGAATACCGTGACGGAACAATTATCGATGTGATTAAAAATGTTACTAATTTAGGATAAGCCAATTCGATTTTCGAGTTGAAAACTATATTTCCCTCTCTGTGAAAATAGAGAGGGAACTGTTTCTTTTTTTAGAAATAAAATAACAGGTTTATATACCAATTTAATTTCAAAAGTATCGTTAAATAAAAAGAATTATTTTTAGCTAGATCAAGACGAAAAAGTAAAAGATATAGCTGAAAAGAAACATTTTATAAGATAGGTTTTGATGTTAATTAGGTATTGTTGCGAATCAATACAAACTCATGTCATGACGACAGGGATGGATAAGTCGATAGAAGAATTACTTTTGGCTAAGGATAGGCGGAGAGATTTGAGGATGCAGAGACTTGAAAGAGGCTGTGTCACTCTGAGCTTTAATTTGAATATTCCTGGCTTACCTAAGTCAAATGATAGCTTTCATGCTTTTTTCAAGACTTGCTTGGTTGAGCTGAAAAATTATCTTCTTGCACATCGAATTGTTACGAATAAGGAAACGATTCATTGTGAAACCGATGTTGCAGGTGATTTCTTCCTAGCTGAGATAGTCGATTCTGATTACACAGCTATCCAGATAAAACAAGTTTGTGAATCCTTTGAAACCAATCATCCAGTAGGACGTCTTTTAGATGTTGATGTGGTTGATGAGAAGGGGGAGCCTGTTTCTTCAGGTAAAGCTAAAACTTGTTTCTTTTGTAACAATGCTCCAGCAATTTATTGTATGCGTAAGCAAGCTCATGATTATGCAGCTATGCGAATGAAAGTGGAATTGGAGATCTCAAAGTATCAAGAACAAAGGAAGAGAGAGAGGATTTGTAAGCAATTAGTAATTTTGGCTACCCAGTCTTTATTGCACGAAGTTGCTTTAACACCTAAGCCTGGTTTGGTCGATCGTTTTGATGAAGGATCACATACCGATATGGATTTCTCTACTTTTTTAAATTCAACGGCAGCTCTTTCTGTTTCTTTTCAGAAGATTGCAAATTTTGGATATACCTTTTCAGGTGATGATCTTAAAGAGGCTTTGCCTAAGTTAAGGTTGATTGGTTTAGAAATGGAAGCTGATATGTTTGCCGAAACGAATGGTGTTAATACACATAAAGGTGCTATTTTCCTTTTAGGATTCTCAATTTTTGTTTCAGCTCATTTATTGTCAGAGGATTCATTTACCAATGAGAAATTTGTTTCTGTTATTCAGAATATGAATGGAGATTTGGTTGCTCGCGAACTTGGTAAGAAACTTTACTTGGGAAAAGAAACTCATGGTGAAGTCTGTTATCGACGTTTTGGTAAAAAAGGGCAAGGTATCAGAGGAGAGATTCAAGCAGGAATGCCATGTGTTTTTCAAAAGGCACTTCCTGTTTTGCATGAGCGATTCGATTCTGAAGAGGTTTTGAATGACAAAATATTGAATAAAGGATTAACGCATGCCTTATTAGCCATTATTTCAGAAAACGACGATAGTAATATTCTTTATCGAAAAGGTGAAGAAGTTCTAGAGGAGTTAAAAGCTAGAGCAGGTGTTTGTATGCAAAAGGATGAAGGTGAAAATTCAGATTCAGAATATGAGGCTTTAATTGATTTTTGTAATGATAAAAGAATATCACCAGGTGGATCGGCTGATCTTTTAGCTGTGTCGTACTTTATGTATGGCGTGAATAGAAATTTGGTGAAACGTAAATAATAATTTGAATAAAATCTTTAAAAGGGTAATACGATATAATAATGGGCGTAGAAAATACTGACTATAGAGAAGAATCTTTAGATTTAAAAAACCCTTTTGATATCAAGCTCCTTTCTGAGTTTTTGTGTGATTTGGGCTTTGATTACATTCCTGAGGATGTTGATTATTCTATGATACTTTATAATTTGAATGATGAGATTATAGGTACAGGATCATATAAAGGTCGCGTATTAAAATATGTGGCAGTCGCATCAAAGTTTCGAGAGGGAGCGGCTTTTGCTCAGATTGTAACGCATCTGATTGATATCGTCATTCAAAAGCATGATCATATTTTTGTGTACACTAAGCCTCGAAACTTAATGGTGTTTAAAGGTCTTGGTTTCACTGAGATTGCAACCGCAGAACCTCTATTTTCTGTTCTTGAGTTTGGTTATCAGAATATTAAAACCTATCAGGACTACTTACGTTCAATTAAGCGTGATATAAATGTTGGTGGTATTGCAGCTGTTGTTGTGAACTGCAACCCATTTACCATGGGACATAAATATCTGATTGAAAAAGCATGTCGCGAGAATAGAGTGGTTTATTTGTTTATTGTTGAGGAAGACCGCTCATCCTTTAACTTTACAACTCGTTGGGGTTTGATTAAGGAGGAGCTGGGGCATATTGATAATTTAGTGATGGTAAAAGGTGGAAACTATGTGGTTTCAGGTACGATTTTCCCATCCTACTTCTTAAAGCAAGAGAAGGAATCAGATATAGCAGCCTGTCAAGCTGAGCTGGATGTGATTACATTTATGAGATATATTGTGCCAATTTTCAATATTAATCGTCGATATGTAGGGACTGAAATGTATTCGCCAGTAACCAAAGCCTATAATGATGCAATGTTTAAGCATCTACCTACAAATGGTGTTGAGCTTATAGAGATCCCTCGTATTTCAAGTGGTTCTAAGGATAATTACATTTCTGCATCAAAGGTAAGAAAGGCAATTCGTGAAGATAAGTTGGATGCTGTTATTGATTTTCTTCCAACATCTACCAGAAGATATTTACTCTCAGAAGATTCGGCTCACGTTCGTGCAAAGATTAAGTCAAAAGTAACAAGGCACTAAGCTTAATGCTTAAAG
>JADGEF010000156.1 GCA_016744515.1 Marinifilaceae bacterium | reverse complement strand
TGCTAATTCTCTCGATCTCTATGTCATTTAGCAGTACGATTTACAATAAGAAAACAAGTAATTAACTACTTTTGAGACGAACATTATTTGATACAAGATAAACGCTGAGTTGCCCATATTCTAAATTGTGTGCCTTGTTTCGATTTTACACGATAACCAACAGAAATAATAACATCCAGATTATAATAGTTAGGCGTTTTTTGCTGAAATTCGGAAATTCCGAATTTCTTTAAACTACCTAATTCTTCAAGCTCTCCCTCAGCATATATGTTTTTTATATGTTCGTTAATAGTTGATTTTGCCTTACCAAATAATTCAGACAATTGGTCTTGCGTTAGCCAAACGGTTTCTTCTTCAAAATAAACATCTATTTTTATTTCTCCGTCTTCTGTTTTGTATAGCAGTATTTCTGAATTATTTTCTTGCATATTTTCCTATTAAAAAAGTAAATCAGTTATATGACTTGCGGCTTTCTCTTTTATATCGTATTCTAGAATAACTTATCTAGCACTTCTTTCACAGTTTCTATATCAGGATTAATATCAAAAATATGTGAAGGCTTAAGGTAAGTCACTTCTTTTTCCCTTTTCATACGCTCTTCACCACCACCAGTAATGTTCAACATGATGCAGGCATCTTTATCAAGCTTTCCCTCTTTGGCTTCCTTAATTAAAGTTGCGACTGCAACAGCAGCTGCTGGGTGAATATCATTTCCTTCTGTTTCAAGGAATAATTTGCCCGCTTCTATAGCTTCTTCATTAGTCGCAACAAGAACATCACCACCAGCATCGTTCATAGCATCGAATAAACCACCAGCAATTGGGTATGGAGGCTTACGATTAGAAAGAACTTTTGCATCAATTTCTTCAACTTGCTTGCGAGCTAGCTCATCCTCTAATGGTAACATAGCACGAGAGCCTGCTTTCCAAGCATCGTAAATTGGCAGGAATGGTGCGTTCTGAGAGACCATAAGTTTCATCTTATTATCACCATAACGACCATCTTCAATAAATCTCATATTAGCTTCCCAAGCTGCAATTGCCCCTGTTCCACTACCAACCGCTTGAAAATAGTAGTCAGGAATCTGACCAATTTCGCTTACTGCAGAAAGAACCGTAGTTCCCATTCCATCACGACGAGCTACATTCTTAGCACCACCTTCGGCAACAAAACCATCCAAAGCACAAGCAATATTTGAAAGATGAATCGCATCGAAATAATCACTTCCCGATTTAGTTGCGATCAAACGAACGTTATCCTTGATAGGCTCATCGAACCAAAGTGCTGATAAATTATCTTCAGGAATAGTAAGAAGCAATGGAATATTATTATCTGAACAAACACGAGCAAAAGCTCTAGCCGTATTACCTGCTGAGGCAACAACTAAAACCTGATCTGTCGAATTTAATCGACCACTCACAGCGAAAGCCTCAGTTTCCTTAAAAGAACATGTACGAAAATTCGCACCTTTCTCTGGCCAGTAGCCACTAAAAGTGATATAAAGGTTATTCAAGCCTAAATACTTTGCTAAACCTTCACTCTTGTATGTAGCAGGTGCTGATGACCCCTCTAGTGTTTTATGAATTGGCAACCAATCAGAAAATTTATAAATCCCTAAAGACTTATCTTTTACTTCCAATTGCTTCTTCTCATAAATTGCTCTAATCAAAGATGGATCGCTTTCTCCTGGCGCATCCAAAGTCCACCCCTCATCATCAAATCGTTTTCCTGATTTTACTGACTCTAGTTTATATTGGGTAGCTTTAAATTCTTTTGTCATGCTTGAAATAGTTTGATTTTTGAAAGTCTAAAAATAGCAATTGATTATTAGATATCAATAAGTCTCTTCATAATCTATTAAATGAAATTTTCAGAACGGTGATTCGCCACATAATTAAGGTGTTTAAGCTCTTATAATCAGTGTAAATTCGACATTTTATGATTCAATTAACAATTATTGACGTTTCAATTCATATGATTGGCTATTTTAAATTCAATATTTTGTAATTTTCGGCTTTGAAATTTTCACATACAGCATACACATGAAACTTTTATACCGATCTCTCATTCTTCTTTCAGCAATTGTTTTAGGAAACCTAAACGGCAATTCTCAAAACCTACATATTGATATTAAGCTCGAAAATGTTAGTGACAGTTCAGCTTATCTTGCCCATTATTTGGATGGAAGAATATTTGCTGATGATACCACCAAACTCGTAAATGGTGTTGGTCTCTTTAAAAATGATAGTTTGCTAGATCAAGGCATTTACGTCGTCTACCTACCTTCTCAAAAATACTTCGATCTATTAATTGGGAGTGATCAGGAATTCTCTATTATATCTGACTCAATAGATTTTGTTAATAAGCTTAAAATATCAGGTTCAAAGGAAAGTGAAGCTTTCGCTGATTTCCAAAAATTTATGAAAGCCAAGAATGAAAACAGCAAAAAGCTTCAGGAGGAATATAAGGATAAGGTAAATGATAAAAAAGCCAAAATTGAATACAAGAAACTCTTTAAAAAAGCAGATTTAGAAGTTAAAGCCTACATCAAGTCATTAAACGAAAAGTTCCCTGCTCCTAGTTTTGTTTCTGCATTCGCAAACTTTACGCTTTCGCCCGAAGCTCCAGATTTCAATAAATCAATTGCAGCTGATTTTCCTGACAGAGATAAGGAGATCAAACTTAGAAATTACGTCTGGACCAAGGATAATTACTTATCGAGTCTAAACCCTGCCGACGATAGATACCTTCGCACACCATTATTAAAGAACAAACTTGCTTTTTTCTACGAGAAAATTTTGATTCAGCAGCGCGATTCCATTGTAAAAGAATCAATCAAACTGATTGAGCAAGCTCGACCAAACAAAAAATGTTTCCAGTATTACACGCAGTATGCACTTAATTATGCTATTAAATCGAAGATTATGGGTGTAGATGCAGCTTTTGTAGATCTAGCTAGACGCTACTATTTAAGTGGACAGGCTACTTGGGCAGATTCAACTCTCATGGCAAATATAAAAGAGCGAGTGATTAAATTGCAATACAATTTACTTGATATGAAAGCTCAAGATTTGGCTCTAGAAACAATTGACGGCGAATTTGTAAAGCTTCACGAGATAGATGCCAACTACACGGTTCTTTATTTTTTCGAAACAGATTGTGGTCATTGTAAAAAGCTTACTCCACGTTTAAAGCCAGAAATTCTAGATGCGTACCAAGATTTAGGTGTTCAAATTATGGCGATATACACCCAACAAGACAAAGTGGCTTGGCAAAAATATATAGAAGAAAATAAACTGTACGATTTTGTAAACTGTTACGATCCAAATTATCATTCTAATTTTAGAATATTCTATGATGTCTATTCAACTCCTACAATCTACCTTCTTGATAAGGATAAAAAAATTGTTGCAAAACGTCTGGATATAGAAAACTTAAAAGGCTTTTTAGATCATGAAAGAAAACAAAAGGCTGCGAAATCGTAAATCGGCTAAATAAAAACACAAAAGCTATCCATATCAGGATAGCTTTTTTTAACTCACTTCTCAAGCAAAAATAGATAAACATATAGGATGACTGAATTTCTACACCTGCTTCAATTCGTGGTACACTATAGCCTACACCTCTTGTTTCCAGGATTAATCGCTTGGTTTTTCTTTAAAGAGAGCTGGAAAAGAGCTTGGTTAATCATGTTAGCCACTATGCTAATCGATTTAGATCACCTACTTGCGACACCCATATTCGAAGCTGGCAGGTGCAGTATAGGTTTCCATCCCTTACACTCCTATTATGCCATTGCCATCTATTTTATTATGGTATTCTTCCCAAAACTCAGACTTGTAGCCATTGGCTTGCTCCTGCACATGCTTACCGATTTTCAGGATTGTTTGTGGTCGAATTTATTGAGATAATAAAATTTACTTTGAGGGTCTCACTATTTTTATTCCCGAAAATCGGAATCAATAATTTCTCATTACATAGTCATACCCTGACATGAACAGCTTGTATATAATCAGAGCATGACAAACAAATTGTATTAGCTAGGCATGTAACTAAAATTCCCCGCCTTATTTTAAGGAGGGGTGGATTATTTTGTGAGGCACGAGCAAAATAAGATGGGGTGGTTTCTTTTTAATTAGGAATTATTAATTACGATTCGGAGATGTTTAAAACCACCTCCCCCGAACACGTTCGAGTACTCCTCCTTGAAAATAAGGAGGAAAAACAATTGGCATTGCTCATCATTTGATCTTACAAACAGCTAGCCACTGTATTTATTAGCCACTTCCCCTATCTATAAAGTTCTATTTGCATTATAGATAAAATGATATATTCTTTTTTCAGTATTATCAATTCTGTGTCTGGATGTATAAAAAATCTGACAATTTAACAGAAACGATATTCTTCATTTCTTCCTTATCGAGTTTTATCCTCAATTGTTGATCAAATAAATTAGGCTTATCCATATATATTCCTTTCTTATTTTTGCTAAGTTTTATTGACTTGCGACTTACTTCTTTACTAGAAAACAATCTATATTATTCCCTCAATCAAAACGATCATATATCCTACTCACACAAACCTACAAATTTATTAACAATAATTCTACAATAAAATTAGCATAAATCAGCAAGTATGGGCAATTTGAAGAAAAGAGTCTAAAATAAGGGAGGTCGTTATAAAATTATAATTTTGTAATGAGTCCAACAAAAATTTAAACTATAAGCCCCTCTTAAATTCAAGCTTACACAGCCTGAAAAAAGAGTAAACTGTTTTTAATAAAAAAAAGGGGATTTGAAAGCCCCCTTTTTTTATCAAATTTTATATTTCAACATTAATACATGAATTCAAGTTGTAAATAATATCCCAAATTATTCAAACTAACATTGAAATCGTTTATTATCTCTTCACGTCTTTAACTATTAGTCTAATATACTTATTTCCATCTTTCTTCAACTTTAGTTTTCCATTAACATATACTTCACCTGTAATTAATACAGTTTCATCTTTACATGTTGCAGCAAATTGCGTACTATATTGTTTAGTAATATATTCTCCTTTCCAACTATCTTTTATGATTAGAGTTCCCCCATAAAATTCAGAAATTGTTATTGGAACATCAGGAGTATTGCTGTAAACCCTAAACATTATAGCATTTTCTTGATCTCTTCTTCTAGCATAACCACCATCACCATCCTCATTTGAACAAGAATAAAGAGAGCTGCATATAATAATAGAAAGTAATACAGAAATTATTTTTATATTCATAACTTTTGATTTTATAGATTTGCCTTATAAATGAACTTGTACTAATACAAAAAATTATTTTACAGAAATAGCAAATTTAACGTATCCAGTATTATACGTATGTACATAATACGCCCTCCTCCGGGATCTACGTCTCCTTCCATCTATAATAGGATCATAGAAAAATATTTTTATACTACCTAAATTATCTGACAACTCTTTTCTTGTGATAGTGACAGTATTACTTTGCTTGATTGTATTTGAATTAGTAACTTCAGCCGAAGCTCCTCCAGAAGCTGTTACATCTCCTAAACCTACCGATAGCTTAGCCTCTCCATTAAACTTACTAGTATGTACTCTCGTAGATTCATATGTACTTGTACTTGTTTTAGAAATACTTTCATCCTCTTCCATAACATTAACATACCTATATATCGATTCCTCAGAAAGATTCCATTTACCAAATGAAATCTGACGATAATCTAAATACACTCTTTTTGATGTAAATTTATTTGGATCAATTTTATAATAATTTTTAGAACGACGAAAAGCAGTTGAGTGCCTTCTTGTATGTTTTATATTAAAATTCCATAATTCATTAGGTTTTAAAGGAACATATACAATTTGAGGGTGTTGCTTTGTAGATGTTACAATCTCAAACTTAAAATCATAAGATCCCTTTGTCCACATCCTATCTAAAAGTTCTTCTTTACTTAATTCTCTTTTTTCCTGTGAAGCAGTAAAATCCTTAATATCAGGATCATCGCTATTAGACCCAGTTCCTGTCTGATCTGCAATTTTAAAATATGTCCTAGGATCAACTTCTATAAACCTTATATATTCTGATACAGACCTATTTAAGTTACCCGATTTATTCTCTGGTGTTATTCCATAATATATAAAATCTCTTTGAAAGGCTTTTTGATAAATACTTCCATCATCTTTATTAAAATGATTATAAGCCAAGATTTCTTTTGATCCTACTAAATGACGTCTTACTAATGCCGACTTTGTTGTTGATTCTTCCTGCTCTTTTAAACTACCATCATAATTTGGAGATTTAAACATAATAGACTTAACACCTGTGCTTTTCAAACTTCCTTTTATATCAACTGGAGCTACAACTCTACTATTTTCATTTACTACAAAAACATGAAAATCTGGAATTTCTCCTTTTTGCAAACTAAGTTCCTTTTCGCCATTCAAAAAAAGTGAAGTTTCAGAATCTCTAGATACAACTACTGGAATTTCCTTATCTTCAGTATCTAAATTTTCTGGTTTAACATCAAAAAACATAATCTCAGGAATCAAAATATTCAACAAGGGAACATTTGTTTCAATATCTTCGATAGTTTCTTTTGATGAATAAGAAATTAAAATATCTCTGAAAGATTCTCCGCTGACAACCTCGTCTTTTATTAGATAATAGAGAACATCGTAATTTTTATCGAATTGTTTCAAAGATTCTATTTTTAGAAACTCTCGAACATCTTTTCGTTCATACGTTGCCTTAGACAATACTCCCGCAAAACTCACTAAAAATTTCTCTTTGTCTTTTGCATTTAACACACTAATCCTTTCATTATTCTTTAGTACATCATTGGCATTTTCGTTGAAATAATCATCATTAGAGCATGCACTAAGTAGAAACCCTACGATTCCAAAAATTAAAAACAGTTTTCTCATTATTATTCTTTTTGTTATTATTAATGAATGACACTTGGACATCCCAAAGCATCTTTTATTCCACACTTTATTATCACACTAAACTGCATCTGATTACATTCCACGACTTTACAATATGAACAATAACCCTATAAACAATTTTTAATAATCTAATTCAGACAATTCTTTTTAGCAGAATATTACTAAACAACATATTCACATTATCTATATTCAATAATACAACTAAAAACATCTTCCACATATCTTATAATTAATCAAGCATAACATTATCTCACAAACCGACCAACCATTTAAACCTAATTCAAAAAAAAATCACACTAAACCCTATGCAACAGATAACTAACAATGCAATTTCAAGCAAAATCACCATAACACATAGTCATAAACTATCAACGTCCAGCACACAAATATAACAATATACTCTACAAGAGCAACCTTTTTCTTTATTTTATATCCCTTTTAACTACACACAATAAACATACATAACTTACAATCTACTACAACATAATATAACCAACCTCTTTATAAATCCCGTTCATCCCCCCTTAATACATGACCATATGGAAATAAACATTCTTAACAATAGTCCCCAAGCAAAACGCTCAAAAGTCGAAAATAAGGGAGGTCGATAACATCCATTGATTGCTCCACCAAAGGCTTAGGCGAGCTTTCATCATTTGTTAATACCTCCACTAAGGGCTTAGACAAGCAATTATAATTTTATAACGCCTCCACTAAAGGCTTAGGCAAGCAATTATAATTTTATAATGAATACGATGAGGATTTAGGTATTTTCCTTTAGTATTATTAATATGTATTTTATTTTTTAAAGCTTAATAAACACAACAAGCACCACAACAAACTCTAGATAAAGCTTACTATCAGACAAATAATCTACCATTTCTCTTACTGCATCAAGTCCATGACCATCTGCTAAAGATGATTTTACCATAGAGGCATTGTTAGCAATTACCTGAACGTCTTTTGTGTTGTAAATT
>JADGEF010000015.1:35957-40631 GCA_016744515.1 Marinifilaceae bacterium | reverse complement strand
GATCATGCTCACGACCCCAGTCGTTGGGTTGATTGTAAAATCAGCCGCATCATCACCACCCGAAATCGAATAAGTTAAGGTTCCGATAGGTGTACCAGAGATAGCAGGCGTCACAGAAGTGTAAGCCGTGTTCTCTGTCACACTCACATTAGTAATCTCATTAATTGTGAAACTGCTTGTTTCCGTAACATCCGTCACAGTCACGATCCATACTTCCGAGTCAGAGTTGTTATCCGCATCTGTCGCTGTAATTTCTAAGGCATAAGTATTGTTGTTATCCGCATCCACAGGCACTTCAAAATCCCTAGCGATCATGCTCACGACCCCAGTCGTTGGGTTGATTGTAAAATCAGCCGCATCATCACCACCAGAAATTGAATAAGTTAAGGTTCCGATAGGCGTGCCAGAAATAGCAGGCGTCACAGAAGTGTAGGCTGAGTTTTCCGCCACACTTGTATCATCAATATTAGTAATAGTGAAGCTAGAAGACTCAGAAACGTCAGTTACAGTAATTGCTAAAGCTTGTACATCAGTCGCATTATTAGCATCCGAAACAGTAACTGTAACATTGTAAATATTATCCGCACCTACATCTTTTGCATCTTCGAAATTGGGAGAGTTGGTAAAGCTTAAAATACCCGTTGCGGTATTAAACGTAAATAGACTAGCATCAGTACCAGTTAGAGCATAAGTTAGATCACCGCTATTTTCAGTTTCACCATCAACATCCGTAGTATTCCAGTCGATGACATTTGTTGTTGTATTTTCAGGATAATTTAATGTATGAGTTGGAGAGCTAGAGTTGTTTGTTATAACAGGTACATCGTTTATGGGAGATATTGTAATTGTTACAGTTGCACTGTCTTCCTGATTGTTAGCATCTTTAATCGTATAAACAAAAGTATCCTCTCCATTAAAATTTGTATTGGGTGTATATGTGTAAGTTCCATCATTGTTAAATGATAAAACACCGTTTGTAACATTTGTTGTTAAAGAAAATGTACTGGGTGTGAGACCTAAATCATCATTCCCTGCCACATTTTGAAGTGTACTTAAGCCACTGTCTTCGTCGATTGTTAATATGTCATCATTTGCTTTTAGTGTAGGGCAAAAAGATATGTTATCGTAAGGTTTGGTAAGATCTAAACTAATATTTGTTTTTAATATTCCTGAATCAGGAAATGTTTCTAAATCGTTTTTTAAACCATTATTTCCTACATCAGTACCATCGGTTATTATATATTTATTATGATCTGTGGTGACACCTGCCTCAAAAGCGTCAGGACAACCGTCATTATCTGAGTCCGTATTTTTTGAGTAGTCACAGTTTGGGTTTAATTTTTTTATAGATAAACCGTCAACAAGAACAACACCATTACCACTTATTGAGGCGGTTTCAAATTCGGCTGTACTTGATGTCGCTTCAAAAATAATAATATATTTTTTCCAATGAGGATCTAAATCTGGACTATTTTTATTTACATTTTGGGGGAAATCTGCAGCTGTGTAATTATCTTCAAAGGGAGTTGTAAATAGGGTGTTGCCTCCTGAAATTATACTATAGTTAAGCTCAGGATTGTAAGACCAAATGGGACAATATTCCTTCCATGCACCATCAACCCAGACCCATTCTAATGCTATAGCATAACGAGGCAATAAGCCAATATTCAGTGTTATTTGGTAGGTTTCTCCTACTTCAGTATTGAAAGTGTTTGATATTTTTTCATTATTAGTGAATATAATAAAAGCGCCTCCATCATCGGGTGATTTTTTAATGCATGGATGCTTTTTATTAGCATCAATATCGGAAGGTGCTATATATTGTCCTTCTGACCAATCTACAGTATTAGTGAAAAACCAACCATCTTTTCCACTCGGAAATTGAGAATCTAGATAAGGGGCATAAATTCCTCCGTATTTGTCAGTTTGAATCCAGCTGTCGTTTTGATATACAAAATCGTCTATCGTATAATTAAAACTCTTACTAACATTTAACTCTGTTGTAGGGCATTCCATTTCATCAGGAATACCATCGTTATCATCATCCAAGTCTTGAATGTCAGAAATTCCATCATTATCGAAATCTTGTGAAAATGATACAGAAGGTAATGCCAATAAAAGTATAAAAAGGACAGGTAGGACGAATTGCAAGAGCAATTTTTCACATCTCTGGGTTTTTATGTAAATTTTTTTTTGAGTTATAAAAATCATACAGCTTTGAATAAAAACATTAAATGAATTATATTTAAGATCAATATTGCAATTACAATACTGACATTAAACATATCTATTTATTGGGTTTCAGCTGCTGCAGGATTTAGTTGGATTGTTATTGATTGGTGATTTTGTGTTACTCGTATTTTGTTTAATAGATCCAGATGTTTTTTTTATGGGATTTATATAAAAACTCTGTCTGAATAAAATATTTTTGAATTTTACTTAATAGTGTTATGCTAAATGTAGTTTGTTTTTAAATCTATAATATATAAGCAATACACAAAGAACACAATCGTAACACAGTTTATTGTACCTGTATTTTTTTTTCTGTGTTTGAGAATGTATATAGCTTAATATAATATTCACGGCTCGTTTTTCAAAAAACAACCATAGTATATGGATTAAATGTCAAATGTGATTATATTAGTATTTGTAATTTTAAGCCTAATAGGTTTAAATGTTATGTATCTTTTATATAAGGTTAATAATGTTGGTATATATTATTTGTGTTAACAAGATGGTGATTTTATGTTCTCTTAACTGGTTAATTTGACTAATAGTCTTTTTATTTATGCAGATGGGGGATCTGAGCAGATGAAAATAATAGTGTTTTTTAATTTTCCTGGTGTAGTATCAATTAGGATGCTAGAATTATTCATAAATATGATTGCGAGCATTTTCTGATACTCGGAACAGGATGATCTCGCTTGGTATATCTATTCCTCATAATTCCCCTGTTTATTTTTCGGCAGTATACTTTAATAATTAGCCTTTATTCTAGTTTGTAGTGCATTTTAATTACGAGTTGTTTTGATACCGATAAGGACGTGTTTTTAACACAGTATCTATTGATAAACATTCATTGTAGAAAATGAAGGCTTTTTTTGAAATTATTAAATAGTTTGATAAGGACAATGGTTCGTTAATTTTTTATGCTTGATTGACTAATCCTCTGAAATTGCTTTATCTTTGCCAAATGCGTAAAACCGTAAGTTTTCAGATATCGGATACTGCCAAATTTAAAGAGCAATTATTACTGTGGGCTAAGCAGTTTAAAAGGCTTGCTATTCTCGATAGTCATGACGTTAATAAAAAAGCGAATTCAAAAAAGGAATACAATTCATATGAATTGCTTGCTGGCATTGCTACTTTGAACGAGATTAAACTTGAAGAAAACGGCTTTGATACATTGAGACAGACGTACGATGCCAATCCCGATTGGTGGTTTGGTTTTATGACTTACGATCTGAAAAATGAATTAGAGGATCTTTCTTCGGGTAATTTTGATGGTGTAAAAATGCCGGCTTTTCATTTTTTTCAGCCACGTTGGGTCTTGGCTCTTAAACAGAATGTGTTAGAAGTTTATTATTTTGAGAAAGAGAATTCTGAAGATGAGATACGAACACTTGTTAATGAAATTTTGTCGACGCAAATAGGTGAATTAAAGGCTTCGTCTGTTCCCAATATAAAACATCGCATTAGTAAAGATGAATACCTTGAGGCTGTAAATGCCTTGAAAAATCATATCCGATTAGGTGATATCTATGAAGTTAATTTTTGTCAGGAGTTTTTTGCTGAAAATGCACAGGTTGATCCATTAGAGATCTTTAGACGTTTGCGTGAAGTTTCGCCTACGCCCTATTCATGCTATTATTCTATTGGTGATAAGTTTCTTTTATCTGCATCACCAGAACGATATATAAAGAAGCAAGGATCAAAAATTATCTCTCAGCCAATAAAAGGAACTGCTAAAAGAGGAGAGACTCCTGATGAGGATAATCAGATTAAAGAGCTTTTATTTACCGATCCTAAAGAAAGAGCTGAGAATATCATGATTGTAGATTTGGTTCGCAATGATTTATCGAAAACAGCAGTAAAAGGAACCGTGAAAGTGGAAGAGCTTTGTGGTATTTATACTTTCCCACAGGTTCATCAGATGATATCTACTATTGTGTCTAAACTGAGAGAGGATGTGCATTTTGTCGATTGTATTAGGCATACTTTCCCAATGGGATCTATGACAGGAGCACCTAAAGTTAGAGCTATGGAATTAATCGAGAAATATGAGCTAACAAAGCGTGGTTTGTTTTCAGGAGCTGTTGGTTATATTACACCCAATGCCGATTTTGATTTTAATGTTGTGATTCGAAGCATACAATATAATGCTAAAGATAATTATCTTTCGTTTATGGTTGGAGGAGCAATAACCATGCAATCCGATCCTGAAAAAGAATACGAAGAATGCTTGTTGAAAGCTAAAGCAATTAAGCAAGTTTTAGGAAATGAATAATATTTAACGACTGTTCTTAGTTATCAGTTGTTATTTCTTAGCTGTCAGTTGTCATTTCTTAGTTGTCAGTTGTTATTTCTTAGCTGTCAGTTGTCATTTCTTAGTTGTAAGTTGTTATTTCTTAGCTGTCAGTTGTCATTTCTTAGTTGTAAGTTGTTATTTCTTAG
>JADGEF010000015.1:0-35857 GCA_016744515.1 Marinifilaceae bacterium | reverse complement strand
TGTCAGTTGTCATTTCTTAGTTGTAAGTTGTTATTTCTTAGCTGTCAGTTGTTATTTCTTAGTTGTAAGTTGTCTGTTATCTGTTGTTAGTTGTCCTAAAATTAAAAAACCAAACCCGAAATGCTAAGAAAATTAATCCATCATATTGAAAAAGAAGCGTTATTTGGAAGAAACGAAAAGCTTTTAGTAGCGGTTAGTGGTGGTCTCGATTCTATTGTTTTGCTTCATTTGCTATTTAAGATGGAAGTGAATTGTGTTGTGGCTCATTGTAATTTTCGATTGAGGGGTGAAGATTCCGAAGGTGATGAGGCTTTTGTTCGAAACTTAGCCGAATCATATGATTACCCTTTTTGTTCGATAGCTTTTGAGACTGCTGTTTTTGCAGAAGAGAATCATATATCTATAGAGATGGCAGCACGTGATTTGCGTTATGGATGGTTTGAGAATATTCGTAAGGAAAACGAATGTCAATATATTCTTACAGCTCATCATGCCGATGATGTGATTGAAACGGTTTTAATAAATTTAGCGCGTGGCACAGGTATACATGGCTTAACAGGAATAAAAGCGAAAAAGGGACGTTTAGTTCGCCCTCTATTGCCTTTTTCGAGAGAGGAGATTAAAACTTATGCTGGTGAAAATGAACTAAATTTTCGAGAAGATTATACCAATGCTCAAACTGATTTTGTGAGAAATAAAATCCGTCATCAAATTATTCCAGTTCTGCAAGAAATTAACCCTAGCATTCAGAAAACCATGAATGAAAATGTAGCTCGATTTTCTGATGTTGAATTGATTTATAATAACGAAATTAGTAAGAATAGATTTAGTTTCGTCGAGCAGAAAGATGATCAATTATTAATTTCAGTCTCAGAACTAAAAAAAATACCAGCTAATAAATCTCATCTTTTTGAACTATTGAAATCCTATGGTTTTCATTCTCGAGATGTGGCTAATATTGTTGAATCATTGGATGCCATTTCAGGTAAACTATTCTATTCCGATAATTATCAGATTCTTCGCGATCGAGAGTATCTTATTTTATCTCAAAAGCTTGAGAAAGAAGTTGGAGAGTATGAACTTGGAGAGAATGGATTTGTTAAAATCAATGAAAAAAGATTTGATTGTAAAACTTTTAAACGCCCTGCCGATTTTAGTTTTTCTGTAAATCCACAAATTGCTTGTTTTGATGCTGATAAATTAAGCTTCCCTTTGAAACTACGTAAATGGGAGGAGGGTGATGTTTTCCATCCCATAGGTATGAAAGGGAGAAAGAAAGTATCTGATTATTTCATTGATAATAAATTTTCCTTGACCGATAAAGAAAATGCTTGGCTTCTTGTTTCGGACAATGATATTGTATGGCTGGCTGGACATAGAATGGATGATCGTTTCAAAATCACTAAGAAAACCCAAAATATTTGTAAGATTGAAATAATATAACGGTGCTCTGCACCTGATTTTGAATGAAATTTGATTTCTACAGATATTTGGGTACTCTGTACCCGAAATGAGATAGATTAGTTGGTGCAGAGCACCAATAATATTTGTAGAATTGTAATATAAAGAAATATAATAAGGTGCAGCGCACCGTAATGTGTGGTTGGATAATATGATTAAAAACAATAGATTTATGATAGTTAATTTATTTGTTAAATCATGGGAGATACATATTCACAAGCTTATTTTCATCTTGTTTTTGCTGTTCAAAATAGGTTTGCGTTGATTCATAAATCATGGAAACATGATTTAGAAAAATATATTACAGGAATTATTTAAAATAATGAGCATAAACTCATTGCTATCGGTTCAATGCCTGATCATATTCATATTCTGATTGGTTACAATATGACCCAAACGATTCCTGACCTTGTAGAGAAAATAAAGACGTCAAGTAATAAGTGGGTAAAGAATAAAGGCTTCTCGATGGCAAGTTTCAGCTGGCAAAAAGGATATGGAGCATTTTCTTATTCTCGCTCCCAAATTGACACTGTGTCTAAATATGTGCTAAATCAAGAAGAACATCATTGTAGAAAAACTTTTAAAGAAGAGTATATTGAAACACTTAAAAAGTTTAATGCTGATTATAAGGATGAATATCTATTTGATTTTTTTGAAGGAATTGACAAGTAGATAGCGAGGATTAATTCCATTGTTTTTTGTAAATTGGGCACGCAATTTTATTGCTAACCTAAAAACTTTAAACAATGAACAAAGTAATTTACTTAGGCTTATTTCTATTCTGTATTTCAGTATTTAGCCTAAATGCACAAAGCCAAGCCTCAATTCAGGAGGAACTGAAGGGGCTTAAAAAAGATAATACCAATTTAGATCATAGAATGGATCGATTACAAAAGATGGTCGATGATTTAATTTGGTTCGAAAGAGTAGGAGATGTAGCTCATATCGACAAGCTTTATATTTATGGACCTCCAAAGTGGAAAGAAAAGAACCCAACTGCAATAGGAGTAGGTAATCCTGTCAAATTCTGGACTTATACCTTCATCCCTAAAAATATTAATCCTGATAAAAAATACCCTTTAATTGTTTTGCCTCATGGCGGAGTTCATGGCGATTTTACGACCTATTATACACATATAATTAGAGAATTAATTGCTCAGGAATATATTGTGGTTGCTGCTGAGTACCGTGGTAGTACAGGGTATGGCAAAGGTCATTACGAGAAGATCGATTATGGTGGGTTAGAAGTTGAGGACGTATATGCTAGTCGTAATTACATGATTGAAAATTACGATTTCGTTGATAAGAATCGAGTTGGAATTATGGGGTGGAGTCATGGTGGAATGATTACCCTTTTCAATTTGTTTGATCACCCTAATGCTTATAAAGTTGGTTTTGCAGGCGTTCCTGTTAGCGACCTTATTTCTCGAATGGGTTATATGGATCAGGGATATAGAGATCTTTATTCGGCGGAATATCATATAGGTAAAACAGCTAACGATAATTTGGCAGAATATCGCCGTCGTTCACCAGCATGGAATACGCATAAGTTTCAGAATACGCCACTTTTAATTCATACCAATACGAATGACGATGATGTGAATGTACTAGAGGTGGAACATTTAATTAAATCGCTTAAAGCGGATGGTAAAAAGTTCGAATATGAAATTTATCAAAATATACCAGGAGGACACTCTTTTGACAGAATTGATACAAAAAAAGCAAAAGAAATTCGTGTGAAGATTTATAAGTTTTTGGGCAAAGAACTTAAACCGAATAAGCCGATAACTAACTTGAAGCAATTGCAGAGAGCGGGCTATAGGTTTTAAAAACAGATAGGCTTACACAAGCCATATTATAAAAGCCATTTTCTGCGGAGAGTGGCTTTTTCTATTTAGAAATGCCTCCAAAAAGCAAAAAGACGGGTTTTAATATTTAATAGTTGATCGGCTTTTCAAAAAAAATGGTCTTTTTACTTGTAGAAAAGTCTCACCAAGCAAAAAGTTGACTCATCCGAGTTCAGGATAAATGAAATTTATCTTTAGCTATCCTATGAAAAGAGCTTATCCCGATTGGAATAAGCTCTTTTTCTAGGTGTTTTAAAATTTTATAAATTGTCTTTCAAGAATTTATTGAATCTGTTATATAGATGTAAACGAGTAATACCACCATAAATACTATGATTACGGTTCGTATAAATCTGCATCTCAAATTGTTTGTTAGATTGTACCAAGCGCTCTGCAAATTCATAAGTATTTTGAATATGCACATTATCGTCAGCAGTACCATGGCATAACAATAAATTCCCTTTCATCTTATCGGTATGGTTGATAGGTGAATTATCATCGTACCCTGATGGGTTTTCAGCAGGTGCTCTCATGAAACGCTCAGTGTAAATACTATCGTAATAACGCCAGTTGGTAACAGGAGCAACTGCAATTGCTGATTTAAATACATCGCTAGCTTTCTCTAAACAAAGAGAAGACATAAAACCACCGAAGCTCCATCCCCAAATTGCAATTCGATCTCCGTCGATAAAATCTTTTTTTGCTAAAGCTTTTGCGGCTGAAATTTGATCGTCAGATTCTAAGCGACCTAATTGCATATAGGTACACTTACGGAATAGCTCACCTCTTGCACCAGTTCCTCTAGGATCAACACAAACAACAATATAACCTTCTTGGGCCAAGTAGTTGTACCAGTCAAATTCCCATCGGTTTAATACTTGCTGCGAGTTTGGACCACTATATTGAGTCATTAAAACAGGGTATTTCTTAGATGAATCAAAATCAAAAGGTTTTATGATCCATGCATTTAATTGAGTCAATTCATCAGCAGCAGGTAATTGAATAAATTCTTTTGAACTGTACTGATAGTCTTTAAGCTTTTCAATTAATTTTTTATTGTCCTCAAGAACACGAATTAGCTTTGCTTTTGCATTATAAAGACTAACTGTTTTGGGTTGTGAAACACTTGAAAAATCATTAATAAAATACTTAAACCCTTTTGAGAAAGAAGCTTCATTAGTTCCTTTTGCAGGAGTTAAGTTCTTTTTAGATGTTCCATTTAGTTTGATAGAATAGATGTTGCGTTCCATTGGCGATACTTCTGCCGATTGGTAATAGCAAATTTTCTTCTTTTGGTCGTAACCTAAGAAATCAGTTATATCCCAATCACCTTTTGTAATTTGCTGAATTTGTTCTCCATTCATGTCGAATAAATACAAATGAAGGAAAGCATCTTTCTCGCTCGAGAAAATGAAATGTTTCTGATCATCTAAAAAAGTTAGATTATCTAAAGTGTTGCTATCGATATAATACTTGTTTTCTTCAGTATATAAAGTAGATGTTTTACCTGTTTTCGAGTTTGCTAGTAAAATATCTAATTTATTTTGATGACGGTTTAGACGACAAATACTAAGGGTTTTAGCATCAGCTGTCCATTTAATACGTGGAATATATTGATCGGTTTCAGTACCAACGTCCATTTTTTTAGTCAATCTATCGTTTACATCATAAACGTAAACCTGTACAATTGAATTTTTCTCTCCAGCTTTTGGGTATTTGTAAGCGTAGTTCTCAGGATATAAAGCATTTTCTTTAACCTGAGGGTACATGCCTTCAAATTTGTTCATGTTGAACACTGGAACTTCACTTTCGTCAAATTTCATATAAGCAAGTGCTTTGCTATCAGGAGACCACTCAAATGCTTTGTTGAATTCAAATTCTTCTTCGTAAACCCAATCTGGTGTCCCATTCTGAATTTTATTGAATTCTCCATCCTTAGTTACCTTACTTTCTGATCCAAAAGCAATATTGTGAATAAAGATATTGTTGTCGCGAACAAAAGCAATACGTCTACCGTCAGGAGAGAAAGTTGCTAAACGTTGCTTTCCATTTTTAGAAAGAGGCTTAAGTTCTTTATTTTTAAAGCTGAAAATGAAATAATTTGCAGTGAATGAACGTCTATAGATACGTTTACGATTTGTCATTAATAAGATTCTGCTCTCATCAGCATTAAACTCGTAATCAAAGCTACTCTTTAATTCTTCTGATTTTAATTCGTTTAAATCTAGAAGTGTATCCACAGCTTTACCAGTAGCATAAGCATACTTCACAATTTTAGTACCACCAGCTTCTAATGTTGTGTAGTGAATGCCGTCGTTCATTGAACGAAGACCATGAACAGATTTTTGCCCGAATGTATAATTGAGCATGATATCTTCCATAGTGATTTTTTTCACGTCTTGCTGGGCAAATAGTGAGATTGAAAGGCAAAGGAAAAGGCCTAAGGCAAGCAATTGCTTGAAATTTTTCATGTTTTTATGAATTGATTTTTGTTTAAGATTGTCCTGGTATTAGTCAATGGTTCGTTAAGTTTTTGTTAGACCGTGATAATGAGTCTGTTTTAAATTTGTTGTGTTTTGTAAATATTGCTGATTATAAGTAGTTTGCAAATCATCTCATGTCTCAAATCTCATATATCACGAACTATTGATAATAATACCCCAAAGATTTGATTTTTTTAAAACATAGAAAAGGATTTATGTCATTAAAGTACAGTTTTTATCACTTGATGAAATGGGTAGGATAAATAAGCCTATTTTATATAGAATATTATATATTTGTGGATTGAATTTAGGATTGGCTTGTTTTCATGGAAAATAAGCCAATTTAGTCAAATGACTTTTTAAAAATTCAGATTTTCTATTATAAGTATATCATGCCGGTTTGTAGCGGTGTGAATAAAATTAAACAAAATAGGATGATTAAAATTACATTTCCTGACGGAACAGTAAAAGAATTTGAAGCAGGTATCTCAGGTATTGAGATTGCAAAAAGTATTTCTAGTCGATTGGCAAAAGAGGTTTTGTCGATTACCGTGAACGAACAGTTGTATGATCTGACACGAGCGATTCTTGAAGATGCAAGTATAAAGCTTCACACATGGAACGATGAAGAAGGTAAACATGCTTTTTGGCACTCATCAGCTCACTTGATGGCTGAAGCTCTAGGGGCACTGTACCCAGGAGTTAAGTTTGGTATTGGCCCAGCAATCGAAATGGGTTTCTACTACGATATTGACTTGGGAGAAGATCGCATGCTAACTGATAAAGATCTGCCAAAGATTGAGCAGAAAATGTTAGAATTAGCTCGTACAAAAAATGAGTACACACGTAGAGACGTTACGAAAGCTGAGGCTCTTGAGTTTTTCAACTCAAAAGATGAGGGATATAAAGTTGAATTGATAAATGATTTAGATGATGGAACTATTAGTTTTTATCAGCAAGGTGACTTTACAGATCTTTGTCGTGGACCACACCTCCCGAATACATCATATATTAAGGCAATTAAATTAACTTCTATTGCTGGTGCATACTGGAGAGGCGATGAAACTAGAAGACAGTTGACTCGTGTTTATGGTATTACTTTTCCAAAGAAAAAAATCTTGGATGAGTATGTTGTTATGATGGAAGAAGCCAAAAAACGTGACCATCGTAAGTTGGGTAAAGAAATGGAGCTTTTCACTTTCTCTCAGAATGTGGGACAAGGTATGCCATTGTGGTTACCAAAAGGAGCGCAATTAAGAGAGAGTCTTGAGAATTTTTTGAAGCGCGTACAGAAGCAATTCGGATACGAGCAGGTTATCACTCCACATATTGGAAATATTAACCTTTATAAAACATCAGGTCACTACGATAAATACGGTGAAGATTCATTTCAATCTATAAAAACGCCACAAGAGGGTGAAGAATATTTATTGAAACCAATGAACTGCCCTCACCACTGTGAAATTTATAAATTTAAACCACGTTCGTATAAAGATCTTCCTGTTCGTTATGCTGAATTTGGAACGGTTTATCGTTACGAGCAAAGTGGAGAACTTCATGGTTTAACTCGTGTTAGAAGTTTTACTCAGGATGATGCTCACCTTTTCTGTACACCAGATCAGTTAAAAGATGAGTTCAAAAAAGTGATAGATATTATTTTTATCATCTTTAAAGCGCTTAACTTTACAGAATATACAGCTCAGATTTCTTTGCGTGATAAAGAAAAGAGTTCTAAGTATATCGGAAGCGATGAAAATTGGGATAAAGCTGAACAAGCAATTATTGAGGCATCTGCCGAAAAAGGTCTAAATACAGTTGTGGAATATGGAGAGGCAGCTTTCTATGGCCCTAAGCTAGACTTCATGATTAAGGATGCAATTGGACGAAAATGGCAGTTGGGAACTATTCAGGTTGATTATAACTTGCCAGAACGTTTTGATTTAGAGTATGTAGGTGGCGATAATAAGAAACATCGTCCTATTATGATTCACCGGGCACCTTTTGGTTCAATGGAGCGTTTTGTTGCTGTTTTGATCGAACATACTGGAGGGAAGTTCCCATTGTGGTTAACACCTGAGCAAACGGTGATTATGCCTATCAGCGAAAAATACAATGATTATGCGAAAAAAGTTTTAAGTTCGTTAAATAATTCCGATATTCGCGCCGTATTAGACGATAGAAATGAGAAAATTGGTCGTAAAATACGTGACAATGAGTTGAAAAAAATCCCTTATCTTCTTATTGTTGGTGAAAAAGAAGTGTCTGAAAATACGATTTCTGTTCGTCGACAAGGTGAAGGTGACATGGGAACAATGCAGATTAACGAATTTGCAGAATTAATAAATAAAGAGGTAGAAGGACAAATGTCGTCTATCGCAAATTACTAACTAACTAAAGGAGGAACTAGCCATAGCTGGATTTCAACACAGAAACAGAAGAGGTGCTTTTAAACCTCGTGAGGCTCTACATAAGATTAATCAATTGATTAGAGCCCGTAGTGTTCGTATCGTCGGTGACGATATAGAACCAGGTGTATTTTCTATTACTGAAGCATTGAAAATTGCTCAGGATAAGGGACTAGATTTGGTGGAAATTTCGCCTAGCGCAGATCCACCAGTTTGTAAGATAATTGATTACAACAAGTTTCTTTATCAGCAGAAAAAGAAGCAGAAAGAGATTAAAGCAAAAGCCGTTAAAGTTGTTGTTAAGGAGATTCGTTTCGGTCCAAACACTGACGAACACGATTACAACTTTAAGCTTAAGCATGCTGAAAAATTTCTTGGCGAAGGTGCTAAAGTAAAAGCTTTTGTATTCTTCAAGGGACGATCAATTCTTTTTAAAGATAAAGGAGAGATCTTGTTGCTTAAATTTGCTCAAGATCTTGAAGAGATTGGGAAAGTTGAGCAAATGCCAAGACTTGAAGGTAAGCGTATGACAATGTTTATTACGCCTAAAAAGAAAAAGTAATTTATATAATCAATAAGTTTGTACAATGCCTAAGATGAAAACAAACTGCAGCGCAAAGAAAAGATTTACTTTGACTGCATCTGGAAAGATCAAAAGAAAGCACGCTTTCAAAAGTCATATCTTGACTAAGAAAAGCAAAAAAAGAAAGAGAAATCTTACTTATTTTGGTGAAGTTCATAAATCAGACCAGAAGAATGTTAAGTTAATGCTTAACATGTTGTAAAAAATCATTTTTGATTTTTTCAAGTTTATTAACCGAGTGATTTAGCACAAAAGAGTCCCAATGGGAACGCTAACATTCTAAAATTTAAAATTATGCCAAGATCAGTTAATTCTGTAGCATCTAGAGCTAGAAGAAAGAAAATTCTTAAAGAAACTAAAGGTAACTTTGGTGCTAGATCTAATGTGTGGACAGTAGCTAAGAATACATGGGAAAAAGGTTTGCAGTATGCTTACCGTGATAGAAAAAAGAAAAAAGGAAATTTCCGTGCATTGTGGATTCAGCGTATCAACGCTGCTGCAAGACTTGAAGGTCTTTCGTATTCACAATTAATCGGACTAATGCATAAAGCTAATATCGAGATTAACCGTAAGGTTTTGGCCGATTTAGCAATGAACCACCCAGAGGCTTTTAAAGCTGTAGTGGGAAAGGCTCAAGCAGCTAAATAGCATTATAGATTATTTTACTTTGAAAAGGATTTGCTCATGAGCAAGTCCTTTTTTGTTTGCCTTGCATGGTAATTAACTAGGTGGTGTAAGTCCACTATGGGGGTTTGTAGGGATCACATACAATTTCTGGGTTTAACCGAAGACCGAATCTAAATAGATTATTATTTTGTTCAATACCCATTCTTTGCAATAATTTTATCAAGCAAAGATTTTAGTTAAACGAAAAAGAAAGAAGTCTATGTCGACTACACCTCTTAAGTATCTTCTGAAATCTTTTACTTTAGCATTAAAACAATAGAGGGTGTTTCAAAGATTTTCAATCATGTAAACAAAACATTTTACTTCGGATTCAAGCTATTGGTAGCGGGCTATTGGAACGGTAGTGTTTTTATCCCTGTCGATTTTAGTTTTCATAGAGAGAATAAGAATTCAAAAAACAAATATGGACTAACAAGCAAGCAGCGAAAGAAGCAAAAAAGTGTTTCTCGTTGTAAAATGACCAAAACCTACAAACGACATGCAGAGTTGAATATAAAGAAAACAGATACATTAATTAGTATGTTTTCTCGGATATGTAAACGTAAGATAAAGGTAGATTACATCCTGATTGACACTTGGTTTACTGGTATTGGATTGATAAAGAAAATACGAAATAGCAATCCAAATACACATGTGATAGGTATGTATAAATACAATAGTAAAATCATGGTTGAAGGACAGGTTGTTTCACTAAAGAATTTGAAAACCAAATCAGTAAAGTCTAAGAGATGTAGAAGATTAAAATATTACTATCATCATTACATTTCTGATATTAATGGCGTTAAGGTTTCAATTTTTCAATCAAGAAGAGGCGTCAATGGTAAGTGGCATACAATTATAACTACAGATACGAATCTGAGTTTTGTGAAAGTGATTGAAATTTATAGCATTAGATGGACTATTGAAGTCTTTTTTAAAGAAGCCAAGCAATTGTTTAAGTTGGGAACATGTCAGTCCACAAATTTTGATGTGCAAATCGCTCAAACCACAATTACCATGATTCAATATTTACTGACCAGCATTAGATATAGAATGGAAGCCTACGAAACAATCGGAGGTTTATTTAGGAAACTAAAGTAAGATTATGTTGAATGTAAACTGAGTGTTAGGATTTTAGCGGTTATTAATCAAATAATGATAATTTTGGAAAGAATAACCAGTGATATTGATTTTCAAAGGATTGCACGTGGATTAATTAACAATAGTAGTGAATTTATCTTTTTATCGGAAAAAGAACCCTCTATTATTCAAAGTTATTAAGAACCTAAATTAGGTGCGAAACTTGAGGTATTTATATAAATCATCTACTGAATTGGAAGATGGTTTTACAAAGTAATTAACTACTTTCGTCTTGGAATACGATAAATTCATGTAAGAACTAAACTTAAAGCTTGATTAGTATTAGCTTTTATCTATTTTTAGTAGAGAATAAAACCACTATATGAAGCACACAACCCTTATACTGATTATTTTACACTTATTTATATCTTGCTCTAGCAAATCAGACAAAATTAAGACTGATGCAGAAGGTACAATTACTTATAAGGTGTGTTATGAAACCAGCGAGGATTCAAATCCAATTGTAGCTCTCCTTCCTACTCAGGTTGAGTATAAATTTAAAAACAACAATATTTCTATTTTATCTGAAGGTTATTTAGGGTTTTTCAGCACTAAGTTTATTTCAAACATTGATGAATCCACGAATTCTCTTCTTTTTAAAATTCTTAACAATAAGATGAACTACGAATTTGGCAATAATGAAATTCCTTTTATCTACAACCATAAACTAGCAACTAAAATAAAATATCTTAAAACAGATAAAGTAATTGCTGGATATAAATGCAAATTGGCTAGAGTTTTTATAGAAGAAATACCTAAGCCTATTGATGTTTACTACACAGAAGATATTTGTTTAGAAAACCCAAACAGAAATACACCTTTCGGTAAAATCAATGGCGTTTTACTTGAATTTGAGACTACTCTGAATGAGATAACAGCTAAATTTTCTGCACAGAATATTAGCATGACTCCTGTTAGCAAGGATGAATTCCTTGTCCCTTCAGACTATGTGAAATCTGATGCTAAAACAATCTTAAAATACGTATTAAGCTTTAAATAGAAGTACTCCCTACCTCAATACATTATTCTACTTTCTCAAATTTATCCTAGAAGCTTACAAGTTACTTGGTGACCTTTGGGATTATATATGTATTCCATAAACAATAATTGTTAACAAAATCCGTTCCCATTTAGTTTCTAATCACATAGACTGTGCACGAAATTTCTATGCCTGCTTTCATGTGGAATTACGCCCTATTTTTATTACTTTCACATCAGATTATAAGCAGGAAAAATATACTCAATGGCAAAAAAAAGAAATACTAAAGTTAAAAAGAAATGGTTTACTAAACCCTCTTTTTTAGTTGATGAACGCATTCGATTTATTCTAGGCATCAGCTCTAGTTTATTTACCATATATCTAGGACTAGCTTTTGTATCCTTCTTTTTCACTGGAGGTGCAGATCAATCTAAACTGGATATTCAATTACTTGAATTACTTTCCAATTCAGGAATCAGAGTAGAAAACTGGACTGGTAAAACTGGGGCATTCCTTTCTAACCTGCTAATAAACAAAGGCTTTGGATTAGCAGCTTGTTCTATTCTTTATGTTTTAACTATTTTATCAATTCGATTATTTGGTATAAAGATACAATCACTTAAAAAAAGCATTCTCTACACACTACTATTTAGCATATGGGCATCTGTCCTTTTAGCTTTCTTATTTGTGGATTCACCCACTACAAATTTTCTTTATTTAGGTGGAGCTCACGGTTATTTCATAAGTGAATGGCTAATATCACTTATTGGAAATGTAGGAACTCTTTTTGTCATCATCATCTGCTTTTTCACTCTAGTTGCCTTTGGTTTCAACAATGCAGTAAGTCATATGAAAAAACCTTTTAAAAGAAAGGCAAAACCTGAAGTAAACGAGCTAGAACTTGACGAAGAAGATATTCAAAAAGAATCTGCTTTAAATGATGAACTTATAGTGAGTCCTAGTCAATTTGAAGAAACAAGCAGTGATGAATTAAAACTTGAACTTGAAAACGAATTTATTACCGAGCTTGAAGAAGAACTGCTAATTGATAAAACTAGTGAGATTAAACTAGATATTGATTCTGAACAAGCACCTAGCTCAAAGAAACAAGACAAAGGGGATGAAAGTGTTGAATTAACTATTGAAACAACACGTATTAAAGAAGAAAGTGTTTCAATTAATCATACTCCTATGGAAGATTTCGACCCAACTCTTGATCTTTCAAATTACAAATATCCAACTCTTGATTTATTAGAAGATCATCATATTCACAATTCGGAAGTTAGTAAAGAAGAACTCGAGAGTAATAAAATTAAAATTGTAGATACTCTTCGTAATTATAAAATTGAAATTACTCAGATTAAAGCAACAATTGGCCCCACAGTCACCTTATATGAGATTGTTCCAGCTCCCGGAGTTAGAATATCAAAAATTAAAAACCTTGAAGATGATATTGCCTTAAGTTTGTCTGCATTAGGTATTCGTATTATTGCACCAATTCCTGGACGTGGAACCATTGGTATTGAAGTTCCAAATAGAACTCCAGAGATTGTTTCGATGAAGAATATTATTGCTTCAAAGAAATTCCAAGAATCTAAGTATGCACTTCCTGTAGCATTGGGTAAAACAATTTCAAATGAAACCTATACGCTTGATCTTGCAAAAATGCCTCACTTACTTGTTGCTGGTGCTACAGGACAAGGTAAATCGGTTGGTCTGAATGCCATTATTACATCTTTACTTTACAAAAAACATCCTTCTCAACTTAAGTTTGTTCTAATCGACCCGAAAAAGGTGGAATTAAATATTTATTCAACTATTGAAAAGCATTTCTTAGCTAAACTTCCTGAGGAAGAAGAAGCTATTATTACTGATATTAATAAAGTAATTTCAACACTAAATTCATTATGTGTTGAAATGGATGCTCGTTACGATTTACTCAAGAAAGCACACACTCGTAACATACTGGAATACAACAAGAAATTTGTTACTCGCAAACTAAATCCAGAAAATGGACACCGATACTTACCCTACATTGTTGTAATTATTGATGAATTTGCCGATTTAATTATGACAGCTGGTAAAGAAGTTGAAACGCCTATTGCTCGTATTGCTCAGCTGGCTCGTGCCATTGGTATACATATGATTATTGCAACTCAACGACCATCTACCAATATTATTACCGGTGTTATAAAAGCCAACTTTCCTGCACGTATTGCATTTAAAGTTGCCTCAATGATTGATTCTCGTACAATTTTAGATAGTCCTGGAGCCAATCAATTAATAGGTAGAGGTGATATGCTTATCTCACAAGGAAGTGAATTGATTCGTGTGCAATGTGCTTTTGTTGATACACCAGAAGTTGAAGCCCTTACTGAATACATTCAAAAACAACAGGCTTATCCAACAGCCTTAATGCTACCTGAATATATAGCTGAGCACAGTGAAAACACAGCTGAGGTTGATTTACAAAAACGTGATGTTCTATTTGAAGAAGCAGCCCGATTGGTTGTTGGTTCTCAGCAAGGTTCTACGTCTGCTATACAGCGTCGTTTTTCAATCGGATATAACCGAGCAGGACGAATTGTTGATCAACTTGAAGCTGCTGGTATAGTAGGTCCTTTCGAAGGAAGTAAAGCTCGTCAGGTTCTCGTGCCTGATGAATATTCGTTAGAAAAATTATTAACTCAAGTATTAACCTAATACTGGCACAATATTTGATTTATTAACGTCATTACAAAAATAATTTTGGATTCATAAAAAAGAATAAACATTAAGAATATGACAAAGTATATTTCACTATTATTTATTACACTAATAAGCTTGAATGTTTCTGCCCAAGAAAATAAGGCAAAAACAATTTTGGACAAAGTTTCTGCAATCAATAAAGAATATAACAGTGTTAAAGCTGATTTTACCTTTAATATGGATAATGCAGAGGAAGATATTCATGAAAGCTCAGATGGGAACATTATTTTAAAAGGTGATAAGTATCGTTTATACTTAATGGATGTCTACACATATTTTGATGGTAAAACTATCTACCAACACCTTGTAGATGCTGAAGAAGTAAATATAAAAGAATCAGATGAAAATGAAGAAGAAGGCTTGAATCCAACACAAATTTTCAATCTATACGAAACAGGATTTAAGTTTAGCTACATTGAAGAACAAACAACTCCAGCAGGAACTTTTCATGTTATAGACCTATTCCCTTTAGATGAAGAAAAACCTTTTTCACGCATCAGGTTGCATATTGATACAAAAAGTTTAGAAATGAAATCTCTGGTTTCAATCGGAAAAGATGGTAATAACATCACCATTAAAATAAAGAAATTTGAGCCTAACGTAGAATTTAAGGATTCTGATTTTGTTTTCGATCAAACAGCCAATCCAGATGTGGAAGTTGTTGATATGAGATAATGATTTACATTAATAATGAGTGCCTAAAGTTAAAAGTGCCTTGAGTACTTATTAGTAAATAACACAACTTACTAATTTTAAACTCATAAATACTTTAAATACTTATTAACTCTAAGTACTTATAGATAATACAATACATTTTAATTGCCCTATTCAATACGAATGGGGCAGTTTCTTTTAAAATTACACCATTTCAAAAAAAAGAAGGAATCTTCCTATAGCTATTTAACATCCAAGCTACAAAAATCATTATCTTCGAAGTGAAATAACATTCTACTATGCGAAATCTGATTATATGCCTCATCCTTGCAATTTTATTCGTTAATCCAACAAATAAAGCACAAGCGCAAACACAAAATCATACCGACAAGATTAAGATCAGTCTACTTACCTGTTCACCAGGATTAGAGCTCTACTCTTTGTTTGGACATTCAGCCATTCGTGTGCAGGATCCTTCTAAAAAATTAGATATCGTTTTTAACTATGGCATCTTTGATTTTAACACACCAAACTTCTATCCTAAATTTGTTAGAGGAAAATTAAAATACAGTCTCGGTATTGGTTCTTTTGAGCGCTTCAAAAGAGCTTACAAATACAATAAACAGTCCATCGTAGAACAAGAATTAAATTTAAGCACAGAGTCTAAACAAAAATTACTTCAGGCATTAGAAAAGAATTATCGTCAAGAGAATCGATATTACACCTACGATTTCCTATTCAAAAACTGCTCTACAATGATTCGCGACATCATTCAAAAAGAAATTGTAGGTCAGCTTGAATATAAAGATTCAAATATCACGAGTGAGCAAAGCTACCGTGAGCTACTTAGTTTATATATGACCGAAACGCCATGGATCTATACAGGAATACATTTGGCATTAGGCTTAACATGTGATGCTAATGCTAGCAATTATAAGAAAATGTTCTTACCCGACATGCTAAAAATTGGTTTCGATCAAGCTTTGATTACCCAGAACAATCAAACCACCAAGCTTGTTAGTAAAGAAAATATCATTCTTAGCGAAAGAAGAAGCCAAACACCTACTCCATGGTATAAACACCCACTTTTCGTTTTTGGAATTATTGCTTTAATTGGACTACTACTGACCTTAAGCTCTATTAATAACAAAAAGCGATTCGTCCTGCTTGATGTACTTGTCTTTGGTAGTACTGCTCTATTCGGCTTGGTCATTATATTTCTTTGGGGATTTACAGATCATCTTGCAATGAGGCCAAACTATAATGTTCTTTGGGCTTTACCAATCCACTTACCATTAATCACTATCCTTTTTAGAAAAAATAGACCAACTTGGGTAAAAAGTTATTTCAAATATCATTCAATTTTTATTCTTTTACTTATCGCTGCATGGCCAATTTTGCCACAGTCTTTACCATATACAATTTTACCTTTTGTAGTTTTAATTCTTATTCGATCAATTTATAATGCAAGACGCTCATAAGAACAATATGACTATTCAGATGACAGATTTAAGCATATACAATCAGGAATTCACTATCGGCTCTTTTGATAGCGATTGGCATGGGAATGCTAAACTCACAAGCATTTGCAATTACTTACAAGAGATTGCAGGCAATCACGTCGATAAGATTGGACAAGGCATAAATGATTTGAGTCAGAATAATCATGCTTGGGTTCTGTCTCGTATGAAAATTAAAATCATGCGACCCGCAAAATGGAAAGAAACTATTCGAATTGAGACTTTTCCTACTGGAATAAAAGGTTTGTTCGGTGCACGAGATTTTCGCATTTACGATCGGGCTAATAAAATGATAGCTTTAGCCTCTTCTTATTGGTTAGTTGTTGACCTAAATAGCCATCGCCCCATTCGTCCTCACGGAATTGTGAAGCAAATGCCATTGGGAGATTATTCTGAGGTATTTGAAAGTGAATTAGAGAAACTAACGCCTCTATCAAAAAGAGCAGAATTAATAGAAGAAATCAAAGTTCACTACAGTGATATTGATATTAATCGTCATGTCAACAACGTGAAATATCTAAAATGGTTAATTGATGCTTTTCCTTCAGAGACTTTAACAAAGAAAACAATTTCTGAACTGGAAATAAATTTTCTGCATGAACTAAAGCTAAACGAGCAAATTCAAATTTTCCAAGAACTGGATGATGATAATCATATGAATTGCAAAATTGCAAGTAAGACGACAGGCAAAGAAAACTGCCGTGCTCGAATCATTTTTAATACTATTAACTAAATAACTGATTAAAATCAGAACCTTTAATTATCAATTATCTTTATGAATCAACTTATTTATAGCTTCGAAATAGCTTTAAGACACTTGTGCCAATTCTCTGCAATTCATCAAATTCTATTTCTAATAATTATTGGAGCCTTTTTTAGTTTCAAAGACTGGAAAACCTATCTACTAATCATTTTAGCACTCTGTTCTGGAAGCCTAGTTGGTTTATCATTATCGCTTTTTAAAGCAGTCAGTCTTACAAAAGGAACCATTCAGTTGCTTGCAATTATTAGTTTAATCGTCGTTTCTTTAAATGCCATATTCTCCAATAAGGTATCTGCAATACACTACAATATTTTTGTTCTGATTGGAATTATGCAAGGCTTCGTATTAAGTTTACATTATAAAGCAGCACTTGGGTCTAGCGTAAAACTATTTCATTACTTGGGTTACAACCTTGGGAGCTTCACTGGTTTTTTACTGATTAGCTGTTTAAGCTTACTTGCCTGCACACTTGTTCTCAGCCTTTTCCGTACCGATAAACACAAAGTATCATTAATTTTGGCTGGATTAGGCTTGGGAGTTGCACTGATGATGTATTTCTAGTAACAAATAATTACGATTCAATAATCATTTTTCGTAGCATATTAAAACCAGCCAAAGAAGCCATTCTAATGTTACGCCCACGCTCTTTTGAGAAAACAAATTTCTCCGACACAACTTTATCCTTAGAAGTAACGGCAATCCAAACAGTGCCAACGGGTTTTTCATCTGTTCCACCATCAGGACCAGCAATACCTGAGGTGGCAATACCATAATCCGTTCCAATCGCTTTGAGAACACCAGAAGCCATTTGTTCGACAACCTCTTGGCTTACTGCTCCAAACTCTTCTAAACTGTTCGAATTTACGCCTAAAACAGTTGCTTTTACTTCGTTTGAGTATGCAACAATCGAGCCTTCAAAGTAGGCTGAACTACCTGCCATAGCTGTTAGTAGGTGTGCCATATTCCCACCTGTGCAAGATTCTGCAGTAGCAAGCGTTTTCTTTTTATCCAAAAGGAGATTTGCAATCACCTGCTCAATTTTCTCGTCGTTAAAGGCAAAAATTCGCTCTCCCAAAATGACTCTTAAGCCTTCTATCTGCTGCTCGACAATAGTTTTTAATTCTGCCTCATCCTCACCTATCAGGCTCATGCGTAAACGCACAACACCAGGTGATGGCAAGTAGGCTAACTTAACAACCGAAGGAAGATTTGCTTCCCAATCTTGCAGCATCTCAGCTAGAACGGATTCCCCCAATCCTTGTACCATTATAGTTTGATGCAAAACATGTGGACAATCAAACTCTTCACTTAATTTTGGTAAGATCTCAAACTCCATAATATTCTTCATCTCGAAAGGAACTCCAGGCATAGAAATCACATGCTTAATATCTTTAGTAAACCACATGCATGGAGCAGTTCCATAATTATTGGTGATAATTCTAGCCCCATCAGGAACAAGAGCTTGCTCTCTATTGAAAGCATTCATACCAATCTTATATCGAGCCAAACGTTCTTCAATTTTCGCATATAAGCCATCGTCTTGTATTAACTCACATGCAAAATAATCACTCAAGGTTTTTTTTGTGATATCATCGTTAGTTGGGCCTAATCCGCCAGTCATTAAAACAAGATCAACTCGTGACATCGCTTCCTCTAGAGAGGAATTAATCGCTTCTTTTGTATCAGAAATACTCGTAATACGATTTACTGAAATACCAATTGTATTCAACTCCTTAGACATCCATGCAGAATTTGTATCAACAATTTGTCCGATCAATATTTCATCACCAATAGTTATAATCTCTGCTTGCATTATCTTAAAATAAAATTTGGTATTATCTGTTTTAAATTTTCCATTCAAACTCTGTCAGGACAAGATTCACTTGACACTAACAGGTTTCTTTATACTATTCATTGCATTAATACGCTGCAATAAAGTTGGGTGCGAATAATAGAAAAACACATAAGCTGGATGCGGTGTAAGGTTGCTCAGTGAACTAACCGATAGTTTTTTCAATCCACCAATTAAAGCTTCTAAATTGTAATGTTCAGCTGCATATGCATCGGCCTCATATTCATTCTTTCGAGATAACACATTCATTCCCAAACCCAGAAAGGTTGATATAGGTGAATATAAAATACCAAAGGCTATTAAGCCCAAATGAAAGCTATGATTTGTCGTCCCTAAAGCTTCTGACAGACTTGTATTCCCTATCAATAAAGAGAAAATATAAAGCATGATTCCCGTTTGCAAAAGACCTAGTATGATTGAACTTAAGGTATGTTTCTTTTTATAATGACCTATTTCGTGAGCAAGAACAGCAACTATCTCTTCGGTAGATAATTCATCAATCAAAGTATCGAATAAAACAATTCGTTTACGTGATCCTAATCCTGAGAAATAAGCATTCCCTTTCGATGAACGTTTCGAACCATCCATCACATAAATATTATCTAGTTTAAAACCGACTTTCTCTGCAAGGGTACTAATCGCAGAATTCAACTCACCTTCTTCCAAACGAGTTTGCTTATTAAATAATGGTACGATTAAAGAAGAATAAAACATACTCATGAATATCATAAAGAAGGCTATCAAGACCCAAGCCATCCACCAAAAATTAGTGGTTGTCATCGTATAAATCCAGATAATAAGTGCCAAAAGACCACCACCCAGAATTGCAGAGATCAAAGCTCCTTTAAGTTTATCTAGTAAAAATATTTTTAATGTACTTCGATTAAAGCCATACTTTTCTTCAATCACGAAAGTGGAATAATATGAAAATGGAAAACTGATTATACTAGATCCAATCATTATAAAAGCAAAAAAGCTTAAAGCAATGGTAATAGGATGTGCGAAATATAAACGTACAAAGTCATCAACCCAAGCAAAACCACCTGCAGCTATCATTAGAATGGTTGCAACAAAACTAATTACGGATGATAAAAGCCCAATACTATGTTTGTCTTTTTCGTAAGCCTGAGACTTGGCATACTTTTCTTCGTCATAAATTCCCTCAAGAGCTTTAGGGATTTCGGCAGTCCAATTTTTTCGATTTAAAATATCGAGAATTCGCTCTAGAATAAAATCTAGGCTCAATATTACAAGTATTAGAATGAGGATAAGTTCAGTAGACATGATAATAAGTAAGTGTATGAATTGAGGATTAAGTACAAGCACCATATTATCAATATACTGATGTTAAAAAAACATCAAACACAGATTAGACAAATCTACTCTTCCCCAAAGAATCGTTCTATTTTCTTTCCGTTAACCCAACGGGAGTTCAAAACTAATGCATAAGCTTCGATTTCTTTATATTCACTTGGCATATTTTTCATGTTTTTGTAAAAATACATGGCTTTACGAATCCAGCCTCTTGCATTTTTCAAATCTCCCTTCATTTCATGCACTACAGCTAAATTATAGGCAGCACGACCAGCCAGTTTCATATCCATCTCCTTGCTTAGGCTTTCCCACATGTTAATTGCCGTATCAAAATCATTTTTCTTTATAAAATAAAGAGCGGTAGACAAACGTTTATCTCCCGAAACAAAGTAGTCACGACTAACATCTACCCATCTAGGTGAAATTAAATCGACATAGTCTTTTCCTAATTCATACACAGCATCATTCATCATTTCTCTTCTACTCGGTAATTTTTCATTAACCAACCTATCTAAATTAGAATCCGAGATTTCAACAAACAAGCTATCAGCGATCAATCTATTGTCATAAAATTTCTGGTATAAAGGATCGTAAATACGGAATATCCCACGATAACGAATTTCATTAGTTACCCAATATGTATCTGTCTCAACCAAATCTTGAGAGGTGAAAGCTTGAATATCCTCAAGCACAATCAAAATATCAACTTGATTTAACCTACAGATACTAGTAACAGTTTCCCAACTTAATGGCGTAAAATGTCTTGTTGTATCAAGCATCATCTCTCTTGGAAGACTAACAAAAGGAATGGAATCTTGCGACCAAAATTCAGACAAGTTTTGCACAAACCCCTGATAACAACTCAAAGGCATACCTCCAGTATTATCAAGGGAATCTTTTAGAACAACTCCATTTACAATATAGTATTGCTCAGTAGAGTCGGCAGGGAAATGCATATTTCTATCAACAAAAGCGATCCGACTAACATCGGAAGGAAGGATAACTTTAGGAGCTTCTAAAGCCTGAAATTGGACAGAGGAAATTGTTTTACAAGAAGATAAGGCTATAACAAGCAATAAAATTGCAAGATTAACCAACTTGGTGTGGGATTTTGTAAATTCCATAAACTATTTAATTAAGGTAGGGTTTAGAGATGTAATTCGAAACTAATATAAAATTAGATTCCAAGCCAATACTTTCGCAAAAACCATTCCAAGACTAAGAAAAAGATAATAAAACATAAAAACATTATAAAATTCAATGTAGAACTGAAGCTATTCTCTACAGAGATACGAGCTTTCATAGAATTATCACTCATTAAAGAGTCAGTCAATTTTGACATTTGCGATAAGGATACATGATGTCCACTACTCAATTCTGACAAATCTTTTAAAAGAGTTGAATTAGCTTTTAAATGCTTTGCTTCTAAATTTTCGGCAGCTATAACAAAACTGCCACTCTCGATCAGTTCTTGATCAAATGCTTTTACTTTTGCTTCAAATTGATAATCGCCAGCAGGCAATCCACTTATCTCTAACTGGTAGACATCGCTCATTCGCTCAAACTGATAAGCGTATTCTTCACCACTTTCACTCTTCAATAAAAACTTAATATCAGCTTTATTCGTAGCTTGATAACTCTTATTATAAAACTGTGCTTCAATCTGAATTAGATCTGTTTCTTTATAAACTTTATCGTACTGAAGGTTTAACTGATTCTTCTTTACCTTTAGAGCAAGGTATTGCACCATCTGATTAATTAAAGCATTAAAACTCTCATGCGAATTATTCACTTTATAATCGTGCAGTTTCCAACGCCAAAACCCTTCTCCTAATACAAAACATTGTTTCTGATCATTCTTTTGAGAAAAAACGATTAAAGGAACCTCTGTAGAAATACCCTTTACTACTTGTGTTCCCATAGTGATATTCTCTTGACTAAAATTGAATTTGGCCATTGGAGATAGTAAGGGTGGAAAATTCTCAATAATCTTTTTATTCTCTTGACTTATCTCAAACAACGAAAAGTTTGAATCAAACCTAAGCCTAGCATTCTGAAATAGGTCATTCTCTCTCACAAGATTCAATCCCAGATCTAAACTATTGAAGTCATCAATCTCTGTTCCACCACCAAGAATCATCATAAATGGTAAACTAGATCTTTTCAATTGACTAAAGAAAGAAGTTGCTTTCGTGTTAAACGAAGGCAATTGATAAAGGATCATGAGGTTGAAATCTGAGAAATCAACCTGCTTCTTCAAAATGTCAATTAAGCTAATAGAGAAATTTGATTGGTCTTGCAGAGCAGACTTTAAAGCCGCTATATCTGGATGATACGAATCGTAATAAATAGCTATCTTCCGCTTACTATCCAATACATCAACTATCAATTGACTTGAGTTATTTTTTAGATTCGTCTCCCCTTTTAAAGGCTGAACTTTCAATTGATATTTTTGCAGACCAGTTTTATCTGGTGATATAAAAAAATCCTTTTCAATAAAAAAGTCATCCGAAGTAACTCTTAAGGTATCCTGATATAGAATCTTTGAACCTGACTGAACTTGAAATTCAATCTTTTCTCCTTTGCAAAAATCAGCTTTTAAAGCTAGTCGCACAGGCATATTCGATTTTAAAAAGGCTAATTTATTACCTCTTAAGGAAACAATGGATATATCTTTTTTCTCTGCCTCATCACCAAGAACAATGGTATGAACTGGGCATTTAATTTCTTGGACAGAGAATCGAGGATCATTCCCTTTATTATATAAGCCATCACCCGCCAAAACGATTTGTGTTTGATCGCCTACTTGTATATTCTCTTTCAGATATGAGAATAAGCTTGCATAATCACTATACTTATCAGTAAAGTCAAACTCTTCTACAGTTTTTATTTCTTGTCCAAAACTTAACTTTTGAATTTGATATTTATTTTCAAAATTCTCTAAGACAGCATCAACATCTTCTTTATAATAGCTTGAATCTTCACTCAATTGTATAGATTCAGAATTATCCTGAGCCCAAATCAACAAAGGCTTCTCAATTCGTTCATAGCTGTACTTAATATGCGGATTTAACAAGAAAAATAACAAGCCTATATACACCAAAGCACGTAAACTTGCTAAAAGCAAAATTCTACTTGGCGACAAATCGTTTTTTAAAGCATTTTTATAATAATATTGCCCATATACCAAAGCAATTGCCAACAAAACGATAGGCAACAACCACCACAAAGAATGCTCAGTTAGAATGGAAATATTCAAAAGGATAATTTTAAAGTTTCAACAAATTTAATAAACTCTACGAGCTATTGATTCAATAGGCATACTAAAATCAACATTTTCCAAATACAAAGTTTAAGTCTCCTATTCCTCATATATTTTAGCTTACCTTTGGTCTCTTAAAATGATGTCTAGTATAATTTAAAATAAAAAGAATGTCTTTTACGTCTTTAGGTTTATCTCCTTTCTTATTAAAAGCTTTGGCTAATGAAAATTACTCACAGCCCTACCCAATTCAAAAGGAGGCTATTCCTGCAATTATAAAGAAAAAGGATGTTTTAGGTATAGCCAAAACAGGATCAGGTAAAACGGCAAGTTATGTTCTACCAATCCTAAATAACTTAAAGAGCAATAAACCTCTTAAGAATAGACATGTAAAGGTGCTCGTTTTAGTTCCTACACGTGAGTTAGCAATTCAGGTCGAAGAAGTATTTAATACATTCACAAGTGCTTTACCTGAAAGAGTAAAAACAATGGCGATTTTCGGTGGGGTTTCTATTAACCCGCAAATGATGGCTATGAATGGTGTTAGTATCTTAGTTGCCACACCTGGTCGATTAATCGAATTGGAAGAATCGAATGCTGTTAGTTTATCGGATATCGATACTTTGGTACTTGACGAAGCAGATAAGATGCTTAATTTAGGATTTAAGGAAGAGATGGATTGCATTTTTGCTCTCCTTCCTAAAAAGAAACAGAATCTACTATTCTCGGCAACCCTAAGTCAGGATGTGGAAAATATCAATCAGGTTTTATTGAATCAACCTGAAATCATAAGAATTGAATCGAAGGAAGATGATACAGAACTAATTGATCAAATTGCTTATGCTGTTGCCGATAGCAGAAAAGGACCACTACTTAGATACTTAATCAAAAAGGATAATCTTAAACAGGTTTTAGTCTTTGTATCTTCAGCTTTTAAAGCCGATGGTGTTGCCAACAAACTATGTAGAAATGGAATTCATGCCGTTTCTACTCATGGAAAAAAGAGTATGAATTCCCGTACCGAGAGTTTAAGACGATTTAAAACCGGTAAAATACGCGTATTGGTGACTACTGACCTTTTAGCTCGAGGTATCGATATTGAATTTTTACCTTATGTGGTCAACTACGAATTACCACGATCTCCTAAAGACTACGTGCACCGTATTGGTAGAACAGGTCGAGCAGAATCGCCTGGCGAAGCCATCTCTTTTGTCTCACCTGATGAAGAGCATCACTTTAAGGTGATTCAAAAGAAAATGAAGAAAGAAGTTAAGTTAGTTGACAGTTCTGATTTTGATATGCAAGGCTGTTAATTCGTGAAACATAAATATAAAAATGCCCAGTTCTATTTTGAGCTGGGCATTTTAGTTGTGTGCCGTGCATCATCAGGTAAGTCTGAACAGGATGAGTTTGCTAAACAAAGCAAAGTCCAAAAACTACACAGACACTGGAGTGTAAATGATGCGGGTATATGGAATGAAAGTTATTAACCTTACCACGGGAGGTCCCATAGACGTATTGAAACAGAGTATGAAATACGGTCGAAAAAGGTTTGTTATGAGAAGTCAGCAGAGGTCATAGTACTTATGGTAACGATCTGTTTGAGGAAAAAGAGGAAAAAAAAACAGAGGTCTCACAAATAAGGAAGGACTGAACTTTAATTGACAGTATTAATGATTGTTACCAGATGAAAGGATTAAAACAGAAAATATCGAAAGATACCTACTTGCAAAAAGGAAGTGCGGAACACGGAGGATATGCAAGAGGGTTTACTTCTATTTGGATAACTGAAAATAATACTGTAGCACTTCCCAAGGAAGATGGATTATTAGGTCAGATTTTAAAACCCTATAATTTGAATCGGGCTTATTTAAGAGTTTGTAGAAATAAGGGAAGCCATGGAGTTGACAGTTTAAGCGTAGAGTCTTTAAGAGCTTATTTAAAACAACATGGTTCTGATTTAATAAAATCTATCCTAAGTGGGCAGTATCGCCCGAATCCTGTACGCAGAGTAGAGATTCCTAAAGACCCAAAATCAAAGCGTTTGCTAGGAATACCAACAGTTGTAGACAGGGTTATTCAACAAGCGATACATCAAGTTTTGTCGCCTATTTACGAGTGTCAATTTTCTAACAATAGTTTTGGATTTCGGCCTAAATGAAGTACCCATAAAGCCTTGTTTCAATGTAAGCTATTTATATCAGATGGATATAAATACGCCATTGACGTGGATATGGCTAAGTTTTTCGATACGGTAAATCATAGCAAATTGATAGAAATATTGTCACGCACAGTAAAAGATGGTCGAGTTATTTCATTGATTCATAAATACCTTAATTCAGGTGTAGTAGTGGAACATAAGTTTGAGAAAACAGAAGCAGGTGTTCCTCAGGGAGGACCATTGAGTCCACTTTTGAGTAATGTAATGCCTAATGAACTCGACAATGAACTTTATAAGCGAGGTCATAAATTTGTTCGTTATGCCGATGACTTGGTTATTTTGTGTAAAAGCAAGAGAGCAGGAGAACGTATAATGAAAAGTGTGATTGAGTTTATTGAGGAACATCTTTTTTTGAAAGTAAACAGGGACAAACATCGGTGGTTTATTTTAATCGAATCAAGTTTCTGGGCTACTCCTTTTATAAAACAAAAGGAGAAATCCGTTTCCGTATTCATCCTAAAAGTATTGTGAAACTCAAAGCCAAATTAAGAGTGTTGACAAGTAGGAGCAATGGTTGGGGTAATGATAAGCGTAAAAGTAAGTTATCATCCTTTATAAAAGGTTGGATAAACTATTATAAATACGCTGACATACTGAATTTAATGAAGCGTATTGATGAATGGTATCGCCGCCGACTGCGAATGATAATTTGGAAACAATGGAAGAAATTAAAGACGAAAGGACGTAATCTCATTAAGCTAGGTATTAACAAATACAAAGCGTGGGAATATGCCAATACACGAAAATCGTATTGGCGAACGTCTAAAAGTCTAATTCTTCAAAGAAGTGTAACCAATGATCGTTTAAAACGAGCGGGTTACATATTTTTCTTAGATTATTATAAGCAAGTGAGAGTGTAATTGAGGAACCGCCTTGGTACGGATCCGTATGCCAGATGGTGTGGGAGGTGCATCAGTGAGAATATATTATCTCACTGACCATCTCGATTCCCATACTAGCACTAACTAGAAGCCACCTATGAGTTTCATATGCGTTGTCCAACTGGCTTGAAGCCTCCCCGCCCTCGGCAATATTACTACCAACACGTTTGAAACCTCTCTGCCCACTTCTACAAGCCATAAAATTGCTTTTAAGGCTTGCGGAACTTCTATATAATAAAAAAGCAATTGGAAGGCTTATAGCCAAGTTCTATCTCCTAAAAAAAAATGGTGAGTATCGCCATACGTTATCTTAGTGTATGATTTGTTTTAAATTGTTAAGTTGCATAGGTGTAGTGAGTAACGTTGGATGTAAGGTGTATTGATACTTATTTGTTGTTATTGTTAATGTGGTGTTGCGTTTGTGTTATTTTCATTTATTGGTTGGTATATTGCTTGTTATTTATCTATGGTCTTTGAATGTTGAGACTTGTATTTTGTTAAGAAATCATAATAAGTGTTTTTATTGTTGATTATAATTTTTACTTTAGATCTTTAATTAAAATAATAAACAATTATGAGAAAGATTAGTTCGAAAGCAAACACTAACGAAACAGCAGAATCCTGTAAGGGTATAATTGAATTAAGTAAAAGATATGTAATTGCCGATGATGCATATTACACGGTAACAGTAGATAAATTGACTGAGAGAACGGAGAACTTATTTCGAAAAATAAATGCAGGTTGGTTGAATAATGAACTAAAGGAGAAAGATGAGCTTCGCGATATAGATGTGAGAGCTCTTTTTTGCGAGGTAGAGGCTAAGTGCATGCGTCGCCTTAGTGCCAGCCAGGAAAAGGCGATGAAGGTAAAAGTAATCTTGAACCGTTATGGAATGAAGATCGTAGGTGGTAGTTATACCAATGAGAGTGCTCAAATTAGAGCTATGTTGAGCGATTTAAATGCCCCCGAATTGGCAAAGGATATTAGGGCTGTTTTAGAACTAAAACAGTTAATGATGAATTTAGAAGGGTCGCAAGCTGATTTCGATGTGGCATAGGCTGAATTGATAGAGGATAAATTTGAAAGAGAAAATACCAAACCAGCATCGGTTATTGCTAAAGAGCTAAAAGATATTATTAATCAGGAGCTAGTAAGCTACCTGGGTGCAATGACTCTTGCTCAGCCCGACAAATTTAAAGCTTATACCGATGTGTTGAACACATTAATTGAAGAAAATAATAGGAAGGTTCGCGACAGAATTGCAGCTCAAAAGAAAAAGAGAGAAGAAGCTGAAATAAATTAGAGTTCTTAAAATATTAGCTACAGAAACTACTTTGTAATGAAGTAGTTTCTTTGTTGCATGAACCAAAAGTATAATAATGTTCATTTAGAATTAGACAAATTTACTAACACTTAAATATGATTTGATAATGGCAGTTCTTGAAAATGTAAACACGGGAAAAAGGACTATTTTATTTTGTCATCACACCATTGGGCGAGACATAAGTAATCGATGTATAATCGATAGGAAAAATATCTCACGAAGTCATGCGATCATTCATTGGGAAAATGGCATGTGGTATTTAACAGACGTTAGTTCTAACGGAACCTTGGTAAATGAGAAGCAAATTTGCCATGAACGTGTTAGGCTTAATAAAAACGATTTAATATCCTATTCTGGCAATTGTGCCGATTCGTGTAAACTAATAAATGCGGATCAACCTCGAAGTTTTTTACAAGCAATCGATTCTACCGAAGATAATATCGAACTGCCTGATGGCATTGTCTTTTGGGAAGATCAAACGGTAAAAACAATTTATAGAGATGTGAACAATAATTTTCTTTACGATGACGGTAAAATAGTTTGTTACGTTAATACGAATAAAGCATTTCTAATTAATCAGGTTGAATATGAGTTTATAGAAAATGAATATTTGGAAGATACCAAAAGGCAATTGTCTTTAACGCAAGACCTGTATTTAGAATTGATACTGAGCTGCGATGAAGAAGATGTGCAGGCTATAATTCATTTGAACGATTTAACTTTTGATTTGGGATCAAGAGCATACAATCAACTTCTATTACAGTTAGTAAAAATAAGGCAAAGAGATAAAGCAGACGGTTTAACCGATGAGCAAAGAGGATGGATTAGATGTAAAGATTTAGGCGATATTCTAAGTAAAGAAGTTTTGAAGGAGGTTGATGATTATTATATCAATAACCTAATATATCGCTTACGTAAGCATGTTCTTGAACTTCATCCTTATGGGAATATTTTTGTCAACATTATAGAGCGAAAGAATAGGAAATTACGTTTCGGGTTTGACAAAGCTGTAATTCGAAAAGAAGAACTTTATATTGAAGAAGAAGATTGTTAAAATACTTTCTCATTTGCGTATAAGACACCTTATGGAAGAATTGAAACAAAACCTGGAAAAAGAATTCCTATCAAAAGGATATGTGATTTGTGATAAAATTGGGGAAGGTGGAAACTCTCACGTTTATAAAGCCAAGCAAATTAATACTGACGGTTTTGTTGCCATTAAAATACTTAAACTTCCCTCTTATTGTTGCGAAACCAGCAAACTAGAGCTCATTGCTTATTTTAAGCTGAGCATTAAATCTTATACTTTTCTGAATCATTCAGCTATTATTAATTGTTTCGAAAGTGGTGATCTCAACAATGGAATACCTTATGTGGTATTTGAGTATATTCCTGGCGATACCTTAAAGCAATTCCTTATTATAAGAAGAGCTCCAATTGTTATAGCTATTATTATGACGAAAGTGTTGAATGCTTTAGCTTATTCACACACAGTTGGGATCGTTCATGGTGATTTAAAGCCTCATAATATCATGATATTTGAAAGCGAGGATGATCTTCGTGTAAAGTTGATCGATTTTGGAGCTTATGAACCTATTGATGGGCTTAAAAGTTCTGGAGTAAAGTTCAGATCTCCTATGTATAACTCTCCAGAACAATTAAAAGGCAATTCTCCCACGGCTCAATGCGACCTGTACGCTTGGGCTTTAATTTTTTTAGAGTGTTTAATGGGTATCCCTGTTGTTACAGGAAATTCTAAAGATGAGCTTACACGCAATCATTTAAACGAGCAGGAACATATTATTCCCAAAGATATTCGTAAACATCCCTTAGGTAATTTACTTGTATTTGCTCTAAACAAAAAGGTAAATAGAAGAGAGTTGAATGCCCAATATTTATTAGAAGAACTTTCTAAGCTTAATTTTAATACCCTTCCCAATTGTCACATCAATCATCAGCAAAATATTCAATCGAATATTGACAATACCATTTTTTCTTTTCCGATGTGAAAATAGACTAAATAAGTCTATTTATTTGATCATGCTAGTTGAGATTTCAATTTAGATATATTTCTGAAAAAGTAGTCGAGTGTGCTTATTTTGTTGATTAACGAATGATATGTTGTGATATATTTTTTAACGCTATTGTTTCCGAGCTTTGTTAGGCAAGTCTAAAAAAAACGAATTATGACTTGTAGGTCGAATCCGAAAAACCTTATAATAGAGTAGGAGAATCCTATATAATACAAGGAAGATGGAAACTAAAAATGTGGGTTTATTTAACGCAAGTTATAGAATCTCGAATCACTTGCAAGGTGGTGTTGAGTTGAATTTGAATTTAACAGTTAATACTGTAAACAAAAGAGTTTCTGGTATGGCTCGTATTTCTCAAGCTATTAATCCCCCTTTGAATATTACATCGGAGTTACAAGGTGATTATAGTTACATGTGTACTATGGAGTCGTGTAGTATTCTTCTTGTTGCTGAAGGTATTAATCCTTTCCAGCCTATAATACACGATGTACCTCAGATAAGCAAGAATTTATCTTTACGTATCGTTCTTGATGAGAATTGGCAAAAAGGTGTTGCTAATTTTAAGTATTGTGTAAATGGCGTATGGCATGAAATAAATCATGCTCAAGTTGAAATTATAACCAATCACGATTGTCACAACATTAATCGCTTAGCTTCAACTGTTAAGGAAAATGGGAAAGAGCCTGTGGCTTAGTTTTAGAATATTTTAGTGAAATAAAAAGGGTGACTCAATTAGGTGAGTCACCCTTTCTTTAATGGTGTTGTCTCGTCCTGATATATCATTTCATGAGAAATTGATGTACATTGTTAGTCAAATAAGAAATAATCAGATCATCAATAAAACAAGAAGCTATGGCTGCAAGAAAAGTTTTACTAACGAAATAGATATGGGTATTTGTTGGGTTAATTGTCATTCCATTTTTGATTCTCTTAATCAATTTACTTGTATTTGAACAAAGAGCTGGCGCCGTTTCTCAGGGGAAACCTATAGTTAAAGACGGTTCTGAACAAAATACAAAATTATTAATATATGAAACGTCTCAAGAAATGCTTCAATCGTTAGATCCATTAATATTAGGATATAGTCATTATTGTACATCAGTGAAAAAGGTATAGATTTTTTCTGTAAGATACTAGTTAGTATAATACCACAACTGAACCTATCGAATAGGATGTCTGTATCTATTTAAATGAGGTGAGCCCTGCTACAGCAGTAGAATAACTATTAGTTTTTGAATGATGATATCTCCAGTTTCTTTTTATCGTAATAGCAAGAAACACTAGGTTCAGCTTACCCTCTTTGGAGATTTTTTTTAACTGATTGATTACATTTTTCTTCCTTTTAGGTGTGATTGAAAGTGTATATTTAGTACTTTCGTAAAATTTTTTATTTGAACAACCATTCAATAACGATCAAACAATCATGGCTAAGATTATTAATGAAGTTTCTAGAACGTTTAATGAGTATTTAATTATACCTGGCTTAACTAAGGTAGATTGTACTCCAGATAAGGTTGATATGATGACACCTCTGGTTCGATTTAAAAAAGGAGAATCATCAAAAATCAATATGAAAACCCCTTTTGTATCTGCTATTATGCAGTCAGTTTCTGACGACGGAATGGCAATTGCTTTAGCAAAAGAAGGTGGCGTTTCATTTATCTTTGGTTCTCAGTCTATAGAACAGCAGGCTGGAATGGTTCGAAGAGTAAAGAAACACAAGGCTGGTTTTGTTGAAAGTCGTGCTAATATTACACCAGAGCAAACTTTAGAGGATGTTTTAAACCTGAAAGAGGCAACTGGTTTTTCTACTATTGGAGTAACTGAAGATGGTAGTCCAAATGGGAAATTCTTAGGAATTATTACAGGTCGCGATTACCGAACAAGTAAAGATAGTTTGAGTAAAAAAGTTAAAGATATTATGAGACCATTGCCTGAATTGGCTGTAGGTGAACTTGGAGTTTCTTTAACAGAAGCTAATGATATTATTTGGGAGCACAAATTAAATACCCTTCCGGTTATCGATAAGGATCAAAATTTAAAATATTTTGTGTTCCGAAAAGATTACGATAATCACAAAGAGAATCACAACGAATTATTAGATAATCAGAAAAGATTAATTGTAGGTGCTGGTATCAATACAAGAGATTTTGAAGAGCGTGTACCTGCATTGGTTGAAGCTGGTGTTGATACCGTGTGTATTGATTCATCTGATGGATTTTCGGAATGGCAGAAAATTACCATTCAATGGATAAAGGAACATTACAATGGCAAAGTAACTGTAGGTGCTGGTAATGTTGTTGATAAAGAAGGCTTTTTATATTTAGCCGAAGCTGGTGCCGATTTTATTAAAGTTGGTGTAGGTGGTGGATCTATTTGTATTACCAGAGAACAAAAAGGAATTGGTAGAGGTCAGGCTACTGCTTTAATCGAAGTAGCACAAGCTCGCGATGAGTATTTCGAAAAGACTGGAGAGTATATTCCAATCTGCTCTGATGGTGGTATTGTTCAGGATTATCATATGACTTTAGCCTTATCTATGGGAGCTGATTTTATAATGATGGGAAGATATTTTGCTCGTTTTGATGAGAGTCCTACAAGAAAACTTTTAGTTGGTAGCAACTACGTAAAAGAATATTGGGGCGAAGGTTCGAACAGAGCTAGAAACTGGCAACGATACGATATGGGTGGTAACAATAGCCTTAAGTTTGAAGAAGGTGTAGATAGTTATGTGCCTTATGCAGGTAAATTGAAAGATAACTTGGATATCACAATCGGTAAAATTAAATCGACCATGTGTAGCTGTGGTGTTACAACGATTTCTCAATTGCAAAAAGAATCTAAAATAACTTTGGTTTCATCTACGAGTATTATCGAAGGTGGTGCACACGATGTTATTGTAAAAGATACAAAGAACTAATTCCCGTAAACAAAACTGTTTCGGATTAAGATATGGAAAGACCAAGCTTTTAGCTTGGTCTTTTTTTATGCAAAATCGTGTTTGGGACTTTAGTTTTAGGAATTGATATTTTTCCCGTAAGTCAATCTTCTCCAGACACCTTCTAAGGGGCCAAAATTGTGTTTTTTAAGCCAGTATCTACTAAATAGAATCTGAAATTGAAGTATCACAAGTCCGATAAGGAAAATTTGATAGAGTGGGAGTTTGGCAAAGTAGCCGAGACCAAGACCATAAAAGATAAGAATGCAAATCACCGATTGCATAATATAGTTACTTAATGCCATTCGACCTAAAGGGGCTAAGCCGCTTAAGAATTTTTGCCCAATGCGTGTTCCCATTATTACTGCAATAAGAGAAATGTAAGTAAGAGCTAAAAATAAGTTGCCAATAATACTGAACGACCACGATACATAGAACATTAAATAAGAACCGATTAAACCTATTGTAAGGAAAGAGAATAGGTATTTAGCCTTGTGCACTCTACCTGATAAAAGCCCTGATCCAAACATGTATGCACCTAGCATGAATAGTAATAAAGTACTTGGTGTAACTCTTAGGTATCGAGGAACGGTTAATAGGAATGACATTTGTTTATGAGTGATAAACCATAGGCCTGCAAAACCTTCATTTTGAACCGTACTGATTAAATCATAGGGTTTTACTCCAGGTAGTTCAAACTGTGCAATATGTTCCACGTTTTCTGCACCCGTTGCAATACTTTGTGCGTAGGCAACCCCAAAGTGCAATACAAACATGACTAGAGCCACAATTAAATAAGATTTGGGTTTCATATTCCGCATGGGTATAAGAAGAAATGAGAAGAGAGCATAAATTGTAACCACATCGCCTGCCCAAAAAGTCATATGTATTAAGCCTATTAAAATGAGAACAAACATTCTCCAACTAAAGAATTTTAGAAAGCCATCTTGTTTACTTTTTCTGAATTGCATAAATAAGCCAGCACCAAAAAGCATCATAAGAATGGGGTAGAATTTCCCTTGAAGTATTGAGGCTGCAATAATGCTAAGCCAACGATTAAAGTTTGCCATAGGCATGTTGTTCAAATCGGAAAATGGTGTGAATACATACCCGCTTAAAATAATAATATTAGATAATAGTACGCCTGCAATGGCGAAGCCTCTAAGAACATCCAATAGTTCTATTCGGTTTTGGGCTTGAGTAGGGTGAAAATTGTTTCTCATCGTAAATCGTGTTTAATTTTTTTTGATGAGCAAATATGCGATATCGCAAAATAGAAAGCGTCTCATCATTAAATGGTGAGACGCTTTTTGTTGTATTTATACCAGTTTTAGGTCAGTTTGTCTTTTTTGAATTGCGATGGTGTTAGTCCAGTGTATTGTTTGAATAAACGGTTAAAGGTCGCTTTAGAATTAAAACCACAATCAAATGCAATTGCCACTATGGTTAGGCTCTTGTATTTCTCATCGAGTAATCGGAATTTTGCCTCATTAATTCGATATGTATTTACAAAATCGTAAAAGTTCTGATTCAGATTTGTATTGATGATGTGGGATAAAACATGAACAGGTAGATTCAAACATATTGCGATATCTTGAATGCGAATGTCGTTGTTCAAATATATTTTCTCTGTTTGCATATAACGAATCAGTTTATCGGTATACTCTTCTGCATTTTTATATGATACAATCTTTTTCGCTTCTTTGGCAGATGTGCTTTCCTTTTCATCATTTACCTGAACAGTCGCAAATATGTTCCCTTGGTTAATACCATAAAATCCGATAAGAATAATAAAGGCGATGAAACAGAATTTGATAAGCCACGAAATGCTGTAATGAACGTCTAAGTCGGTGAAATTTAAAGCGTAAACATTGGCGCAATCAATCAACCAAATCGTAATAACACCATACAGTAGCTTGCGCATCCAGCCAAGACTGATTCTATCGGTAGACGAATGCGTGTTCTTTAAATGTTCTTTGTGACCATTTAGAATATTGATGATCCAAATGAAGTAAATAGGTGCCGATAAATATTGCAAGAAAGTACCAATGGATACGTTTAAAGGCAAGTTGATAAACTTATCAGTGAAGTAAAGCCACTTCTCATTATCATCACGAAAGATAAAGGGTAATATCACGATAAATGTTCCCAATATGGGAAGTGAATGATAGAGTAATTGTTTTTTACTTATGCGGCGTCTAATTAGGGAAGTAACGTAGAAATACAATAAGGGTCCATAGGTAAGCGACACAAAAGTGATAATAAGAATAATGTTCGGATGGCTTTTCCACACCGCATATTTAACCGAGTAAATATTAAGAAGGTATAGGCATATAACGAAGAAAAATCCAGCAAGAAATTTATCCGCTGGTTTTTTCTCCTTTTTTATTAATAGTAAGAGAGAGAATAGAAAGGCCTGAAAAGCTCCCAAGCCAAATGCTAAATACATATTATCTCATTTTTAAATATATGACTTTCTCTATTTCCTTAATACCAAGTCTGATGTTTGTAGAATCTTCAATTTCAGATTCTCAGGATAGTTTGGTCGTTCCTCTAAGAATTTGCGAGTAATATCACCAGCCTCTTTCGATTGATGACCGCTATAACTAGAACTCAACCAATTGTAAGGGAAAAAGATATCGCCAGTGACTTGTATCTCCTTAAGTAATTCTAAATTCTGAGGTAGATAAGTAAGCGCTTCCTTTTCACGCAATGGGTGATGTAAGTATCGCAATGCATCTAAAACCCAACGTTCAATTTCTCTGTTTTCAGCTTTAAGCAAA
>JADGEF010000014.1 GCA_016744515.1 Marinifilaceae bacterium | reverse complement strand
AATCTCTTGTACACCTTCTTCAACAATTTCTCTTACAGTTTTATTCTCATCCAATTCTGGCTCCTGAGCCAAATAACCAATATTGTGATCTTTAGACCATACTACATGACCATCGAATGCAGGTTCAAGTCCAGCAATAATTTTAATCAATGTGGATTTACCCGAACCATTTAAACCAATAATTCCAATCTTCGCTCCGTAAAAGAAAGAAAGGTTAATATTATTCAATACTTTTTTTTGAGATGAAAAAGTTTTACTCACTCTCTCCATCGAAAAGATAATCTTCTTATCGTCTGCCATCTATATAAATTTTAACTCAATTTCGTAATTTTAATTCACTGATAATAAGTTTAAAGCTACTGCATTATATTCTTAAATATCAATTTCACACAAAAATAAAAAAACTAATGACGCGATCAATTTAAAATCAATTTTGCTTAAACAAAAAAGCATGAAACCATCCTGTTTAATACAGTCACAGAAGCATCATAAAATATTTTAACAAATAAGATTTTATCTTATCATATAAATGCCTAATTTTATTCTTTAATCAGTTAACAAATAATTTCTTACTCGACTAATTATATACATATATGAAAAAAAATGAACGTGTTTGTTGGGAAGAGAATATCGATTCTTGTATAGTCGTTAAAACGGAAATAGAAAAGCGAAATATTCCTATTAATGAAACAAAAATATTACTAGTTGAAGATAAACTAAGTAATAGAAAAACGATTGAAATCTACTTAAGATCAAGAGTAGGTAAAGTTGAAATAGCAGAAAACGGCAAGGATGCAGTTAAACTATTTGAGAATAATCAATATGACATGATCTTAATGGATCTTCAGATGCCTATCATGGGTGGTATTGAGGCTGCTCAACGTATTAGGGAAATTGAAGCAGAAAGCAAAGATTATAGAGTTCCAATCATTGCATTTAGTGCAAACTATTTTTCTTCAGATAAAGCAGTATCTATAGAAGTTGGTATGGATGTATATATATCAAAGCCATTTCAATCTAAAACCCTTTTCAATTTGATGAAGGAGTATATCTAAATGTATTATTTAATCTTTTGGCATAAAAAAAGGAGTCGTTAGACTCCTTTTTCTATATATGCTCGGGACTAATAATTAGCATCCGAAAATTGCATCTTCTCCCAATTCTTCTTCAATACGAAGCAATTGGTTGTACTTAGCCATACGGTCAGAACGACTCAAAGAACCAGTCTTAATCTGTCCAGCGTTAGTTGCAACAGCGATATCAGCGATAGTAGCATCTTCAGTTTCACCAGAACGGTGAGAAGTTACTGAAGTATAACCAGCACGGTGAGCCATTTCAATAGCATTTAAAGTCTCTGTTAAAGTACCAATCTGGTTTACCTTAATCAAGATAGAGTTAGCAGCCTTAAGCTCGATACCTTTTGCAAGATAATCAGTGTTAGTTACGAATAAATCGTCACCTACAATCTGACACTTATCACCAATAAGAGCATTTAAAGCAACCCATCCGTCCCAGTCACCTTCGTCCATACCATCTTCGATAGAATCGATTGGGAATTTAGAAATTAACTCAGCTAAATAAGCAGCTTGCTCTTCAGAATTTCTTTTTGCGCCATTTGGCTCAAAAATGCTGTAATCGTATACACCATCCTTGAAGAATTCAGAAGCAGCACAGTCCATAGCGATAGAAATATCACCACCATCTTCTTTACGACCAGCTTTGTAACCAGCATTTTTGATAGCAGTAAGGATGCAGTTAATAGCTTCTTCAGTACCACCCAACATTGGAGCGAAACCACCCTCGTCACCTACAGCAGTAGAAAGACCTTTACCTTTAAGAACTTTTGCAAGAGCGTGAAATACTTCAGCACCCATTCTTAAAGCCTCACGGAAAGATGGAGCACCAATAGGACGAATCATGAACTCCTGGAATGCAATAGTCGCATCAGAGTGAGATCCACCATTGATAATGTTCATCATAGGAACTGGAAGAACATTAGCATTAGCACCACCAATATAACGGTATAATGGTAATTCTGAATATGCAGCAGCAGCTTTAGCAGCAGCTAAAGAAACACCTAACATTGCATTAGCACCTAGTTTAGATTTTGTTTTAGTACCGTCAAGAGCGATCATAGCCTTATCGATAGCAACTTGGTTAGTAGCATTCATGCCGATTAAAGCAGGAGCGATAACGTTATTCACATTTTCAACAGCTTTTAACACACCTTTTCCCAAATAACGTGACTTATCACCATCACGAAGTTCTAAAGCTTCGTTTTCACCTGTAGAAGCTCCAGAAGGAACACCAGCGCGTCCCATATAACCACTTGCAAGTGTTACTTCAACTTCGATAGTTGGATTTCCACGTGAGTCAAGAATCTCACGACCGTGAATCTTTACAATTTCTGACATAACTAAATGTTTTATTGTTATTATAATGAATTAACTTCTGTATTTCAGCACTAAAGACTAGCAATTTAAGTAATATTTTTCAATAAAAATTACGAAAAAAACATGTTGTAGTTACGCAAACGTTGCAAAAATCTTTAGGGCATTAAAAAAGGGATAAAGTTTAACTTTATCCCTCTTTTTATATAAAAAGGAAAGATTACTCTTCGCCTTTAACTTCCTCTTTAGCATCTGTTGCTTCAACTTCAGTAGTTTCAACAGCTTTCTTAGTGCTCTTTCTTCTACGTGTAGTTTTCTTAACTTCAGCTTTTTTCTCTGTTACGTAAGTTTCATTGAAATCAACTAGTTCAATAATACACATTTCTGCGTTATCTCCTAAACGATTTCCTGTCTTAAGAATACGAGTGTAACCTCCGTTACGAGTAGCAACTTTTGCTGCAACTTCTCTGAACAATTCAGTAACGGCTTCTTTTTGCTTTAAATAGCTAAAAACAACACGTCTTGAGTGAGTAGTATCTTCCTTACCTTTAGTAATCAACGGCTCTACATACATTCTTAAAGCTTTTGCTTTAGCAGTAGTTGTGCTGATTCTTTTGTGTAAGATTAAAGAAGACGCCATATTCGAAAGCATAGCCTTTCTGTGGGCAGCTTTTCTTCCTAGGTGATTAAATCTTTTTCTATGTCTCATTTTACCTTATTCCTTATCTAATTTATACTTAGAAATATCCATACCGAAAGTAAGATTCAATGATTCTAATAAATCATCTAACTCGGTTAAAGATTTCTTACCAAAGTTTCTAAATTTCAATAGGTCGTTTCTGTTGAATTGAACAAGTTCTCCTAATGTATCAACATCAGCAGCTTTCAAGCAGTTCAATGCTCTTACAGAAAGATCCATATCTACCAACTTAGTCTTAAGAAGTTGACGCATGTGTAGAACTTCTTCATCAAACTCTTCGTTTGCAAACTTCTCATCAGTGTCAAGAGTAATCTTTTCATCTGAGAATAGCATGAAGTGATAAATAAGCACTTTAGCAGCTTCTTTCAACGCTTCTTTTGGATGAATCGAACCATCAGTAGTGATTTCGAATATCAACTTTTCATAGTCAGTCTTCTGCTCTACACGATAGTTTTCAACATTGAACTTCACGTTCTTAATTGGTGTGTGAATAGCGTCAATTGGAATTACTCCAAATTCAGCATCAACAGGCTTGTTCTCTACTGAAGGAACATAACCACGACCTTTATTGATAGTCAAATCCAATTGCAATTTGGCAGAGCTGTCCATTCTACAAATCACAAGCTCAGGATTCAACACTTCGAAACCAGTTAGGAACTTGTTAATATCGCCTGCTGTAAAAGTTTCTTGATCCGAAATGGTAACAGTTACCAATTCACGATCAACTTCTTCAACCTTTTGTTTAAACCGAACTTGTTTCAAGTTCAGGATCATTTCGGTTACGTCCTCAATAACACCTGGTACAGTAGAAAACTCATGATCAACACCTTGAACCTTAATAGTAGTAATAGCATATCCCTCTAAAGAAGAAAGTAATATTCTTCTTAAGGCGTTACCTATTGTAATACCATATCCTGGCTCTAATGGACGAAATTCGAATTTTCCGAATCGATCGTCAGCGTCGAGCATAATAACTTTGTCCGGTTTCTGGAAAGCTAATATTGCCATAAAATATTGATTAACTATTTTTATTTAGAATACAATTCAACGATTAACTGCTCCTTGATGTTCTCAGGAATCTCAGTTCTTTCTGGAATGTTTAAAAACTTACCACTAAGTGAAGTTTGATCCCACTCCAACCAAGATGCTTGGTTGTATCTTGCAGTAGATAAAGAATCGGTAATAGCAATTAAAGACTTCGATTTTTCACGAACTCCTACGATATCCCCGGCTTTTACTGAAAATGAAGCGATATTACAAACCTGACCGTTCACAGTAATGTGTTTATGGCTAACCAACTGGCGAGCAGCTGATCTTGTTGGAGCAACGCCTAATCTATAAACAACATTGTCTAAACGACATTCTAGGAGTTGTAACAATACTTCACCAGTAATACCCTTACTTCTTGCGGCCTTTTTAAATAAGTTAGAGAATTGCTTTTCTAATACACCATAGGTGTATTTTACTTTTTGCTTCTCTTTCAACTGAACCCCATATTCAGACATTTTATTTCTTCTACGGCTGTTACCGTGCTGTCCTGGAGGGTAGTTTTTATTTTCAAATGCCTTGTCAGGTCCAAAAATTGGCTCTCCAAATTTTCTAGCAATTCTACTCTTTGGTCCTATATATCTAGCCATCTCTTATTAAATTTAATTTTTTTACGTTTAAGTGACTTAAAAAGTTATCGGTTTTAAAAGGGCCGCTGTTCTTGAGAGGATATCAAAAGAAAAAAAAACCGAACAAAATTTAAGCTGAATTTTAATTATACTCTACGTCTCTTTGGAGGTCTACAACCATTATGTGGTAGTGGAGTAACATCGATGATTTCTGCGATATCTATACCACAAGAATTTACTGCACGAATTGCAGATTCACGTCCGTTACCAGGACCTTTAACGTATACTTTAACTTTTCTCAAACCTAGGTCATGAGCGACCTTAGCACAATCGGATGCTGCCTGTTGAGCTGCATATGGAGTATTCTTCTTAGAACCTCTAAATCCCATTTTACCGGCCGATGACCAAGAAATAACCTGACCAGTGTTATTGGTCATTGAAATGATAATGTTGTTGAATGATGAGTGGATGTGCACTTGTCCTAATGCTTCAACCTTCACAACTTTCTTTTTAACTGATGCTGCCTTCTTTGCCATAACTTAACAATTATTTAGTTGCTTTCTTTTTGTTTGCAACTGTTTTTCTCTTACCCTTTCTAGTACGGGAGTTATTTTTAGTTCTCTGTCCACGCAATGGTAAACCAACACGGTGGCGGATTCCTCTATAACATCCGATATCCATCAAACGCTTAATGTTCAGTTGATTTAAAGAACGCAATTCACCTTCTACTTTGAAGGCTGCGTTAATAGCCTGACGAATCTTTCCAGCTTCATCATCTGTCCAGTCCTTAACTTTAGTGTCATAACTAACACCAGCTTCATCAAGGATTTGTTTTGCGGCGCTTCTACCAATTCCAAAGATGTAAGTTAAACTAATAACTCCTCTTTTGTTTTGAGGCAAATCGACTCCAACAATTCTAGCCATAAAATTTATTTATTTATTTACAAGTTAACTTAATTATCCTTGACGTTGTTTAAACTTAGGATTCTTTTTATTAATCACATACAAACGCCCTTTTCTTCTAACGATTTTACAATCTTCAGAACGTTTCTTTACAGATGCTCTTACCTTCATTTTATCGAAATTTAATTTTTGTATCTAAAAGTAATGCGCCCTTTAGTAAGATCGTATGGCGACATTTCCACTTTAACCTTATCCCCAGGCAAGATCTTAATATAGTGCATTCTCATTTTCCCAGAGATATGTGCTGTTATCACATGTCCGTTCTCAAGTTCTACACGAAACATTGCATTTGATAATGCTTCGGTAATGGTACCGTCTTGTTCTATTGAAGGCTGTTTAGCCATAAGTAATAAATGTATTATATGTTATTATATTCCTCAATAAATTCAAAACTGGACAGGATTTGAGCTTGTCCATTTCGAACTACAATTGTATGTTCAAAATGTGCAGAAGGTAAACCATCTGCAGTGATAATTGCCCAACCATCTTCATCTTGATAAATTTCCTTTTTGCCTAAATTGATCATCGGTTCAATAGCTATTACTAAACCATTTCTCAATTTTAAACCTCTATGTTGTTTACCAAAATTTGGAACCTGTGGATCTTCATGCAAATCCTTACCAATTCCGTGTCCTACCATTTCTCGTACAACAGAAAAACCATGTTTCTCTGCATGTTCTTGAATGGCATAGCCGATATCTCCCAAATGGTTTCCTTCGACCGCATTAGTTATGCCTTTATAAAGAGCTTCCTTAGTTACTTTTAGTAACGATTTAATCTCAGGCTTTACTTCTCCTACACTGAATGTATATGCTGAATCGCCATAAAAACCATTCAACAAAACACCACAATCACAAGATAAAATATCCCCTTCTTTCAATTCATAGGAAGATGGTATTCCATGTACAACTTGCTTGCCAACCGACATACAAAGTGTATTAGGGAATCCATCGTAACCAAGAAATCCTGGTTTACCACCATTATCCCTTATATATTCTTCTGCAATTTGATCTAACATTAGAGTTGATATGCCGGGGCATATTCTCTTAGAGATTTCCCCAAGAGTTCTGGCCACCAGCATGTTACTCTGTTCAAGCAACGCTATCTCCTCCTCAGTCTTGTAAAAAATCATTTTGCAAAGAAAGCAAAAATATTTTAAAATGCAGCAGCTCCTGCTGGAGATTTACCTTTAATTCTTCCAGACTTCATCAAACCATCGTAATGACGCATCAATAGATGACTTTCGATTTGTTGTAGAGTGTCTAAAACGACACCTACTAAAATCAATAATGAAGTACCTCCGAAGAATTGAGCAAAACCACTATTTATACCAGCTAACATTGCAAAGGCAGGCATAATTGCAATCCAACCTAAGAATAAAGAACCTGGTAAAGTGATTCGAGACATTACAGTATCTAAGAAATCTACAGTTTTCTTACCTGGTTTAACACCTGGTATAAAACCACCATTCTTTTTCATATCCTCCGCCATTTGCGTTGGATTAACTGTAATAGCCGTATAAAAATAAGTGAACAACACAATCATTACAAAGAACAAAGCATTGTAATAAAATCCTGTGTAGTTACTTAAGGCAGCAGCTACTCCTGATAATGAATCTGAACTCGCATAGTTCACAAATGCCATTGGCAAGAACATAATAGCCTGAGCAAAGATAATAGGCATAACACCAGCTGCATTCACTTTTAAAGGAATGTACTGACGAACACCACCATATTGCTTTGCACCCACAATACGCTTTGCGTACTGAACAGGTATCTTTCTTGTACCCTGTACTAATAAAATAGTAAGAGCAAATACAACGAACAGAATTACAATTTCAAGAACAAGTAGAATTAATCCACCACCTTGACCTTCTAATCTTGATCCAAGTTCAGCTATAAAGTTAAAAGGCAAACGAGCAATAATACCAATCATGATGATGATAGAAATACCGTTACCGATTCCCTTGTCTGTAATCTTTTCACCTAACCACATGATAAACATGGATCCAGCTGCAAGCATAGCTATTGAAGATGCAGTAAAGAAAAAGCCTTTCAAAATGAAAGCTGCTTCAGGCAATGTCGAGTGAAGGTTTAATAAATATCCTGGTGCTTGAAGAATAAGAATAACGACGGTTAAGTAACGTGTAATCTGATTGATTTTACGAGTACCACTCTCACCTTCACGTTGTAAACGTTGAAAGTAAGGTACAGCAATTCCCATTAACTGAATAACGATAGATGCAGAAATATAAGGCATGATTCCAAGGGCAAAAATTGAGGCATTCGAGAATGCACCCCCTGAAAACATATCTAACAAACCTAATACTCCATCAGCAGTTTGAGATTTTAATGCGCCTAAGTGAGCTGGGTCTATCCCCGGCAACACTATCATGGTTCCTAAACGGTAAACCAATAGAAGAGCTAAAGTTGTTAAGATTCTTGATCTTAAATCTTCAATCTTCCAGATGTTCTTCAATGTATCTATTAAACCTTTCATTATCTAATCTTACAATTTAACAACAGTTCCTTCTACTGCTTCAATCGCTGATTGAGCAGTCTTCGAGAACGCATGAGCTTTAACTTCAAGTTTAGCAGATAATACACCATTACCTAAAACTTTGATTTTGTCATTTTTGCTACACATTCCTGCGTTAACTAAAACTTCAACATCAATAGTAGTAAGGTTGTTTTTCTCAGCTAATACTTGCAATACTTCAACATTAATAGCTTTGTATTCAACTCTATTAATGTTTTTAAATCCAAATTTAGGAACTCGACGTTGCAAAGGCATTTGACCACCTTCGAAACCAACTTTCTTTGAGTATCCAGATCTTGACTTTGCACCTTTATGTCCTCTAGTAGAAGTACCACCTCTACCAGATCCTTGACCGCGACCGATTCTTTTATTTGTCTTAACAGAGCCAACTGCGGGTTTTAAGTTACTTAAGTCCATAATATATTTATGCTAAAATATTAACAATTATTATTCTTCAACGGTAACTAGGTGACTCACCTTTGCAACCATTCCTTTAATTTGAGGTGTAGCCTCGTGCTCAACAGTACCATTGATCTTTTTCAATCCCAATGCTTCTAAAGTTTTCTTTTGGCGAGCGTTACTCCCTATTTTACTCTTAACTTGGGTAATTTTAATCTTAGCCATTTCCTTTAGTTTAACCGTTAAACACTTTATCTAATGAAACACCTCTTTGATCAGCTATTGTATGAGCATCTCTTAATTCTCCAAGAGCTTCAATAGTAGCTTTCACAAGATTATGAGGGTTTGATGATCCTTTTGACTTTGCAAGTACATCAGTTACACCAACACTCTCAAGTACGGCACGCATTGCACCACCAGCTTTTACCCCGGTACCATGAGAAGCAGGCTTAATAAAAACCTCTGCTCCACCAAAACGTGCAAGTTGCTCGTGAGGAATAGTTCCTTTAAGTACAGGAACCTTAATCAGATTTTTCTTAGCAGCATCAACACCTTTAGAGATAGCACTAACAACGTCACTTGCTTTTCCAAGCCCCCAACCTATTAATCCATTCTCATTTCCAACAACAACAATTGCTGAAAAGCTAAAAGTACGTCCACCTTTTGTTACCTTAGTAACACGATTAATTGCAACCAGTTTATCCTTAAGTTCTGCGTCGCTAGTCTTAATATTCTTATCTGCCATAATACTTAAAATTTAAGGCCACCTTTACGAGCAGCGTCCGCTAAAGATTTAATTCTACCATGGTATAAGTAACCATTTCTATCAAACACTACTTCAGAAATACCAGCAGTAACAGCTTTCTCAGCAATTGCTTGCCCTACGAATTCTGCTTGTTCTGATTTATTACCATTCTTCTCAGTAATTTCTTTTACTAGAGATGAGATAGATATAATGGTCTTTCCTGTAATATCATCTATGATTTGTACTGAAATCTGCTTATTTGAACGAAAAACTGACATTCTTGGTCTTTCGGCAGTTCCAGAAATTGACTTACGAACTCTTCTTTTAATTCTAAGTCTTCTTTCGCGCTTAGTTAAAGCCATAATTTACTGTTTTAGAAATTATTTACCCGCAGATTTACCAGCTTTTCTTCTTAGCTGTTCTCCAACAAATTTAACACCTTTTCCTTTATATGGCTCTGGTTTTCTGAAAGAACGAATCTTTGCAGCAACCTGACCAACCAATTGCTTATCGCAACTCTCAAGAGTAATAATCGGATTAGCACGTTTTTCAGTAACAGCTGTTACTTTAACTTCTTGTGCAATCTCCATATGAATCAAGTGAGAATAACCTAAAGCCAACTCTAAGATCTGACCTTTAGAAGTCGCACGGTAACCTACACCTACAAGCTCTTGCTCAGTTTTGTATCCTTCAGTTACACCAACAACCATGTTGCTAATTAATGAACGATAAAGACCATGCATTGCTTTATGAGGCTTCTGATCCGTTGGACGCTCTAAAACGATAGAGTTTTCTTCAACAGTTACTTTGATTACAGGATTAACCTGTTGGGTTAGTTCACCTTTAGGTCCTTTAACCACCACTGAATTATCTTTGTTTACCTTTACTTCAACTCCGGCAGGCAAAACGATAGGTAATTTTCCAATTCTAGACATTTCTTATCCTCCCTATATTAGTAAACGAAACACAATACTTCACCACCAACATGCTTTTGGCGAGCTTCCTTATCAGTCATCACTCCCTGAGAAGTAGATAAGATAGCTATACCTAAACCGTTAAGTACACGAGGCAATTCAGTAGCTCCACAATATTTTCTTAAACCTGGCTTAGAGACACGTTTAAGATCCTTAATTGCTGGAATCTTAGACTCTGGATGATATTTCAAAGCAATTTTAATCTTGCCTTGCAAACCATCATCCTCAAATTTGTAATTAAGGATATATCCTTTATCCTTAAGAATTTTTGTCATTTCTTTTTTAACGTTCGATGCAGGCATTTCAACCACTTTGTGGTTAGCCATAATTGCATTTCTCAAACGAGTAAGAAAATCTGCTATTGGATCTGTCATTATATATAAAAAATTAAATTGATCCCGATTGCTCGGGACAATATTTAACAATAGTTCTTTTAAGAACGTTGTTGTTGGTTACCAGCTCGCTTTACGAACACCTGGGATCAAACCTGCTGAAGCCATCTCACGGAATGTGATCCGACTTAAACCGAATTGTCTCATGTATCCCTTAGGACGACCAGTTAATTTACATCTGTTATGTAATCTAACAGGTGAAGAATTTTTAGGCAAACGACTAAGACCGATATAGTCACCTTCCTCTTTTAATTTAGCTCTTTTAGCTGCGTATTTTTCTACTAATTTCTGACGCTTAACTTCGCGAGCTTTCATTGATTCTTTAGCCATCGTATTACTTTTTAATGTTTTTAAATGGTAATCCAAATTCTTTCAAAAGAGCATAGGCTTCTTCATCGGTATTTGCAGAAGTAACAAAGGTAATATTCATACCCATAATCTTATTCACTTCATCTAAAATGATTTCAGGGAAAATGATTTGTTCTTCAATACCTAAAGTATAGTTTCCTCTTCCGTCTAGTTTGCTATTAATACCTTTGAAGTCACGTATACGTGGTAAAGCAACACGAACTAATTTCTCAAGAAATTCGTACATGTGCTCGCGACGTAATGTAACAGTAGTACCAATTGGCATACCTTTACGTAACTTAAAGTTAGAAATATCTTTAGACGATAGAGTTGATACTGCTTTCTGTCCAGTGATAGAAGTTAATTCGTTCAATGAGAACTCTAAAACTTTCTTATCAGCAATTGCTTGTCCAACACCTTGATTAAGTACTATCTTCGTTAATCTAGGAACTTGCATTACAGATTTGTAGTTGAATTCCTTCATTAAAACTGGAACTACTTCCTCTGAATACTGTTTTTTAAGAGATGGTGTATAACTCATTACTGGATATCCTCCCCTGACTTTTTAGCGTATCTAACTAATTTGTTATTGTCATTCAATTTTCTACCAATTCGGGTTGACTTCCCTGTAGAAGGATCCTTCACATTCAAATTTGAAATATGAATAGGAGCCTCTTGCTTAATAATACCGCCTTGAGGGTTAGCAGCGTTAGGTTTGGTATGTTTAGACATCATGTTAACACCTTCAACAATTGCTCGTTGCTTGTCAACAATTACTTCTAAAACTTTACCTTCCTGGCCTCTAGATTCCCCTGCGTTTACAATTACGGTATCACCCTTTTTAATATGTAACTTTTTTCGCATTGTTCTAAGTTTACAAGATTATAATACTTCTGGTGCTAGAGAAACGATCTTCATGTTAGTTTCACGTAGTTCTCTTGCAACAGGTCCAAAAATACGGGTTCCTCTCATCTCTTCTGCTGTATTCAACAACACGCAAGCGTTATCGTCAAAGCGGATATAAGACCCATCATTTCTTCTAATCTCTTTTTTTACACGAACAACAACGGCTTTGGTTACTGTTCCTTTTTTCATCTCCGAACCTGGAATTGAATGTTTAACGGTAACCACAATTTTGTCGCCAATTGATGCATAGCGCTTTTTGGTTCCGCCTAACACACGAATACAAAGAACTTCTTTGGCTCCGCTGTTATCAGCTACTAATAGTCTACTTTCTGTTTGTATCATGATTACTTAGCTCTTTCAATAAGTTCAACTAATCTCCAAGTCTTATTTTTACTTAAAGGTCGGGTTTCCATGATCTTTACGGTATCACCTTCATTGCAGGTGTTCTCTTCGTCGTGAGCAGTTAACTTTTTAGTCTTGTTCACGAACTTTCCGTAAATTGGGTGTTTTTCTTTAGTGTGTACTGCAACAGTAATGGTTTTATCCATTTTGTCGCTTACCACTACCCCGATACGTTCTTTTCTAAGGTTTCTTTCCATCACTTTTTTACTTTTCAGTTAATTGCCTCTGACGTAAATTCGTCATTAATTTTGCAATATTACGTCTGGTTTCCTTTATTTGCAAAGGATTCTCCAAAGGTGAAATAGCGTGATTTAGGTTGAATCGAGTTAATGCTGTTCTTTCAGCGTCCAACTTTTCTACTATCTCCTGTGTTGTTAACTCTTTAATTTCTGAATTCTTCATGATTAATCATTTGAATTTTCAACATAATCACGTCTTACGACAAACTTTGTAGTAACAGGTAATTTTTGAGCTGCAAGACGTAAAGCCTCTTTAGCAACTTCAAAAGGCACACCTTCACACTCGAATAACATTCTTCCTGGTGAAACAGGAGCAACGAATCCTTCGGGCGCACCCTTACCTTTACCCATACGTACCTCTGCAGGCTTCTTAGTGATAGGTTTATCTGGGAATACTCTTATCCACAGTTGACCTTGTCTTTGCATATATCGGGTTACTGCAACACGAGCAGCTTCAATCTGACGACCGGTTAACCACTTAGTTTCAAGTGATTTAATCCCAAAAGATCCAAATGCTAATTCAGTTCCGCGACCTGCATCACCTTTCATTCTTCCCTTTTGTTGTCTCCTAAATTTAGTCCTTTTTGGTTGTAACATCGTACTAATACATTAAATTTTAAAGACTACTTCTTTTTTCTTCTATTAAAACCAGGCTTTCCACCTTTAGGTGCACGAGCATCGCGCAATCCTGCATTTGGAGTTAAATCTGGTTTACCATAAATCTCACCTTTACAGATCCAAACTTTGATTCCTAATAAGCCATAAGTTGTTAAAGCTTCAGCTAAACAGTAATCAATATTTGCTCTTAAAGTGTGAAGAGGAGTACGTCCTTCTTTATACATTTCAGAACGTGCCATCTCTGCTCCATTTAAACGACCTGAGATTTGAATTTTAATTCCTTCAGCACCCATTCTCATTGTAGAAGCAATGGCCATCTTAGTTGCTCTTCTGTAGGCGATACGACCTTCAATTTGACGAGCAATGTTATTAGCGACGATTACGGCATCCAACTCAGGACGCTTAATTTCAAAGATGTTTATCTGTACTTCTTTGTCAGTAATCTTCTTTAACTCTTCTTTAAGTTTATCTACTTCTTGACCACCTTTACCGATAATAATACCAGGTCTTGCAGTGTTGATAGTAATTGTGATAAGTTTAAGAGTTCTTTCAATTATGATTTTTGAAATACTTGCTTTTGCTAAACGAACATTTAAATACTTACGAATTTTTGTGTCCTCAACAAGCTTCTCACCGTAGTTTTTTCCACCAAACCAGTTAGAATCCCATCCTCTGATGATTCCTAGTCGATTTCCTATTGGATTTACTTTTTGTCCCATTCTAACTATTCTTTTGTATCACTTTCGGCAGTTTTGCTACCAAGTAATATAGTTACATGATTTGATCTCTTCTTAATTCTATGCGCTCTCCCTTGAGGTGCAGGTCTTAGACGTTTAAGGATTCGTGCAGAATCTACTGAAATTTCTTTCACATATAATGCACTTTCCTCTAGTCTTTTTCCTTCATTCTTAGCTTGCCAGTTGGCAATAGCAGAAAGCACTAGTTTTTCTACGCGATTCGATGCTTCTTTTGGACTGAAACGAAGTACATCTAAAGCTCGGTTCACCTCCATACCTCTTACCATATCGGCAACCAGGCGCATTTTGCGAGGCGAAGTCGGAACATTCTTTAAGCTAGCAAATGCTTTGCTTAAATTCTGCTCCTTTATTTGGTTTGCTTTTATTCTTTTTCTAGCTCCCATTTCTATGAATTCAAAATGTTAATTAAAACCAACGTCACGCTTAACGTTTTCTCTTATCTGCGTGACCTCTAAAGGTACGAGTTGGTGCAAATTCTCCTAATTTATGGCCGACCATATTCTCGGTAACATATACAGGAATGAATTTATTTCCGTTGTGAACGGCAATCGTGTGGCCTACGAAATCTGGAGAGATCATAGAACGACGTGACCAGGTTTTAATCACTGATTTTTTACCTGACTCGTTTTGTTCTATTACTCTTTTATCCAATTTGAAATCGATAAAAGGGCCTTTTTTTAATGAACGACTCATAACAACTTAGTTAATCAAATTATTTTTTCCTTCTTTCAACGATATACTTATTAGAAGCATTCTTCTTAGCACGGGTTTTGAAACCTTTTGCCAAGACTCCTGTTCTAGAACGTGGATGTCCACCTGAAGATTTACCTTCACCACCACCCATTGGGTGATCAACTGGATTCATCACTACACCACGAACACGAGGTCTTCTACCTAACCAGCGAGTACGACCAGCTTTACCACTTCTTTCTAAAGCGTGATCGCTATTAGAAACAGTACCGATTGTAGCTTTACAGGTTACAAGAATCATTCTAACTTCTGACGAAGGTAATTTGATCATTGCATATTTGCCATCTCGAGAAACGAGTTGAGCATATGCACCAGCACTACGAGCCATCACAGCACCTTGAGAGGGTCTTAATTCAATATTATGAACTATTGTACCTAATGGGATATCTGATAATGGCATTGCATTTCCGATCTCTGGAGCAACGTTTCTACCAGAAACAAGTACTTGATCTACCTCTAAGCCATTTGGAGCAATAATGTAACGCTTCTCACCATCTGCATACACAAGCAAAGCAATGCGCGCAGTACGGTTTGGATCGTACTCTATTGATACAACTTTGGCAGGGATAGTATCCTTGTCTCTTTTGAAATCGATTACTCGATATCTTCTTTTGTGACCACCACCTATATATCTCATTGTCATCTTCCCGGTGTTATTTCTACCACCAGTTTTCTTCATTGGTCTTAACAATGATTTTTCAGGTTTGTCTGTAGTTACCTGCTCAAAGGTATTAAGGATCTTATGTCTTTGACCAGGAGTTACAGGTTTTAATTTACGTACAGCCATTTTTTAATTAAATATTGCTATAAAAATCTATATTATCTCCTTCAACTAAAGTTATAATCGCCTTCTTAAAAGAAACAGTTCTTCCTTCAATTGCACCAGCTTTAGTAAAACGGCTTTTCTTCTTACCTTGATAATTCATGGTATTGACTGCCGCAACTTTCACATTGTACATTTTCTCAACTGCTCTTCTAATATCGATCTTTGTCGCTCTGCGATCCACAACAAAACCTACGCGATTTAATCTTTCGCTTAGGTCAGTCATCTTCTCAGTAACGAGGGGCTTTAATAAAATTTCCATTTTTTAAACTTAATTTAGTTTAAACATTTCATCGAGCCCTTTAACCGAACTCTCAACGAATAATAAAGTTGAAGCTTTCATAATATCGTAAGTTGCAAGGTCAGAAACACGCACAACTTCAATATTCTTCAAATTACGAGACGACAAATATATGTTTTTATTCTCTTCGTTTAATACCAAAAGTACTTTTTTATCAGCCACTTTCAGATTATTTTGAAGATCAACAAACAATTTTGTCTTTACTGCTTCAAAACTGAAATCTTCAACAACAACTAAAGCGTTGTTTTTAGCTTTAACTGACAATGCAGATTTACGAGCTAATTGCTTAAGTTTTCTGTTCAATTTGAAACTGTAGTTTCTTGGACGTGGTCCGAAACAACGTCCTCCACCACGAAACAAAGGAGATTTGATACTACCCGCACGAGCTGTACCTGTACCTTTTTGCTTTTTAATCTTAGCTGTTGAACCAGAAATATCAGCTCTCTCTTTTGACTTGTGAGTTCCTTGACGTTGGTTTGCTAAAAATTGTTTTACATCTAAGTAAATAGCGTGCTCGTTTGGTTCGATGCCGAAAACTGAATCATTTAATTCAATTTTTCTTCCTGTATCTTCTCCAGCTGTGTTTAAAATAGTTAATTCCATTACTTTTCAATAATTACGTATGAACCTTTAGACCCTGGAAGAGATCCTTTAACTAATAATAAGTTGTTCTCAGGAATTACCTTAAGAACCTGAAGGTTTTGAACCTTCACAGTATCCCCACCCATACGTCCGGCCATTCTCATGCCCTTAAATACGCGAGCTGGGTAAGATGCAGCACCAATAGAACCAGGTGCACGTAAACGGTTGTGTTGACCGTGTGTTGCGCCACCTACTCCGCCAAACCCATGACGCTTCACAACACCCTGGAAACCTTTACCCTTTGTTACTCCTGCTACGTCTACATAAACTGTATCAGCAAAAATATCAACAGTAACAGCCTCTCCTAAAGCATACTCTTTGTCGAAATTCGAAAATTCAACAAGTTTCTTCTTAGGAGTTGTGTTTGCCTTTTTAAAGTGCCCATCTAGCGCCTTAGTTGTTCGCTTTTCTTTCTTTTCTTCAAAAGCCAACTGAAGTGCTGCGTAACCGTCAGACTCAAGAGTCTTAACTTGTGTTACGACACATGGACCTGCCTCAATGACAGTGCATGGAATACATTTTCCCTCGGCACTGTAAACGGAAGTCATTCCGATTTTTTTTCCAATTAATCCTGGCATTTCTCTTTTTGTTTTAAAATAAAACTAACAATACTGTCTATCAAACCTTGATCTCAACTTCTACTCCACTTGGCAACTCAAGTTTCATTAAAGCATCAATTGTATTTGCAGTTGAACTGTAAATGTCAATTAAACGCTTAAATGAAGAAAGCTGAAATTGTTCTCTTGATTTCTTGTTCACAAAAGTTGAACGAAGAACAGTAAATATTCTCTTGTGAGTAGGAAGTGGAATTGGTCCACTCACTACCGCACCTGTAGCCTTAACTGTCTTTACAATCTTATCAGCTGACTTGTCAACCAAGTTGTGATCGTAAGATTTCAGTTTAATTCTTATTTTCTGGCTCATATTATTAAATCTATTACGATATTAATTACAATAATTCTACTTTACCCTTAGCGGCTTCTACTACATCTTTAGCAATTCCCTTAGGTACATCTTCAAAATGTGAGAATTCCATAGAAGAGTTCGCACGACCAGAAGATAGAGTTCTCAATACAGTTACATAACCGAATTGCTCTGACAATGGCACTTTAGCAACTACTACACGAGCACCATGCTTAGATTCCATTCCTTCGATCTGACCACGACGTTTATTCAAGTCACCGATGATATCACCCATATATTCTTCTGGAGTAACAACTTCAACTTTCATAATAGGCTCAAGAATAACTGGTCCTGCTTTACCACATGCTTCTTTAAAAGCTTGTTTAGCAGCCAATTCAAATGATAATTGATCCGAGTCAACTGGATGAAAAGATCCATCAAACAATACAACCTTTAATGAATCAACAGTATAACCTGCTAAAACACCATTAACCATCGCATCTTTGAAACCTTTCGCTACAGAAGGAATAAATTCCTTAGGAATACGTCCACCTTTAATAGTATCAACAAACTGCAATCCTTCTCCTTCGAAATCTTCATCAACTGGAGATAAACGGAATGAGATATCAGCAAATTTACCACGTCCACCAGACTGTTTCTTGAATACCTGACGGTGCTCAACTTCGCGAGTAATAGCTTCCTTATATGCAACCTGAGGCGCACCTTGATTACACTCTACTTTGAATTCACGCTTCAAACGGTCGATAATAATATCAAGATGAAGTTCGCCCATACCAGAGATAACTGTCTGTCCTGAATCTTCGTCAGTCTTAACCTGGAATGTTGGATCCTCTTCAGCTAATTTAGCTAAAGCCATACCCATTTTATCCACATCCTTCTGAGTCAAAGGCTCAACAGCAATACCAATTACTGGATCTGGGAAATCCATAGATTCCAGTTCGATTGGAGTTTCTTTTTGACAAAGAGTATCACCAGTACGAATATCTTTAAAACCTACACAAGCACAAATATCACCAGCCTCAACACGGTCGATAGCATTTTGCTTGTTTGAATGCATTTGATATAAACGTGAAATACGCTCTTTGTTACCTGTTCTTACATTATAAACGTATGAACCTGCATCAATAGCACCTGAATATACACGTGTAAATGCCAAACGACCTACAAATGGGTCAGTAGCAATTTTAAATGCAAGAGCTGCTAAAGGCTCGTCAACAGATGGCTGTCTAGTTTCAACTTCGTCAGTCCCTGGAATTGTACCTTCAATAGCATCAATATCTAATGGATGAGGCAAGTAAGTAATCATAGCATCCAATAATCTTTGAACACCTTTATTCTTAAATGCAGAACCACACAACATTGGAACAATCTCCATGCTAATGGTAGCCTTACGAATAACCGCATACATCTCATTTTCTGTAATAGAATCTGGATCTTCGAAGAAACGCTCCATCAACTCTTCATCCTGCTCAGCTACTGCCTCTACAAGATTAGCTCTCCACTCATTAGCTTCTTCAACCAAATTAGCTGGAATTTCTTCCATTCTATAATTTGTTCCATTCTCATCTTCGAACCAGATACACGCTTGCATTGTAATCAAATCAACTACACCACAAAACTTCTCTTCTGTTCCAATAGGAATCTGGATAGGTACAGGATTAGCACCAAGCTTTTCCTTAACCTCACGTACAGCTTTGAAAAAGTCAGCACCAGAACGGTCCATCTTGTTCACAAAACCCATACGAGGAACTTTATATTTATTAGCTTGTCTCCAAACTGTCTCAGACTGAGCTTCAACTCCACCTACAGCACAAAAACATGCCACAGCACCATCAAGTACACGTAAAGAACGCTCCACCTCTACAGTAAAGTCAACGTGACCTGGCGTATCAATAATATTGATTTGGAATTTCTCGTCATTGTAGTTCCAATAACAAGTAGTAGCAGCAGAAGTAATGGTAATACCACGTTCTTGCTCTTGCTCCATCCAGTCCATGGTAGCAGCTCCATCATGTACCTCACCAATTTTGTGAGAAACACCAGTATAATACAAAATACGTTCTGTAGTTGTAGTTTTACCGGCATCGATATGAGCCATGATACCAACATTTCTGGTATATTTTAAATCTCTTTTTGCCATGATCTTATAAATTAAAATCTGAAATGAGCAAAAGCACGGTTAGCCTCAGCCATTCTATGAGTATCTTCTTTCTTCTTGTAAGCTCCACCTTCTTCGTTGAATCCAGCTACAATTTCAGCTGCCAACTTATCGGCCATAGACTTACCTGATCTCTTACGAGCAAAAAGAACCATATTCTTAATCGAGATTGAAACTTTTCTTTCTGGACGAACTTCCATAGGAACCTGAAAAGTAGCACCACCTACACGGCGAGACTTAACTTCAACCCCTGGAGTAATATTCTCCAATGATTTCTTCCAAACTTCTAAAGGAGACTTTCCTGTTTTTTCTGTCTTTTCCTTAACGATCTCTAACGCTTCATAAAAAATCTTAAATGATAGATTTTTCTTTCCGTCAACCATTAAGTCATTTACGAATCGTGTCACCAACACATCATTAAACTTTGGATCTGGTAACAAGATTCTCTTTTTTGGTCTTGATTTTCTCATCTTTCTTAGTTTACGAGTTATTCGTTGTAGCTGTCTTTTTCAGTCTTCAAAAATCTCACGATCATTTACTCAACTTAATAGAGAACAACACATAAACACTAACTCACAGTTTTAAAAACTAGAATTAATTACTTTTTAGCTTTCGGTCTCTTAGTACCATACTTAGAACGACGCTGCATACGACCTTCTACTCCTGAAGCATCTAGTGCACCACGAACAAGGTGATATCTTACACCTGGAAGATCCTTAACACGGCCACCACGAATCAATACGATCGAGTGCTCTTGCAAGTTGTGTCCTTCTCCTGGAATGTAAGCATTCACTTCTTTTCCGTTTGTCAATCTAACACGAGCTACTTTACGCATAGCTGAATTAGGCTTCTTAGGTGTAGTAGTGTAAACACGTACGCAAACTCCTCTTCTTTGAGGGCAAGAATCCAAAGCCGGAGCCTTGCTTTTCTCGACAAGCTTGACACGTCCTTTTCTAACTAACTGTTGAATTGTAGGCATATTAACAATTACTTTGTGATTAAATATATTTTAACAAATTGGTTGCAAAGGTATTAATTATTTTCAAACAACAATAGGTGCCCCTAGTTATTTTCAACAAAAACCCCTTTAAATCAGCGTACAAAGATAGTTAATTGTTTTCACAAATTTCCCATCTTCCTCAACTGAAATGATACTTAGGTCAATTCATATTTTTCACTTCCAACCTCGCCTCACCTGTTATTTAGAATCAAACAAAACTACAAACTAACATACACACTTGTTTTTAAAGAAAATCATCTTTAATAAATCATATCAAACTACCCGATTTTAAAGAGAAACTTTCTAGAATACAATATCATCACTGTATCCTCTACAGAAGCTTTACATGTAGTAATTAACTCATCATCAGCTATTGGAATTGAAAAAAAAGTTCGCTAAATTGGTAGACCCAATAGTTCAGAAAGGCAGATTTATCCTAGTCTGCTGATCGAAATATTTTTTAACCCAATAAAAATTTCGAGTATGAAAGTTTATCAATCTAATGAAATCAAGAACATCGCGCTCATTGGCAATGCCGGCTCGGGTAAAACCACCCTAGCTGAAGCAATGTTATTTGAAGGCGGTGTTATTAGTAGACGCGGAAACGTGGATGATAATAACACCGTTTCTGATTACAATCCAGTAGAGCATGAACATGGCAATTCTGTTTTCTCAACAATTTTGTTCACAGAATGGTTAGGAAAGAAAATCAATTTCATCGACACCCCTGGTGCTGAGGATTTTGCAGGTGGTGTTATTTCTGCGTTAAACGTAGTTGACACAGGCTTGATGCTAATTAATGCTCAACATGGTGTTGAAGTTGGAACAGAGGTTCTTGGTCGTAGAGCAACTAAGCGAAATACCCCTTTGATCTTTGTCGTGAATCATCTAGATCATGAAAAGGCAAATTTTGAACAATGTGTCGATTCTGCTAAGGTGAGCTTTGGAAGCAAGGTTGCTATCGTTCAGTATCCTGTAAATGCAGGTAATGGTTTCGATGCTGTTGTAGATGTATTGAAGATGAAAATGTATAAATGGGGACCTGATGGAGGAGAACCAAAAATACTTGACATTCCAGACTCAGAAGCTGATAAAGCAAATGAACTGCATAACGAACTCGTAGAAGCTGCAGCTGAAAATGACGAGGCTCTAATGGAACTTTATTTCGATAAGGGAAGTCTAACTGAGGATGAAATGAGAGAAGGAATGAGGAAAGGTATGATTGCTTGCGATCTTTATCCTGTATTCTGCGTCTCTGCCAAGAAAGATATGGGTGTTAGACGACTAATGGAATTTATCGGCAATATAGTACCTTTCGTTACTGAGATGCCAGCAATTCCAACTGTGAGTGGTCGCGAAGCGAAATGTGATGCAAGTGCACCGACTTCTTTATTTATTTTCAAAACATCTATCGAACCTCATATTGGTGAGGTGAATTACTTTAAAGTGATTTCTGGTAAGATTAAAGAAGGAGATGACTTAACAAATATTAATAATGGTACTAAAGAACGCCTTTCTCAGCTATATGCTGTTGCAGGTCGACATCGCGAAAAGGTTTCAGAACTTGTAGCTGGTGATATTGGTGCCACCGTAAAACTTAAGAATACAAAAAACAATCATACATTAAATTGTAAGGATTGTGATTTTATATACAAGGATATTGATTTTCCTGAGCCAAAATACAGAACTGCCGTTAATGCACTTGACGAAGCAGATGATGAGCGCTTAGGTGAATTACTTCATCGCATGCATGAAGAAGATCCAACTATATTAATTGAATACTCGAAAGAACTTAAACAGATTCTTCTTCACAGCCAAGGTGAGTTCCATTTAAACATACTTAAATGGCGATTGAAGCATAATGATAAAATGGAAATTGAGTTTAAATCTCCTAAAATTCAATATCGAGAAACTATTACCAAACAATCTGCAGCTGACTATCGTCATAGAAAACAATCGGGTGGTTCAGGACAGTTTGGTGAGGTCTACTTAATTATTGAACCTTATTACGAGGGTATTCCTGACCCTACTTCATTTAAAGTAGATGGTAAGGAATTTAAAGTCAATCTTAGAGGAACTGAGGTTGTCGATCTTGAGTGGGGTGGAAAATTGGTTTTCTGTAATTGTATTGTTGGTGGTGTTATAGACACACGTTTCCTTCCTGCTATTATGAAAGGGGTTATGGAAAAAATGGATGAGGGTCCATTAACTGGATCTTATGCACGTGACATTCGCGTTACAGTATACGATGGCAAGATGCACGCTGTAGATTCAAATGAGATTTCTTTCAGACTTGCAGGACGTCATGCATTTAGTGAAGCCTTTAAGAATGCTGCTCCAAAGATTCTTGAGCCAATTTATGATATTGAAATCTTGGTTCCTGAGGATAGAATGGGTGATGTAATGAGTGATTTACAAACTCGCCGAGCTATGATCATGGGCATGGAAGCTGAAAAGGGATTCCAAAAAATTCTAGCTAAGGTGCCTCTTAAGGAGATGGATCGTTATTCAACATCATTAAGTTCTCTTACTGGTGGACGAGCTCAATTCTCAATGAAATTTGCTGAGTACGATAAAGTACCCAATGATGTTCAGAAAGAATTACTAGCTTCTTACGAAGAAGAAATGGCAGAAGCTTAATCAAATATCTTAACAAAGAAAAGCCGACAGATTCAAATGAATTTGTCGGCTTTCTTTATATTATAACATATCCTTTTATTTATCATGCAATAATGTCAACGCTCCTTTTTCTGTATAATGCTTACCTTCTTCTTCTCTGCCTTCTGCTTCTACCACATAAAAGTAAGTTCCTGGAGATGCTAGCTTCCCATTTATCTTTCCATTCCAACCTTTAGAACTTTTTCTATTATCCAAACCTGGCGATACGTCTGATTCCTGAAATTCATAAACCAAGCGTCCCCAACGATTAAAAATTTTAACCGAATATGATTTTACAGAATATAATCTCAACTTAAACTCATCATTCTTGCCATCACCATTAGGCGTAAACACATTGGGCACTTCAAACAATGATACATCTACAGTTACTGATTTTAGGTCGGAGATATAAACACAACTCTCATCATCATTGCTTGTCGCAATAACTTTCACATTATAAACTCCAGGATGCAAGTAGGAATAATTTCTAATCATATCGAATGTATCATCATTCAACAAACTATCTCTTGTCTCAACTGGTCCATCAATACGATCTATTGCGTTATATAAATACCACTCATAAGTTGCTGAATTATTTTCGTTCTCAATTTGAAAATCCACATTTAAAGGAGCTTCTCCAGTTTCTGGTGTAAAAGTGAAGCTTGGGTCTACAACAAATGTTTTTGATTTTACAAGATTGGAGGTATATTCAAAACCACATCCGTCAGTCACAATCATAGTATAATTAGCCTCGCCCTCGAATGCTTTATCATCAAAGAAACTTTTTGGTAAACCACCATAGTCACTTAGCGTTAATCGCTGAAGTTCTACATTATCTCTACGGAAAGAGAAAACTACAGCCATTTTCACATTTAAAGTTGTAGGGATTACTGCATTTATGTCTGGGTATTGAAGAACTGGTAATGTTGATGTAAAAGCAATTCCATCACAATCTTTAATATTGAAAACCAAACTAGGCTTGATACTTTTAACTTGATTAAAAACCCAAGCTTTAAATGGCTCGTCGACTCCACCTTTCTGAACTCTCACCTGATATCTTCCATTTTCTAAACCACTAATTGTCGACTCATTAACACCATTATCTGTCTTCACAGATATGGAAAAACTATTTGTACCAGAATCCCATTTTGTCCATGTGAAATTCCATCCAGAATTCCCATCGGGAGATACTGCTTTTAACACTCCAATTCCTACATTAGCTTCATCACAAAAGACATAAATATTATCCTGATCTTCACTTGTATATTCTGTAATAGAAGTATAGCTTGATGTTGGTGCTGAAATTTGAGCTTGAAGCGTAGATTGGCATAAAATTAAGGCGAAAAGAATTCCTGCAAACAATCGGAACTTATTTGAAATAGCTAAAACCATTAGTCTCATATGTTTCTGTTTTTTACAATACTTAAACTACAATATTAAATAAATAATGTCGTATTTATGATATCTAAGTTCAGAATTATGAAATGATAACGATATTTAGCGAAATATGTATGTGACTTAAGCTTGCATTTTTATACTTTTGGGCTAGCATTTTGGAATTGAAAAATAGAGAATAAGCATATGGATTATTTAAATGACCTAAACCCTGTACAACGTGAAGCAGTTGAAAAAACGGATGGCCCATCGCTAGTAATTGCTGGTGCCGGATCAGGGAAAACCCGTGTTTTAACCTACCGTATTGCTCATTTATTAAACAAAGGAGTTCGTCCATATACTATATTGGCTCTTACTTTTACCAATAAAGCCGCTCGAGAAATGAAAGAGCGTATTGGGCGCATTGTAGGTTCAGAGCAAGCTCAATCTCTTTGGATGGGGACATTCCACTCTACTTTTGCTAAGATTCTGCGCTACGAAGCAGAACATTTAGGCTTCGATTCAAACTTTACAATTTACGATACTCAAGATTCCAGGAATTTACTTCGCAGTATTATTAAGGAAATGAAGCTAGACGATAAAGTTTACAAGGCAAATGATGTTCTGAATAGAATTTCATCAGCAAAGAACAATTTGGTGACAGCAATGGCTTACTCTCAAAATTCGGCTGCACAAGAAATTGATGCCTCAAACCGAAGACCATTGATTTCTGAAATCTATAAGCGATATAGTCATCGTTGTCGTCAGGCAAATGCCATGGATTTTGATGATTTACTTTTGCAAACGAACATCCTTTTCAAAAATTCACCTGAAGTATTAACGAAGTATCAAGACAAGTTTAGATATATATTGGTAGATGAGTATCAGGATACGAACTACTCTCAGTATTTAATTGTAAAAAAGCTAGCGGAACAACACAAAAATGTAAGTGTTGTTGGTGACGATGCACAAAGTATCTATTCATTTCGTGGAGCTAAAATTGAGAACATACTCAACTTCAGAAATGATTACCCAAACTATCAATTATTCAAACTTGAACAAAACTATCGTTCAACTCAAGTTATTGTAAATGCAGCCAACTCTGTTATCAAGAATAATCAGGGACAGATTAAAAAAGAATCGTTTTCTGAAAAAGAAGGTGGAGAGAATATAAAGGTCATTAAAGCAATGACTGATCATGAAGAAGGCTATATTATTGCTAACGATATTTATGAAACTAAGATGCGAAATCGTCTTAAATTCGAAGATTTTGCAATCCTATATAGAACCAATGCTCAATCACGAATTTTTGAAGAATCGTTAAGGAAACTAAATCTTCCATATAAGATTTATGGTGGGCTTTCCTTTTATCAACGTAAAGAAATTAAGGATTTGCTTTCATACTTTAGAATGGTCGTTAATCCCAATGATGAGGAAGCTGTAAAACGCACCATTAATTATCCGAAAAGAGGTATTGGTGCAACTACAGTTAATAAATTGCAAGAAGCAGCTACAAGCACTGGTCAAAGTATTTGGAATATCATTTGTGGCTTGAATGAGCGTCCATATGGTTTAAATGCAGGTACGATTAGTAAGGTAATGAAATATGCTAATACAGTAAACGGATTTGCTATGAAAATTGAACACGAATCAGCTTTCGATTTAGCAAGTCGTGTTTCAAAAGAAACAGGAATTATTAAGGAACTCTATAACGATAGATCGCCTGAAGGTGTTTCTCGTCATGAAAACATTCAAGAACTTCTTAACGCAATCCAAGATTTCACTCAAATCGCTCTTGAAGAAGGACGAGAAAACAGACTAGCAAACTATCTAGAAGATGTCGCTTTATTAACCGATCATGACAATGAAAAAGATGAAGATCGAAATAAGGTGACCATGATGACAATTCATTCATCAAAAGGACTAGAATTTCCATATCTATATGTAGTAGGGATGGAAGAGGATTTATTTCCTTCAAAACTATCTACAGGTTCAACTCAAGACTTAGAAGAAGAGCGTCGTTTGTTTTATGTAGCACTAACTAGAGCTCAGAATAAAGTTAGTTTATCATTTGCTAAAGCTCGATACAAATGGGGCGATATGAGTTATCCTCGACCAAGTCGTTTTATAAAGGAAATTGATTCTAAATTTATAGACTTCACTTACGAACAAGAACCAGAATTCGGGAGTTTTGGATCGAGAGTTGCTGAAAGCGATAACAATCATGAGCAAATGACAACTAATTCACGTTTCCAACAAAAAAAGAAGCCAGGCTTACGTCCAAAACTTTCTCCGTCGGCACCAAGATTAAGACCAAGTAGTAATAGCGAAGACAATAGTAATTTTAAAGCTTCAGATGCGAGTAAAATTCAAGCAGGAATGCATATTGAACACGAACGATTCGGGAAAGGAAAAGTTTTGCATTTAGAAGGTGAAGCTCCAAATATAAAAGCGACCGTATTTTTCCAGAACGTAGGGCAAAAACAATTATTATTAAAATTCGCTAAGTTAAAAATCGTATAAATACACCTATCTTAATTTAATTATAAAAGCTAATTTGTGTTCAATTTGCATTGAAAGAAGAAATGCAGTACATTTGCATTGAGTTCTAAGTCATTCCGTGAATAAGCTCACCAAATCGGATACAATTTTATTATCGATTACAACTTCATGATTTATGATAATAAAAAGTACAGTTCTCAACTATTAACTGATTTATTTTCGTTTTTTTTAGTAATATTGTGTTCTTCAAAACACGTCTAAAGATCAATAATATTTTAGGGTGAATATGAAATTAAAGACTTATTGAAATCACATCAATAAGCTTTCCTACAAAATAAGTGATAACTGTAGACAACACATCACAGTTAAAACACAACAACAAATAAATGGATTACAATTCAAATAGGGTAAAGTTATTACTCCCTGAATATGGCAGAAACGTTCAAATGATGGTTGATTTTGCCATGAAAATTAAAGACCGAGACGAAAGAAATAAAGCTGCAAAAACTATTATTTCTATCATGGGCAACATGTATCCTCACCTTCGAGATGTTAGTGATTTCAGACATAAGCTTTGGGATCACTTAGCTATCATGACAGATTTTAAATTCGATATCGATTCACCATACGAATTACCTACGAAAGAGAAATTAGCTAAGAAACCTGAAATTCTTCCATACAACAATCATAGAATTAGATTTCGCCACTATGGCAAAATTATTGAATCTATGGTGCAGAAAGCAATAGAGATGGAAGATGAAAAAGAACAATCAGCTTTGATCTTGATGATTGCCAATCATATGAAAAAATCATATTCCAATTGGAATAAAGATGGCGTTGGTGATCAAAAAATCTTCAAAGATATTGTCGATATATCTGGCGGAAAACTTACTATTCCTGAGAATATGAAACTGAGAGAAACTCAAGATAAAGATTTTCAGACAAAAAATAAGAAAAAGTCATTCCACAAGAATGACACTAGAAAATTCCCTAAGAAAAGATAATCTTATTGATTTTCAATACGTATTTAAACCGGATAATTTCCGGTTTTTTTGTGCTTAATTTGAGATTCAAGTTTTCTGAATTTACTCATTCACAACTTCAATTTTAAAAGTCCTTTTCATTATCTTTAGGCTAGAATTTGAATCATAGTAATTGTTTTTTGACTTACTAAACGTCATATCAAAATCTATTTTTGCAAGATCATTCCGTCACATCATCTAATGATAAAATAAATGAGCACATTCGAAATAACAGGTGGCACTACATTAAAAGGTGAGCTTCACCCACAAGGTGCAAAAAATGAAGCTTTACAAATTTTATGCGCTACTCTCCTAACATCCGAAAAAGTTAGAATTCACAATATTCCAAACATACTTGATGTTAACCGTCTTATTGAATTACTAGCATCATTAGGGGTAAGTGTTACTCAAGAGACAAAGAATACCTATTGTTTCGAAGCAAAAAACATCGACCTTGAATACCTAAACTCGAATGAGTTTGCAAAAAAAGGCTCTTCTCTTCGAGGCTCAATCATGATTATTGGTCCTTTGTTAGCTCGTTTCGGAAAAGCATACATCCCAAAGCCAGGTGGTGATAAAATTGGTCGTCGTAGATTAGACACTCACTTTATTGGCTTTCAAAAGTTAGGTGCAGATTTTAAATACAAACAAGGAGATAAATTTTACCGACTGGAAGCGCCTCGCTTAAAAGGAACTTACATGTTACTTGATGAAGCATCGGTTACTGGTACTGCCAATATTATTATGGCTGCCGTACTTGCTGAAGGAACAACGACGATTTATAATGCTGCCTGCGAACCTTACATTCAACAACTGTGTAAGATGTTGAATTCTATGGGTGCTAAAATTACAGGAATCGGCTCTAACTTAATCTATGTAGAAGGTGTTAAAGCTCTTTCAGGTTGCGAGCATCGTATTCTGCCTGATATGATTGAAATAGGTAGTTTTATTGGCTTAGCAGCTATGACTAAATCGGAAATTACGATTAAAAATGTAGCCTATAAAGAACTAGGTGTTATTCCTGATACTTTCAAAAAATTAGGTATTAAACTCGAGATTATTGGTGATGATATTTATATTCCAAAACAAGAGAATTATACGATTGAAAATTTCATGGATGGTTCAATTTTAACCATTTCTGATGCACCTTGGCCTGGCTTAACACCAGACCTTTTAAGTATTATTCTTGTTGTCGCTACTCAAGCTAAAGGAAGTGTTCTTATTCATCAAAAAATGTTCGAATCTCGTTTATTCTTTACAGATAAGTTGATTGATATGGGTGCGCAGATTATTCTATGTGATCCGCACAGAGCGACAGTTATAGGTCTTAACCAAGAATCTAAGCTTAGAGCTACTAAAATGGTTTCACCTGATATTAGAGCAGGAGTTTCACTTTTAATTGCTGCCATTTCAGCGGAAGGAACAAGCATAATTCAGAATATTGATCAAATTGATAGAGGTTATGAAAATATTGACCTTAGATTAAATGCAATAGGAGCAAAAATCAAGAGAATTGATAATTAACTATTCATTAACAGTCTAAATAAAAACAATTAACTAGTTTTAGTCTCATAAAAAAAGACCATAAAGTATTGCATTAGCAATAACTTCAAATAAAGATGATTCATGATGAAAAAATTAAATCTAAGTATACTAATTACACTACTTATTTTATCTTTTTCAGCTTTAGCTGGCGAAAAAGGTAAGGATGTAAAAGAAGGCTTAAATATTGGGGACAAGATCCCTGAAATATCAGCTAAGTCTCCAGACGGTAAAACAATCAATCTAAGTGATCTTAAAGGTAAGCTAGTTTTAGTAGATTTTTGGGCATCTTGGTGTGGACCATGTCGTAATGAAAATCCTTGGGTTGTGTCAGTTTACAACAAATTTAAAGATCAGGAATTCAAAAATGGTAACGGTTTTACTGTATATAGTTTCTCTTTGGATAAGAAACTTAATAGCTGGAAAAATGCTATTAAGAAGGATGGGTTAGTATGGGATTATCACGTAAGTGAATTAAAAGGATGGTACTCTCCTACTGCTGTGAAATTTGGCATCAATTCAATTCCTACAAACATCTTAATCGATAAAAATGGTATTATTTTAGCAAAAGATTTAAGAGGCGAAAAATTAGAATTAATATTACAACACTACTTAAAGAAGTAAAGTTTAGACTGAACCATAAAATATTACTAGAGTTGTTCTGAAAAGAACAGCTCTTTTTTTTGTGTTCATATTTCGCTAATCACTGAAAGCAATCTAATTATACAAGTCGTGTCATGAAAATTTGCCATTAATTTCCTGAAAAATCGGTAAACTTAACCGACAAGTTTTATCTTTGTGCCAATTTGTCGGAAAATAGGGCATTGGCAAACAATTTGTAAGTATCAAGCCTGTATTTTTAACAGCAAATAAAATAATTCAAAAACTCCTTATTGCTGACAAAACAAATAGTGAAAACAGAAGTCCAAAGCAATTTGGCATTTTATTAGAAAAATAAGAAGATGACAAAAGATAAAAGCAAGTTAGACAAGGAAGATTTGGAAGTAAAAGATACTGCTACTCCTGAAACGGAAGAAAAAGTCACTGAAAAGGAAGAGAAGACTGAAAAGAAAAAGTCTAAAAAAGAAAAGAAGACTGACGAGATTGAAGAACTTGGAACTAAGCTTCAAGAAATGAATGACAAATACATGAGGTTATCGGCAGAATTTGACAACTACCGTAAACGTACTTTAAAAGAAAAAATGGAACTCATAAAATCTGCTGGTGAAAAGATTTTAGTTAATGTTCTGCCAGTTATGGATAACTTTGAACGAGCTTTAAAATCGGTTGATGAGTCTTCTGATATCAATGGTGTAAAAGAAGGTATTCACCTAATACATACAAATTTCAAAGACTTCATGACACAACAAGGTGTGAAAGAAATTGAAGCTACAAATCTTGACTTTAATACAGATTTACACGAAGCTATTACTAAAATTCCAGCTCCAAGCGAGGAACTAAAAGGTAAAATTGTTGATTGTGTTGAAAAAGGGTATTTCCTTAACGATAAAGTGATTCGCTTTTCGAAAGTAGTTGTTGGAGAATAATATTAAACAAACAAATCTGAAATAAGATGTCGAAAAGAGATTATTACGAAGTACTTGGCGTATCGAACAATGCAACAGCACCAGAGCTAAAAAAAGCTTATCGTAAAAAAGCTATACAATTTCACCCAGATAAGAATCCAGATAATAAAGAAGCTGAAGAGAAATTTAAAGAGGCAGCTGAAGCATATGAGGTTTTAAGTAATGATCAAAAACGTCAACGTTACGATCAGTACGGACATGCAGGTATGAGTGGTGCAGCTGGTGGAGGCTTCGGCGGTGGCGGCATGAATATGGACGATATCTTCTCTCATTTTGGTGATATTTTCGGCGGTGGATCTGGCGGATCGTTCTTTGGTGGTTTCGGTGGTGGCGGACGTAGTTCACAACGTGTGAATCGAGGAAGTAACCTTAGAGTTAAGGTTAAACTAACGCTTGAGGAAATTGCCAATGGCGTTGAAAAAAAGATTAAGGTTAAAAAGCATGTTGAGTGTAAGGACTGTAATGGCTCTGGAGCTGAAGGTGGTTCTTCGCATGATACTTGTACACAATGTAAAGGTAGTGGACAGGTAACTCGTATTCAAAATACCATCCTAGGTCAGATGCAAACTAGTGCTGTTTGTCCATCATGTAATGGCGAAGGAAAAATCATCACCAACAAGTGCAAATCATGTGCTGGTGAAGGTATTGTAAAAGATGAAGAAGTAATCACAATAAATATTCCTGCAGGTGTTGCCGAAGGCATGCAACTTTCAGTAAGCGGACGTGGTAACTCTGCTCGTCGAGGTGGTGTAAACGGTGACTTATTAATCTTAGTTCATGAAGAAGAACATCCTGATCTTATTCGTGACGAGAATGATTTATTATATAACTTATTCATTAGTATTCCTGACTCAATATTAGGAACTGCTGTTGAAATTCCAACTATCGAAAGTAAAGTAAAAGTTAAAATCGATGGTGGTACGCAACCAGGTAAAATTCTTCGCTTACGCGGAAAAGGTTTACCTGATATTAATGGATACGGACGTGGTGATTTACTTGTTAAGATTAATGTTTGGGTTCCAAACAAAGTAAGTAAGGACGAACATAAGTTACTTGAAAAACTTCAGGCTTCAGAATCATTTATACCTAATCCAAGTTCACATGAAAAGAGCTTTTTCAAAAAAGTGAGAAACTTCTTTGATTAGATCAAATACAATAGTGCAAATCCCTTAGATTAATCTAAGGGATTTTTTTTGTCCTGATTTTTAAAGACATAATCGTAACAGATTACTTTTATATCGATTTTATATTAAATAGGTGTAACTTTTAAGTATTTTGTAGACTAATAGATAAGTACACGAATAGAAACTAACTATCACTCACACAAAAACCTTTTAATAATATTTAAACATGGCGTTTTTCGAAGCAAAAAATATAGTAAAACAGTATGCTGGCCACACGGCACTTAAAGGCGTGAGCATTTCTGTTTCTGAAGGAAGTATCTTTGGTTTATTAGGTCCCAATGGTGCTGGTAAAACAACCCTTATCCGTATTATCAACCAAATTACGGGTCCAGATTCTGGTGAAGTCTTCTTTAATGGCGAACCTTTAAAACCTGAGCACGTTCACCACATTGGTTATCTACCAGAAGAACGTGGTTTGTATAAAAAAATGAAGGTTGGTGAACAATCTATCTACTTAGCTCAACTAAAAGGCATGAGCAAGCAAGATGCTACTACAAAACTTCAAGCTTGGTTTAAAAAGTTTGATATTCTAGAATGGTGGGACAAAAAAGTAGAAGAGCTTTCGAAAGGTATGGCTCAAAAAATTCAGTTCATCACAACCATTCTTCACGAGCCTAAACTTTTAATTTTCGATGAGCCTTTTAGTGGTTTTGACCCAATAAATGCGAACCTCCTTAAAAAGGAAATATTAGAACTTCGCAATAGAGGCTGCACCATTATTTTTTCAACTCACAATATGGGTTCAGTAGAAGAACTTTGTGATCATATTGCTTTAATTCATAAGTCAGAAAAAATACTTGATGGCTCTTTTGAAGATATCAAAAAGGAATATCGTACTAACACTTATAATATTTCATTCATAGGTGAGCTCGAAAAAATTAAAGCTAATATATCACATGACATTGAAATATTAGAGCATAAATCAAATAAGGAATTCGAATCATTGAAATTGAAACTCAACAATGAAACAGGGGCAAACGAACTGCTTTCTCAACTGCTACCACATGTCAAAATTGTTTCTTTCAACGAAATTATTCCAAGTATGAACGATATTTTCATTCGTGTTGTGAATGAAAAAAATCTGAGTCTTGATTTTGAATAATCACTTAAGCACACAAATAATACAATTCATTTTCATTCCGAACTCATCGGATTTATAGACAAATACAATGAACAAAATATTAATCATTATTCAACGTGAATATTTATCACGAGTTAAAAAGAAATCTTTCCTTCTTCTAACCTTTCTAACACCTATCCTAATTGCAGGCATATATGCTTTTATGATATGGATGATGATGAAGGACGATACCGAAAAAAGAACCATTGGTGTTATCAACGAATCAGAACTGGTAAGTCCAGTGGAATCAAAAGATTTCACCACCTTCGAATACTTGGAAAACACAAGCTTTGAAGAAGCGAAGAAGATGCTCGACACCAAAGGCTATTATGCACTTCTTAAAATCCCCAAAGACATATTAGAATCTCAGTCGACCGAACTATTTTCATTTAAACAAGTGACCATAGAAGTTAAATCGGAGGTTGGTTCACAAATTCGTAATCATATAGAAACGATAAAACGTTCTAAGATTATTGCAGAAGCTAATATGCCTGATCTGGAGCAAAAACTAGCTGCAACTAAGACACCTATTTCTGTTAAGACAATTAAATTTGGCGACGATGGCGAAATTAAACAAAGCTCAACTGAAATTGCGATGGGACTTGGATTTGCCATGAGTTTTATTATTTACATGTTTATTTTCATGTATGGTGTTCAGGTGATGCGTGGTGTAATTGAAGAAAAAAGTAATCGAATTATCGAGGTTATCATCTCATCTGTTAAGCCTTTCCAGTTGATGATGGGTAAAATTGTTGGTGTTGCCATGGTAGGCCTTACTCAATTCTTAATGTGGGTTATTCTATCTGGAGCTATTATTTTAATTGGTAGTGCAATATTTATGCCTGGGCTTGATGCAGCAAGCATACAACAAGCTTCATCAATAAGTCAATTACCAAGTACTGGACAAGCAATGAATCAGGCTCAATTAAATATGATGCAAGATGTTCTTGGAACATTCGACATGAGTTATATCATGAGTATACTTGGAGGCTTTATCTTCTTTTTTCTAGCTGGCTATTTATTGTATTCAGCATTATTTGCAGCTGTTGGTTCTGCTGTTGATAACGAAACAGAAACCCAGCAATTTATGCTACCAATATCATTACCATTAGTTCTGGCCTTATATATTGGAATGGCAGTGGCGAAAAACCCTGAAGGCAGTTTAGCATTCTGGGGATCAATAATACCACTCACCTCACCCATTGTTATGTTAGTGAGAATTCCATTCGGAGTACCACTTTGGGAGCTACTATTATCAATGGGATTATTAGTTGCATCATTCATATTTGTAACTTGGGTAGCAGCAAAAATATACCGCACTGGTATTCTCATGTATGGTAAAAAAGTATCCTACAAAGAAATTTGGAAGTGGTTACGTTACCACAGATGATTTAGAGATTAAATAATTATCGCAATTATCATCAATAAAATCTTCTACTCATAGATTTTAATCAATGCCTCGTTTAAAACGGGGCATTTTTTATGAATCACGATTCAAAATTTAATATTTTTACAAGATGATAACATACGACGAACCTCTTTTTAGACCTCCAAGTGAGGCATACTCTCTTATTTTACAAGTTAGTTTAGGATGTGCTTGGAATAAGTGTGCCTTTTGCGAAATGTATAATAGCAAACAATTCCGACTTAGACCTGAAGAAGATATCTTTACTGAAATAGCAAGTTTAGCTTCGCATTCCGATCAAATTAGAAAAGTCTTTTTAGCTGATGGCAATGCCATGGTTCTATCATTCGATAAATTAAGTCGGTTATTAGATAAGCTTAATGCTACATTTCCAAGACTCAACCGAATTTCGGCCTACGCACTACCTCGCGATATTGAATCTAAAACGAACGAGGAACTTCAAATTTTGAATTCAAAAGGTTTAAAATTACTGTATGTTGGCATAGAGTCTGGTGATGATGAATTACTGGAACGAATTAATAAAGGAGAAGATTATAAAAGTACCAGCAAGGCTCTACAAAAAGCACGAAAAGCAGGTATTAAACTTTCTGTCATGATCCTAAATGGTTTAGGCGGACAGTATTATTCACAACAACATGCTATCAATTCTGCCAAGCTTGTTAATGAAATTCAACCTGAATTTTTATCGACACTGGTATTGAGTTATCCATATGGAGAAGATCATTTCAAACAGAAATTTGATGGTGAATTTATTCCATTAAACACAATTGAATTGATTGCTGAGATGAAAGTGTTCATAGAAACACTGGAACTAGAAAATACGGTCTTTCGTAGCGATCATGCTTCGAACTATCTTATTCTAAGAGGTAATCTCTGTCGAGATAAAAAAGAACTTCTAGGTCGTATTAATGGAGTATTAGACGATCCTGCCAATGCCAAACTTAGACCAGAATGGATGCGAGGTCTTTAAAATTATGATTTAAGATTAAGACCTAATCTGTAATATACAGAAAGCGACCAACAATTAAGTTGATCGCTTTTTATATATCGTATAATTCAGTCTACTTACTGAATTCCTTTACAATTTCTAAGAAAACAAACACGATTGGAGCAACGATCAATATCGCGTCAAAGCGATCAAGAATGCCACCATGTCCTGGTAGGATTGTACCCGAATCTTTCACATGAATGCTACGCTTAAATAAAGATTCAACCAAATCTCCTAAACCACCAACTACTGCAACAATTAGTCCTACAGAAAGCCATAAAGTCAAACTTAATTCTTGACTATATGAGCACCCCCAGGCAGCTAATAAGGTTACAACACCTCCACCAATACTTCCTTCCCATGATTTCTTAGGTGAAATACGCTCAAACAATCGATGCTTCCCGAAGTTTACACCTACAAGATAAGCTCCTGTATCATTAACCCAAACCATGATAAAAATCCCCATTACAATATCAGGTCTGAAATTCTCTACCCCATTCTGAAAAACAAGGTAAATAAGTAGCGCAAATGGTAAGGCTGAATAGATTAATCCAAGAAAAGTATATGCTATATTGGCAAAAGGGTTCTCCTTTTTGCGATACAATTCAACAATAAAAATTAAGAATATAAGCAGTAATAAAACTTTAAACAATAGCGTTTTACCACAATAATTGTGTGAGGTAACTGCAGCAAATAATAGCACTACCCCAATAAGTCCAGCCACAACTTGAGGAGCTGCATTGGACTTTTTAACAAGACCATAGAACTCATATGTTGCTAAAATAGATATACCTAGAAAGGTAGCTATAAAGCCTACTGGGTGAAGGTTAATTCCTGCAATTAATATGATTGCAAATAATAATGCTGTTAATGCTCTCTTAATAAAATCCCCCACTATGAATCTAAATTAGTTTAACTCAAAAAAAAATCAAGCTGTTAAATTAAACAAAAAATAGCTAAGTTATCAACTTTCATCGACAACTTAGCTTTAATAAATATCTGATATTAAGAATTAAACAGCCTTCGAGTTGTTCTCTTCTTCTAATTTATCGTCCTTAACTGGAGTTTCAGTTGGAACTATTTTAGCCTCTTCAACTTCTTCAGTACCAAAATCTCTCTTTCCAAATATCACTTCCAAATCTTCACTGAAGATCACTTCGCGCTCCAATAACAATTCGCTTACTTTCTTATGACCTTCCATATTATCCTTAAGAACTTGCTTTGCTCTTTCGTATGAAGTCGAAATCAACACTTTAACTTCCTCATCGATAAGTTCAGCTGTTTTCTCGCTGTATGGCTTAGAAAAACCATAATCTGATTGTCCTGATGAATCGTAATAACTTACGTTTCCAACCTTCTCACTCATACCAAAGATGGACACCATAGCCATTGCTTGCTTAGTTACTTTCTCTAGGTCGTTTTGAGCTCCAGTAGAAATTTTACCAAAAATTAATTCCTCTGCAGCACGACCACCTAGAGCTGAACACATTTCATCAAGCAATTGTTCTTTAGTCGTAATACTTCTCTCCTCTGGTAAGTACCATGCAGCACCAAGAGCTTTTCCTCTAGGAACAATAGTAACTTTCACCAATGGATGAGCATATTCTAACAACCAAGATATTGTTGCGTGACCAGCTTCGTGATAAGCAATGGTTTTCTTCTCATTTACTGAGATAATCTTATTTTTCTTTTCCAAACCTCCAATAATACGGTCAACTGCATCAAGGAAATCTTGTTTTTGAATAACGTTCTTCTTTTTACGAGCAGCGATCAAAGCAGATTCGTTACAAACATTAGCAATATCTGCTCCAGAGAAACCTGGTGTTTGCTTAGCTAAGAACTCACTCTTTACAGAATCATCAAGTTTTAATGGACGAAGATGTACATTAAAAATTTCTTCACGCTCATTTAAATCTGGAAGTTCCACATGAATCTGACGATCGAAACGACCAGCTCGCATAAGTGCTCTATCAAGAATATCAGCACGGTTAGTTGCAGCAAGAATAATCACACCTGAATTGGTATCGAAACCATCCATCTCAGTCAATAATTGATTCAATGTATTCTCACGTTCATCATTAGATCCCATGTTAGGATTTTTACCTCTGGCACGTCCGATGGCATCAATCTCATCGATAAAAATGATACATGGAGCCTTCTCTTTTGCTTGCTTAAACAAGTCACGAACACGACTCGCTCCAACACCAACAAACATCTCAACAAAATCAGAACCAGACATACTAAAGAAAGGTACATGAGCTTCACCAGCTACAGCCTTTGCCAAAAGAGTTTTACCTGTTCCTGGAGGACCTACAAGTAGAGCACCTTTAGGAATCTTACCCCCTAATTGGGTATATTTTTCAGGATGCTTAAGAAATTCTACAATTTCTTCAACCTCTTGTTTAGCCTCAGCCAAACCAGCAACATCCTTAAAGTTTGTTTTTATATCTGACTCCTTATCAAAAACCTTCGCTTTTGATTTGCCAACATTAAAAATATTTCCACCGCCTGCTCCACCGCCTGCTCCTTTGCTCATTCTCTTAAATACAAAGAACCAGATTGCAAGAATAATTAGAATAGGAAAAATAAAGCCAATAATATCGCCAAAGTAATCCTTATGATCTACATATTTTACATCTACTCGATCTGCCTCAGGCAAAGATTCCTGAGCCTTCTCTAAATTCTTCTCAAAATTCTCTATCGAACCAATTGTAAAGAAATAATGAGGTCCAGATTTAGATGGAGAATCGAATGAATTAGAGAATAAATCTGGATACTTATCCAAATTTGCATCTTTAATATAAACATTTACGTTACCTAAATTACGTACAATCTCAATTTTCTCAACATCATGATTACGCAACATTTCAACTTTTACCTTATGCCAGCTAGTCTCCTTAGGATTTTGCTGATAAGTAAAATATTGAATAGCTAAAAATGATAAAGCTATAATACCGTAAATCCAATAAGCATTGAATTTTGGAGCTTTCATCATGTTTGTAGGGCCCTTTCCTTTCTTATCGTTAGGAGGTGTATTAGGCATTTTCTTTTCTGTCATTATATGATTGTAAATTCTATTTGTACTGATTAAAGAACATCCGGTATACGGGTAATTTTAGCATCTGCCCAAAGTTGTTCCAATTGATAAAAATCACGATATTCTTTTTGAAAAATATGAACGACTACATTAGCGTAATCCAGAAGAATCCATTGAGCATTCTGATGACCTTCCATTTTCCACGCTTTTTCTTCTAATTTATCTGATGTTTCATATTGAACATTATTAGCAAGTGAAGAAACATGTGTATTTGAAGTTCCGTTACAAATCACAAAATACTTACACACAGCACCACTTACTTCTTTTAAATCAACACTTACAATATCTACAGCTTTTAAATCTTTCAAAGCATTAATAATTGTATCAACTAATTTTTCAGGTAAATGTTCTATTTTTTTTGTCATATATTCAATTTAATCTTACAAAGATAATTTTTTTTTAAGTCTATAATAATAAAGTAATCTTTAGATTTAAGTCAAATGAATAAAATAAGGAGTCTCAAGTCTTAGAAATTGAAATCTTACCCTTAATTTTGTCATCAAATCTAATTTTAATCAGATTATGCCAAATTTATTCCTTCCCGATCGAATTATTCGAGTCAATCAACTTGATTCAACCAATTCATATGCATTGCAATTGCTTAAAGATACCAATCCGTCAGGTGGCACTGTCGTTATGGCATTAAATCAGACAGAAGGCCGCGGACAGCAAACAAATGCTTGGGAAAGTGAAAGTGGCAAAAACCTTACCATTAGTCTTATACTTCGCCCAGATTTTATCTTTGCTCAAGATCAATTTCAGGTTTCCATGCTCATTTCTCTTGGTGTTTCTGATTACCTGAAAACTTATACAGAGAATGTTAGCATAAAATGGCCCAACGATATATATGTTGGTGATAAGAAGATTGCTGGTGTTCTAATTGAACAATCCATAATGGGAGCTCACTTGTCACATTCGGTATGTGGTATCGGTCTAAATGTGAATCAGGAGGAATTTACTTCACATGCTCCTAACCCAATATCCCTTAATATTCTGACTAAAAAGAATTATCAGCTAGAAACGGAACTAAAGAAATTATTAGCGGCAATCGAAAAGCGATATTTCCAACTTATGGATAAAGATGGAAAAAAATTAGAAGCTGATTACTTAAAATCCTTGTATTGGATAAATAAAAAACACACGTTCGAAGATGAAAATGGCAAGTTTAATGGCAACATTATTGGTATTTCAGAATTTGGTCAATTACAAATCGAGGATAATAAGAGGGAGATTAGAACATACAATTTTAAAGAGGTGAGCTTTATTAAATAGCCCACCTCCTTATTGTTTGTTTAGAATTTTAAAGAAAATTTAAGACTAATGTCTCTTCCTGGATTGTAGAAGTTTAAGGGCTTTAAACTTGATAAATGATCGATATACGTTTCATTAAAAAGATTATTTGCACTAAGGACTAAATTAGCTTGATACTTCGCACATTTAAAATCTGTTCCTGCCTGAATGGCAATTAGATCGTAAGCAGATGTTTCACTTTCAAATTGTGAAGGATGATTTTGTTTAAATGCGTGCTTCCAGCTTAAGCTGATAAAAGGAGATTTAAAGGTTTTATTTCCTTTAGCAAATAACTGAACAGAAGTATTTAGTTTGTGCTGAGGAATAAAAGGTAAATATCCATTATCATCTTGTTTGGCAATCACCATAGCATAGTCCGAATGGAATTTAAAAAAGGATGTTGGTGCTATATTTATTGCCAGTTCACCACCATATAATTTAGCATCTTGTTGTCCATACGAATATACAAAACCACTTCCCTCAGGTGCAACTTCATTGGTTGGAGCCAAATAAATGTAATCGTATACTTTGTTGTAGAAGAGTGAAAAGTCGATATTGTGATTATTGGAATGATA
>JADGEF010000013.1 GCA_016744515.1 Marinifilaceae bacterium | reverse complement strand
CCAATAAAGGTTAATAATCCATTAAGCATTAACAATTCGAAGCCGAGTTTAAACCCAAACCATTCCATAGAATTTTGTGCAAAAATATAGCACACAATTGGAGCAGCAATAGTTACTATTGGAACCAGCTTATCTTTAACTTGTATAGAGGTGAATAAGCCAAAAGCATACAAACCCAAAAGGGGACCATATGTATATCCTGCAACCGTAAAAATTGCTGATATAACAGAATCATCATTAATGGCTCTAAAAACTAAAATGACAATTAATAAAACGAATGAAAATAAAAGATGAGATCGGCTACGGAGTTTCTTAGTCCTCACCTCATCTTTTTCATCTGCACCTAAAATATCGACAGTAAAAGATGTCGTTAGCGATGTAAGTGCTGAATCTGCACTAGAATAAGCAGCAGCCATCAACCCAACCAAGAAGAAAAGTCCAACAACAGATCCTAAATGTTGGGTCGCCAACATTGGAAACAAATCATCGCCTCTTTGAGGAATAGCAATCCCCTCGTGCTGTGCAAACATTAATAGTAAAGCTCCAAGCAATAGAAACAATAGATTTGCTGGAATAAAGGCAAAACCATACCAGTACATATTCTTTTTAGCATCAACCAAGTTTTTACAACTCAAATTCTTCTGCATCATATCCTGATCAAGTCCCGTCATCACTATAGTGATAAACGCACCCGTAAAAAATTGCTTCACGAAATGTTGCTTGCTTGACCAATCGTCAAATTCAAATATTTTCCCATAGCCTTGATCGGCCAACGAGCTAACCAAATTTGTAGCATTTAAATCCAACTTATCCATAATCAGGTAAATACTAATACCAACGGATAAGAGCATAAACAAAGTTTGAAGGCTATCAGTCCAAATAATAGTCTTAATACCACCTTTAAATGTATAAAGCCATATCAGCATAATGGTAATAAGTACAGTGAGTGAAAAAGGAACATTCCAAGCATCAAATACTGTGATTTGAAGCACATTTGCCATTAGAAACAATCGAAACGAAGCACCAATCGTTCTTGAAAGTAAAAAGAATGAAGCTCCTGTTTTATACGAAACCATACCAAACCGACCTTTCAGGTAGGAATAAATTGAAGTCAAGTTTAACCGATAATAGAGAGGTAAAAGTATATTAGCTACAACAATATAGCCTAACATATACCCAAACACCATTTGCATGTATGAAAACTCGGTAGAGCTAACCCAACCAGGCACAGATATAAACGTTACACCAGAAAGCGATGCCCCAATCATACCAAAAGCAACAACATACCAAGGCGACTGTTTACTTCCCAAAAAGAAGTCCTTATTATCAGCTTTTCGACTTGTAAAATATGAAATACATAATAGTAGAGAGAAGTATCCAACAACTACAAGTATGATATTTAATGGTGACATAGAGTTCTTTTAAAAGTAAGTCTCAAAAATAGAAATTATCATTATAATGCTAACATCTTATTTCATATTTAAAACTTAACAGACCTTAAGCACACATAAACTTCATCAAAATCATAATTTAAGTCAAGATAAAATAATACGAAAAATACTTACATTTGAGCTAGGAATTCAAAACAGATCCTATACATATGTTGCTTATAAATTAAAGTATGAATTACGATAACTTCCCATCCAAATTATTAGAAAATGCTGTTTCTGAATTTTCTAAACTTCCTGGAATAGGTCGAAAAACAGCACTAAGGTTGGTTTTACATCTTCTTAACCAAAGCAAAGAAGAGGTCAGGAAATTTGGAAATACTATTATTCAACTGCGTGAAGAGGTTAAACATTGCAAATCCTGTTTTAATATTTCGGATATTGATATTTGTGATATTTGCGCAAGCCCTAAGCGAGATAAAACAACCATTTGCGTGGTTGAAAGTATTCGCGATGTCATGTCGATTGAAAGAACTCAACAGTACAACGGCATCTATCATGTTTTAGGTGGTATAATATCTCCTATGGATGGTATTGGACCAAGTGATTTGCGCATTAAACCTCTAATTGATAAAGCCCAAGAAGAAGATTTAACCGAAATAATTTTGGCTCTAAGTACTACAATGGAAGGTGATACAACCAATTTTTATTTATATAAAAAGCTAAATCCTCATCAAGTTCCTATCACTACCATTGCCCGCGGAGTTTCCATTGGCGATGAACTAGAATATACCGATGAAATTACTTTAGGACGTTCGCTTCTAAACAGAATGCCTTTTGATAAAAGCTTATAAAGTCAATTTCTTGATTATTCCATATTAGGGTTTCTCTATTATCCATATTTAATTCAACTAGAAAGCTTACCTTCAAAGAAGAAATCAGCAATTTATGATATCGATAAAACAAATTGATGCTTAAAAAAAGGTGATCAACTCTACTAATAGGACATGCTTGTCTTTTTCTCTTTTTTGATTAAATTTGTATTCTATTTAGACTAAATAAACAAACACTAAACAAAATCAATATGGCAAAATACGAAATCTCTCTTCCAGCAATGGGTGAAGGTATCATTGAAGCTACAGTAACAAAGCTCCTAAAAAGAGAAGGCGATTCTGTCGAAGAAGAAGATCCAATCATGGAAATTGCAACTGATAAAGTTGACTCCGAAATTCCTGCCCCAGTAAGTGGCGTAATTGCAAAAATTTTATTCGAAGAAGGTGATGTGCCCAAGGTTGGCGATATCGTTGCGATAATTACAACTGATGGTGAAAATATTGATGACTCAGATAAAAGCTCAAAATCAGAAGAAGCTCCTGTTGAAAATAAAGAACCTGAGATTACTCTAGCTCCTGTTGTTTCTGTAGAAAATGATTCTATTTCAACCAAAACCGAAAGTGGTAATTTTATTTCTCCACTTGTGCGAACAATTGCCAAAGCAGAAAATATTACAAACGAAGAATTAAACTCTATCGTAGGTTCTGGTGAAGCTAAAAGAATTACGAAGAAAGATATTCTACAATATATTGAAGACCGTAAAATTGTAAAAGTTGCAGAAGCAGTTAACACTCCTGTAGCAACTGCACCTAAAACTAGTACTGCAACTCACAAATCGTATACTGGACAGAATGTTGAAATTATTGAAATGGATAGAATGAGAAAACTTATTTCTCATCATATGACCAATTCTCTTCAAGTATCTGCACATGTAACTTCATTTATCGATGTTGATGTTACGCCTATTGTTCAATGGAGAGATAAGGTTAAAGGTGATTTCTTGAAAAAACATAATCAGAAATTAACCTATACACCAATCTTTGTTGAAGCTGTTACGAAGGCAATACACGATTACCCATTGATTAATGTTTCTGTTGATGGTGATAAAATTATTCGTAAGAATTTTGTTAACATTGGAATGGCTACTGCCCTACCAAATGGCAACCTAATTGTGCCAGTTATAAAAGATGCGAACGAGAAAAACCTTATTGGCTTAAGTAAATCGGTTAACAATCTTGCTAAGCGTGCTAGAGTTAATGGATTGAAACCAGATGAAATTCAAGGAAGCACATTCACAATTACTAATCTGGGTGCATTTGGAAGTACAACAGGTACCCCAATTATCAATCAGCCTGAAGTAGCTATTTTAGCAATTGGTGCAATCAAGAAGAAGCCAGCAGTTATTGAGACACCTCAAGGCGATACAATTGGAATTAGACATATTATGGTTCTTTCTTTATCATACGACCATCGTGTTGTAGATGGTGGACTTGGAGGCATGTTCTTAAAAAGAGTGGCTGAGAACCTTGAGAATTTTGATACGACTCAATTGTTCTAATAGAAAATTATAGTCTTAAAATATTTATTAAAAGGAAACGCAGATCTTTAATTCTGCGTTTTTTTTATGCAAAAAATCAAAGTTTTTTATATCTTGCATTGTTCAGTGATAATATGGCTTATCACAATATGTTTAAGCTTTTTATTTGATCAAACTAGCCTATTTAAAAACAACGGTTTTGAAAGGAATCATTCAATTATTCTTCTTAAAATCTATGATTATTATTTATCAAATGAGATTTCAATAGAGCGTTATTTTCTCATTTTATATGATAATTAATTGTCTGTAATATTAAAAGATATGATGAAGTTGAATTCTGGAATTCACAAAAAAACATCCACTCAACTTTTAAGAACCTTTTTGTTCTTTATAATTATAGCAATTGGTATTAACAACAGCTTTGCGAGTAACCCACTCTCTACCAACGACAAAACAAGTAAACGTAAGAAAATTAAGATGGCAGAAATGTATTTTGCCAATAAAAATTACGGTGAAGCTGCCCCTATCCTATTCGATCTACTACTACTGGACAGAAAAAATGCCGACTTCAACAATATGCTGGGAGTTTGTTATTTCAACCTCGAATCTGAAAAAGAAAAATCAACAGAATACCTTGAAAAAGCGATTCGATATACAAAATCAAGAAATAATATACCCCTTGCTTACTATTATAATTTAGGTAAATCTTATCACATTAATTATCAGTTTAGCAAGGCAATAAGAACTTATAACAATCTTCTAAACCTAGTTCCTCATAAGGATGTACAGTATATTGCTGAAATTGAAAGGGAAATAGAAATTTGCAGGAATGCCATTCAGCTAACAGAAAACCCTGTTAATATCACTGTTGAGAATTTAGGTCATTCGATTAATAGTGAATATGCAGAACACAGTCCTGGAGTAACAGCCGACGAAACAACTATGGTTTTCACTTCTCGACGTAATGGTACTGGGAGTAAAGTTGATAAGGATGGACAATTCTTTGAAGACATTTATCTTTCACATCAAGTTAATGGTGTTTGGACAGAACCTGAAGGCATAAGTATCTTGAACACTAAGGATCATGATGCTTCAATTTCAATTTCTGCTGACGGACAAGAAATCTACGTTTATAAAGCTGGTTACTACAACAACAACGAATCGAATGGTGGTGATATCTACGTAAGTAAAAAGAATGGTGAAAATTGGACTAAACCACAAAAACTACATTCTGATATAAACTCACCGAGCAAGGAAAGCCACATTTCAATTTCGACTGATGGCAGAACTATTTATTTTTCTAGCAATCGACCTGGTGGCTATGGTAAAATGGATATTTATAGCGTAAAGAAACTACCTAATGGTCAGTGGGGACCAGCACAAAACCTTGGTCCAAATATCAATACAATATATGATGATGACGCTCCTTTTATACACCATGATGGCGTAAATCTATATTTCAGTTCTAAGGGACATAAAACAATGGGTGGATTTGATGTATTCAAATCGACATTTGAGAATGGTCGTTGGAATAAGCCAAAAAATATTGGTTTCCCAATAAACTCCACAAAAGAAGATATCTACTATACACCAACTCCTGATGGAAAAAGAGCTTATATGGCTTCTTATAGAAAAGGAACATTTGGTAGAGCTGATATTTTCAGAATACAAACTCCTGACGCTGAAAACACAGGTTTATTCGTTCTTAAAGGCAAATTAATAAATACAAAAGGTAAACCTGTAGGTCACGCCAAAATAAAATTAAGTCTTGATAATAAAACTGTTGGTTTATACCGTCCCAATACTGCAACAGGTAAATTCCTTTTTATTATAAACGCTGGGAAACAATACAATCTAGAAATTAGAGCTGAAGGTTATAAACCTTTGAGTACTGTTATGAACGTACCTGCGGAATATGCAAACAAGGAAAACCATAGCGTTATTACACTTCTACCTCTTGCACTTCAATTAGAAGACGAAGAAGATTACCCTGAAAACATGGACTTAATCGACTATGATGCAAGCAAGATTAAGGTAGATGAAGAGGTCGTAGAAGAAATTGTTCCTAAAGCTAAAACAGATACTTTACCAAAGCTTATTGAAACAAAAGAATTACCAATTATTAAACCAATAGAGAAAACTCCTGAGACACCTAAAACAGTTAATAAAAAAGAAGTTAGTTCTGTTCCTCCTTTAGTTCCTCTTTATTTTACTATTGAACTAAGCACTTCCGATTCAAGTATTCTTGCAAAGTATAAAGACATACCTGAAGTTGAGGAAATAAAGAATCCTGAAAACAAATTTTCATACATCCTAGGTAAATATGTAGACTATGAAGATGTTGTGAAAGCGAAAAAAGAGTTGGAGAAAAAAGGATTAAAGAATGTAAAGATTCGAATGATTCAAGAAGATAAAATTGTAAAAGAACCAAATCAGAAAGAGAATTATTATACTATACAAATCTTAGCTCTTCAGCTTCCGATAGCTCCAGAAATCTTTAACAAACTCGATAATGTTAAAATTTATCAAGGAGAAGATGGTTTAAGCAGATATACCTATAAGAAATTTAAAACGCTTACAGCTGCGACACATGAGCTTAATAGACTAATTCGTTTAGGTTATTGGGATTCGTTTATTCAAACTGTTATTAATGACAAGCTGGTTTATCCTGATATGAAATTCTCAACAAGTACAGCCTATACAATACAGCTAATGTCACTTAAGGAAGCCAGATCTGTTTCATACTTTAAGAATTTGAAAAGTGTTAACGTTTATAGAGATTCTAAAAATATTTATAGATATAGTTATAAAATTTTCCCTTCAAAATATGAAGCTCAACTTGCTCTTGGTGAAGTTCTAAAAAAGAACTACTGGGATGCCTATGTTCGTAAAGCATATTGGGGAGAAGAAGTTCTATTCTCGAATTTCAACACTAGTAAACCGAATAAGTACACCGTCCAGATTATGGCTTTAAATAATCCGAGATCTCTGAATTATTTCAAAAACTTACCTCTTGAAAGGCTTAATATGAATAAAGGGAAAGATGGTTTATCTAGATACACCTATGAGGCTTTTGAAAATAAAAAAGATGCGAAAACGTATATCGATATTGTTTTCAAGAAAGGTTATTACGATGCCTTTACACGAACCATTAAGTGGTATAACAAAAACTAAATTGTTAGCTGATTATTCTTTCAATAAACTTTATGCAAATCTTAGAAAACAAGTCAATTCGATTAAGAGCTCTAGAACCTGAAGATCTTAAACTACTATATAAGTGGGAGAACAATTCAGACATATGGGAAGTTAGTCATTGCCAAAAACCATTTTCTCTATTCGTATTAAAGCAATATTTAGAAAATTCTCATCAAGATATTTATGAGAGTAAGCAACTAAGATTGGTTATTGAATTAAAAGAAAATGATGAAGCAATTGGCTTGATAGATCTATTCGACTTCGACCCTTTTCACAATAGAGCAGGAATAGGCGTACTTCTTCATGATAAAATTCACAGGCACAAAGGGTATGCAAGTGAAGCCTTAGAAACATTAATAAGTTATTGTTTTAAGAGTTTACAACTTCAACAACTCTACTGCAATATTACAACTTCTAATCAAGCAAGTGTCGATTTGTTTAAATCAAAAGGATTTGAAATAACAGGAACAAAAAAACAGTGGATTAAAAGTCAAGATGGATGGAAAGATGAATACTTTCTTCAACTGATAAACTCCTGACAATAGAATACAAAACAAGCAATACAAGAAAAGTCCAGCTAAGCTGGACTTTTATATCTTCTAATCTGACTTAAGATAATTATTCAACAATAATAACTTCTTCAAAGATTTCAATTTTATCCCCTGGGCGAATTTTAGCTCGTTTACGGTACTCTATTTCTCCATTACGAGTAACCTGACCATCTTCTACAAAAATCTTAGCCTGTGCCCCACTCTCGCTAATACTTAGCGCTTTTATAAGCTTAATTAGTTCAATATACTCTGAATCTATCTTAAAGTTAATCATGGCCTAATGGTTATTACATTTATAAAAATTGAGTGGCAAAGGTATTCTTTTCCAAAGACTAATGAAAGAATAAATAAGCAATACCAATTGCAGCTATAATCCCAGCTAAATCGGCAATTAACCCACATGTAATTGCATAGCGAGTATTCTTTATACCTACAGCTCCAAAATAAACTGCTACAATATAAAAAGTTGTATCAGTAGCACCTTGCAAAACTGATGTCATACGTCCTACAAAACTATCAGCTCCATATTGAGTCATTGCATCAACCATCATTCCTCGCGCACCTGATCCACTTAAAGGCTTCATTAGTGCTGTTGGTAAAGCAGGAATAAAATCACCATTAACACCTAATATGATACAAAGTTTCTCTACGGATTGAATAAACATATCCATAGCTCCAGAAGCTCTAAAAACACCAATAGCAACTAATATAGCTATCAGATATGGAATAATTTTCACAGCAATATTAAAACCATCTTTAGCTCCTTCAATAAAACTCTCGTATACATTCACTTTACGAATAAAAGCAAGTAATATAAAAGACACGATTACCGAAAACAGAAAGACATTACTTACAACTCTCGAAATCAAAGCAATTTGCTCCTTCTCAATACTAGAGAAATATATGATAATTGCAATTATAAATGCAGTCATCCCACCTAAATAAAGTAGAATAACCTTATCCCAAAGCTTTATTTTTTGCATTATAGAAACAGCAATCAAGCCAGTAATGGTCGAAAAATATGTAGCTAGTAAAATTGGGATAAAAATATCTGATGGATTAACAGCTCCAAGTTGAGCTCTATAAACCATTATTGATATTGGAATAATGGTCAACCCTGAAGTGTTAAGAACTAGAAACATGATTTGAGCATTAGATGCTGTATCCTTAACGGGATTTACATCTTGCATTTGTGTCATAGCCTTTAAGCCCATAGGTGTTGCCGCATTATCCAAGCCTAACATATTTGCAGCTAAATTCATCATTATAGAACCATGAGCGGGGTGATCTTTAGGTAATTCTGGAAATAGACGATTAAAAAATGGACCAATTAAACGAGAAAAAATTTTAATAATCCCTCCTCGTTCACCTATTTTCATTATACCTAACCAAAGCGTTAAGACTCCAGTTAAACCAAGTGAAATATCAAAGCCCGTTTTAGCCATGTCAAAAGTTGAATTAACCATAGCTGGAAACACTTCCATGTCACCGAAAAAAATCAGCTTAATTAAACCAACAATAAATGCTAATACAAAAAAGAAAACCCAGATATAATTTAATGCCATAAGTCTTATTTTACTTCAATGAATTTTTAATTTTTTCCAAATTCTCTTTCATTAGAGCATCCTTAGGTTTTATTTTTAAAGCTTTTAAAAAATAGAACTTAGCCACAGATAAGCTCCCTGATTTGAATGCTTTATTCCCTTTTTTAGATAAATCATCATACTCAAGGTCAAGAGCCTTCTGCTTATCTTCATTAATAGCTTTTTCAATTCCATCCAACTTATCTTCAACAAAACTCCTATCTGCGGCAAATAGCAAGGCCTTTTTATAATAGTGCCGAGATACAGAATAATTATTCTTCTCAAATTCTTTATCTCCAGAACCGATTAATCTCTCATAGGTCTCACGATCTTTTTCAGATTTAAAAGCAAATCTTAGCTCTTTAATTTCACGTAATTTTTCTCTCGGGTAATCTCGATCAAACACAGCCAGAGCTTTCTTATAGTAAGCTTTGGCTTTCCCTAAATACCGATCTTTTATAGCCACATCACCTTTACTAATAAAGACTTTATATTCTTGTTCTTTCCTTTTCAACAAATTATCTCCAAAAGCATTTGAATTTTGAGCAAGCAACTCATCTTCCTTGGTTTCTTTTTTAGCCTTTAAAATCATTTTGATCTCTCTAAGTTGAGATTCGACATAGGCATCTTTAGGCATAATCTCCTCAGCTTCCCTATAATGAAATCTTGCGATAGAATAGGACTTCTTCTTAAAATGAGCATCTGCAGTTGCCACAGATTCATCAAACATTTTTTCAAGCTTGCCATTCTTTCTTTCAAGCTTCTCTTTATTAGCTATGGCATCATCAATAAGCTTAATTTGGCTCTTTGGATATGCATTCTTATAATTTAGATCGATAGCCAATTGATATTTGCCTTTCGCTGATGTCAATTTTTTTTCAGCAAATAATTTATCTGCAGAGCTTATATAATCATCATACTCCTTTTTAAGGGCTAATTTATTTTCTTCATTTTGTCTCAATTTAGCTAATTCCTCATTAGCCAAGTCAATCTGTTTTAAAGCGTATTCATCACTTCTTATAATTTGAAGTGCAGATTCATATTTCGATATTGCACCTGAGAATTCCTTATTCTTAAACAACTTATCGCCTTCACTTATAAACTGATGAAATTTCTTATTAAGAATAGCTTCCTTTTTTGATAAAAGTTCAGCCGCCTTAGTTTGATTCTCTCTTTCAGCTATCAAATTCTTAATTTTTGATAACTGCGCTATTGCATATAGATCACCAGATTTATATCCTAAAGCTTTCTTATAATCAGAACTTGCACTTTTAAAATTCTCATTCTTAAAAGCCACATTTGCAGAAGCAATTGCATTATTATATTTTTCTTCAATTAAACGATTTGCTTGCTCTTCTTTCAGCTTCTCCTTTGCCAAACGTTTTAGCTCCTCTAATCCCGATTTAGCAAGCTTAATTTGCTCCTTAGGGTAACTTTCTCCAGATTTTAAATCTAAAGCTGACTGATAATTCGTTATGGCAGCATCAAATTTTTCATCATAAAACTCACTATCTGCAAGAACTATAAAAGCATTGTACTTTTCATCAAGTAATTTATCTTCAGCCATCAGCCTATTAGCTTCAGTTATAAATCCTTCGAGTTTCTTAAGTTGTTCTTTAGGATATTTTTCTTCTGGTTTCATCTCCGAAGCACGCTTAAAGCTCTTATAAGCAAGCTTATATTCATTCGAATCGAACTGTGATTCTCCTTCTTTTATAAGAGTCTTATACTTTGCATTAAATTCTCTAATTGCTGAAGCCTGATGAAGCTCTTTCGCCATCAAGTCTTCCAGCTTATTAAATTGTTCCTTCGGATATTTTTCATTTGGCATTATCTCCAAAGCGGCTTTGTAATATTCACGAGAGTCGTAGTACTTTTTAACTGCCAAGCTATTATCCCCTTTTAGTATTAAAGCAGCGTATTTTTTAGCAAGTTGTTGTTGTGCTAATTCTTGTTTTGCCTTCTCTTCCTCTTTACGTCTTTTATCGCGTATTCCTTGTTTCGCTTTTTCTATTTGCTCATCTAAATATGCAACTTTAGGTTTAATCTCGAGTGCCAGTTTGTAGTTGTTCAAAGCTTTTTCAAATTCTTTGGTATCCATTTCTGAATCGGCTAATACAACTAACTCGCCATATTTCTTTTCTCGAGCTTCTTTATCTGCTATCAACTTAGCTTGTTTAGACATTAAGCTCTCAATTTTTATGAGCTGAGCTTTTGGATAAGTCTCATCAGGTTTTAAACCCAAAGCTTCTGTGTAGTTTTGCTTTGCTAGTATATATTCCTTATTCTTTAACTGCTTATCTCCAGAACTGATAAGCAACTTATATTTCTCATTAATTTCTTTTTGCTTTAGCTTATTCGCAGCCAATTCCTTTTCTCTTACTATTGCATCATTTATGGCTTGAATTTGAGTTTGCGGATAAGAATCATCAACTCCTAACACAAGGGCTTTACCATAGGAAACCAAGGCCGTTGTGTAATCCCTCTTCTTAAATTGATTATCTGCTAACTTAATTATCCTGTTGTATTCAGCTTTTAAAGCTTTTTGCTCTGCAACAAATTTAGCGTTAGCTGCAGTAAGCTGTTTCTGATAATCCAGTTTATCATTAATAATTCGAATCTGTTCTTGCGGATATAATTCTTCTGTTTTAAGTCTAAGTGCTGAAGTATATTGCAACTTTGCCGATTCATATTTCTTCAATTCGAATGCCTCATCAGCAGATGCTATAAAAGCATCATATTTTTCTTTTAAAGCTTTTTCTGCTGCCAGATTCTTTGATTCATTTTCTGAAGCTAACCTTAAATCAAGTTCAATTTTCTTTATTTTTGTTAATTGATCCTTAGGATATCTTTCTGCTTTCTTAACGACTATAGCCGCAGTATAAGACGTTTTTGCTTGTTCATAATTAGTACTTGCAAAATCCTTATCAGCCAACTCGATCAAAGCATTATATTTTTCATCAATAAGACGCTGAGCTTCAAGCTGACCTTTCTGACCTAATAGTAGATTTTCAATCTTAGAAATTTGATCTTTAGGGTAAATTTCATTAGGTCTAAGTGTTAATGCTTGATTATAATAGGATTTTGAATCCGTGTAATTCTTTTTTTGAAATTCAATATCAGCTTTTTTAATAGCAGAATTATATTCAGCTTCTATTCGAGCCTTCTCAGCCCAATACGCCTCTTGCTTTAGTTTTGTTTCCTTTTCAATACGCTTAAGTTCAGCCTCAATATCGGTAAGAAAAGACAAATCCGTCTCAATCAAATCCGTCTCATTATTATACATGATCATACCAATTGGTTGATCAAATATTGACAAGTCAATACCTGGGAAGAACCTGAATAATTCAATAGAAAATTTACATGGTGGAAAACGACTATCTCTTTCTAAAACATCTTGAGGCACATAAGTAGAGACACTAACACGTTTGGTTACAAAATCATCTTTAGAGAATTCAAATATAAAATCGTACCCAAAATCTAACGTATATGAAAACTTCCCATTCTTGGCAACATTCCTTACACTTACCTGTTCAGAGTCTTTGTAAAGTGTAATTTTCACACTATTAAGATCTCCTCCGTTAATTGTAACATATCCTTTTACCGTACACTTTTCCTGAGCAATACTATGACTCGGTAAAAAAAATGATACAAATATAAAAGTGAATAAGTAGGTATACTTTAAAATTATAGTTCTCATTAACTGAATCTAATTTGATTGTACATTCCTCTGATTTTAAAATTCAACTGTATGAAAAATCAGTTTAGAAACAAAAATAAAGAAATATAGCCAGTATTTACTTAGTTCCAAAATCGATAAAGGCTTTAATTTAAAAGACAATTAATAATTATCCTTGTTAATCTAATCTATCGGACTACTACAATAAATAACTTAAGCAATAACTCCCTGAAACAGAATATCCTGAAAACCTTTTAGGCTCTCAGGATATTTTATAACTTCAACTAACTATTTACTTAAACATGTTTCTTAAACACTTAGTATCTCAACTATACCTTCAACATTCTTTAACTTCAAAATCTGATCACGTTCTTTCAAACATAATTCTTCTTTGGTATGCTCATCCCAAGCATTATAAAATTTTGCCATTTTTGTCAACAATCCAACTTTACAAAAGTCATAACGAGCAAATTCACTAATTGCAAAAGCTCTATTCATATGTTTTTCCTGTAATTCTCTATTACCAGATTCAAAATAAATCCCAGCTAAGACGCTCTTAAAGAAAACCTGTAATGGATATGCTTTTGAATTCATTAAACTGTCATTACAGAATTCCAGTTCCTGAATATGGCTTTCAGTCAATTTCATTCCCAGCTTATTTTGAGCTATCAATTTATAAGCTCTTAATAACTTATGGTTCGAGAAATGTGTTTTCACGATCAACTGTTCGTAAAACAATTCAGCATCTTCAATTAGCTGAATAACCTTATGATAGGCTTGCATGTAAAATAATGCATTACAAACAAGAACTTCAAACTCTCCACTCCAGCTCTCATACCTATCACCCAACTGACAATAAGCCATTTGGCGATAATAGAACATTCTGAATAATTCTACATCATTATTTTTTCCTGAAAAATGATTATAAAAAAGAATGCTCGTAAAATGTAAAGCAATTGAATAAGCAGAACAGCTTGAGTCTGGCTCTGTTTCAGTTAATAATTTATAATACTTATCAGACAGATCCTGTTCCAATGACATCAAAGAAGTCATTAACAGCATACTTAATGATTTTATCTTTATTGATTGATTTTCATTTGTTTCTGATATAATCTCAACGACTTTTGCGAAATCACCACAAAGGCGATTCAGGTTACCAGATAGTGCAAACATAAATTCAACAGAACGAGTTCCTGATGCATAAGTTTTAATCAAATCTATCTTCTTATCATCCATATTGGAGATAACAGTAGTTAACATGTCTGTTACTGCACTGCTCGTTAAAGTATCTTCATTAAGTTCGAAAAATTTAGAAACTGCCTCAAAATTCTCAGAACTAACTGCAATATTAAATAACTGCGCAACTAGCCTATCCTTTAATTCAAATTCTTGATAATCTACTTCAATCTTCTTAAATAAATCAAAATCGATGCCTTGATTAGATTCAATCAGCTCTTTTACTAGAAGAACTTCAAAAATTTGCTCATTATATATTTTTACAAACTTACAATACCCATTAAACTCATTAACTGAAACATATTCAGATATCAAGCCATAACTCAACATCTCTTCGTATGCATAGTAATAATTTCCTGCTGTTTTAAGATGAATAGGAAACATAGATTTCAATTCCACCTTCTTGATAGAATGTGAATCCTTACCGTATTTTTGAATTTTAAGGAGTCCTCTAAGAATATCAATTTTCTCCTCGGAGTAACGAGAATAGTATACCTTATTCTTTAAAAATTCATTAATTAATTTGTAACCATCATTTAGATTACTCTTTTTGTTTGGAGAGTAAGTTTTAATGAATAATTCCAAGAAAAAAGGATTTGAAATTGTATTTTGTTGATAATAATCTAAATCCTCAACTTTAAGTTCGTAGAAGAATTGTTGATTTACGGTCTCATCAAAAACATATTGAATTTCTAAACCATTTAATGGAGGAAAGTTACGTTTATCAGCTTGATCAAGATCTAGGTCTATACCATACCAAGCATCTAAAAGGCTATTCTCTCTTTGAATAAAAGGTATTGCAAATTTTTCCCAAGTAGAAGTTCTCGAAGTAAGGATCAACTTAATCGTATTAGATTTCATCCGATTAGCAATAAACTGATTCAATTGCAAAAATAAACGTTCCAACTTAGTATTATCGTAACTAACCTCATCTAAGGCATCTAATATTAATATTATCTTTCCTTCACAAGCTTTAGGTCTCTCTATAAAATACCTCAAGTATGATTTCGAGTCTGAGTTTAATTGATCCTCAAGCCAGCGTTCTAGCATAAAGTCACTATTCAGACAATTAATCATGAAACTTGCATCAAAAAATAAGATAACATCTTTACTTGATACATCTTGTCTTATTCTCTCATACCACTTTGCAAGCATTGTTGATTTCCCAGATCCTCCTGGAGCAATAAAGCTAAGAGCCATTTTATCAGATTCAAGAAATTTACCTATTTTCTCTTCTCCAATTTTTCTACTTACTACAGATTTAAAAGGTATACCTGATTGACCTTTTATTAAATTGTAAGCATCATTACTTAATTCATAAGCTCTTTTCTGAAAAGCCTGCCAATTGGACGGCGTAACTTTTATATCCTTTTCTTCGGCTACATAATTTGATTTAAAATCAGGCCATGATTTATACCCAATATATTGTGCTAGTAAAGTTAAAGTAAATTTTGATGGAGCAGAAGTTGATTTTAAAAGACCGTAAAGGCGACGTATGGTTGTTGCACTGATTCTTCCGCCTGTAGCTTCACAAATAATATCCGCTAAAGCTTCACAATCTTTACTATATGATAACTCTTGTCCAAACTTATTGAGAGTTTCTTTTTTAAGATGTTCAAGCATAGCACAACTTTTATTAGTTTTTAAGGACTAAAAGTATATCTCCTCCATGCTTTAAACAACCAGAAATTGGTGGTTCTGACCTTTGATTTTATAACTACGTCATATGGGTTTCTGAATGTGTTTTGATGAATTTGTCAGACTGCAATTCATTCAAAATAAAACTATCCAAAATGCAATTAGAGATTCATGTATTTCATATAAAAACAATTCATACAGAACAGTATATTTCACTACACAGTCGGCTATTAATCTGCAAGATAAAACATCCAACTATTTTTTATCTGGTAAAGAATGTGCTAGCTGTTTTAATCTCTCAATAAACTCCTTTTTCTTTCCTTCAGAAACTTCTATTTCTTTGCCATCCTTCAATACAATTCGACCACCTCTACCCTTAATGTATTGGTCCACGAAGTTCAGATTTACCAAATGCTTACTATGCACTCTGCAAAACAAATGTTCTGGTAGAATATCCATAAAATTAGATAATGGCTTTGACACTGTAACTTCTAGATTATCTTTAAAATAAAAATGAGTATAACAACCATCTTCTTCACATCTAATGATATCATTAATATCTACAACTTTGAAACCATACGTATCAGGTAAAATAAGGCGTTTACTATTTCCTTTTATTAAATCCAACACAATATTTAAATGGTTCATATTTGGTGTGCAATTTTTACTTTGGTAGCGTGAAACAGACTCAACTAACTCTTCAACTACAATAGGTTTTAATAAATAATTGAGCGCAGAACAATTTATTGCCCTAAGGGCACATTCATCATAAGCAGTTACAAACACAGTTTCATAATTAGTTCCTTTTGTTTGTTCAATAACGTCAAAACCTGTACCATCATTAAGATTTATATCTAGAAAGACTATATCTGGCTTTAATAGGTTTATTTGTTCAGTGGCAGAGCTTACAGAATTAGCCGTTTTAATTATTACCACATCGGGACAATGCTTATATATTAAGTTTGATAGAAGAGAAATACTTACATTCTCATCATCTACAACAATAGCCCTTATTTCACTCATTGAAATTCTGTTTTTCAAATTAAGAAAAAACGGTTCCATAATAAATTATGGAACCGAAATATGCACTTTAAGTAAACTAAAACACACCAAATTAATATTCTATCGTGCAATAAGATTTAATAAACTATTCTGATTTCTAGAAAATCTTAAATCCAATTTTTAAACGTGGGAAGGATAGTGCATTTACAAAAGTAGTCCTTTGATCTGCTCCTTGTACACCTGGCATAATTACAGTCTCGGTGTGTTGATACATAAAATTAAATATATTAACTTCAAGTCCTAAGAAAAAGTTTTTTGCAAAATAATAATCAACTCCACCAACTACAGAACCTCCAAAACCTACTGCTGTTGCTGTTGCTGTTCCTGCATCACTATCTAAAGTTATAACATACTCTTCTGTTTTTGAAACCCCTCTTAACCGAGAAGTTTGAGTTTGCTCTAAACGCTCGTATTGAAAATTTAAACGAGCACCTGCATAAAAATCAATATTTTTAAGCGCATTTTGATCCTTACTAAAATCGAAATGATAATCGGCACCAACAGAAATATTTATTTTATAATTCTTTGTTTCTGGAATTCCTTGAATTGGAGGAATATTTGTTCCAACAATTAAATTTCCATCTGAATCGAATGCCCCTTTAACGCCTTCGTAAGCCTCTGCCCCATCTCTCGATTTTAAACCATAGGATCCAAATAGATTTAAAGATATCTTATCGGTTAAAAAATAGTTTAACGAAATACCTGCTAAATTAGTGATTGAAGATGGTTCCTTAGTTGAGAAATTATCATCAGCTCCCAATCTAGAAACAGAACTACCATGATCTAATACTTCAGGGCTTATAGCTGTTATATCATTATTACCTAATACTGCAGAAACTGTTAAGCTCCCTTTTTTAGGTATATACGAGTTGGTATCTTCAGATGTGTCTTGCGAAAAGGCAACAGAACTTACTAAAAGAGATAGGGAAATCAAAGAAATAATTTTTCTATACATAATCTTTGTTTTTAAATTTGAATTCCAAAGACAATCTCCTCATATGAGGAGATTGTCTTTTTCATTATCTCTAGTCTTCTAATAAAGCTTTGTATTCAGCTTGTCTATTATCTAGGTTTGCTTTAGCTTGAGCAACTTTCACCTTAAGTACTTCGATAGCACTTTCGGCTTTCGCTATAACTAGTTCTTCAGTTGTAACTAACGTAGCTTGAGTATAATTTCCAGCTTCAATTTCAGCAAGAGTCTTTTCTGCTTTGTAGATATCGTCTTTGTTATCTTCGATATCAGATTCTAAAGCTTCAATTGCATCATCAATATTATCAATCATAGCTGTAAGAATAGCTGATGTTGTATTCTCTGTAGAAGTCTTGTATATAAATACTAAAGCATTCAAACGAGCAATTTCAGTTGTCATTACACCAATAGCCTCAGCTTCAGCAGTAGTAGCAGCGGTAGCTGCCTCATCAGCCTCATCAACAGCAGTAGCAGCCTCATCAACAGCAGTAGCAGCTTCATCAGCCTTATCAGCAGCAGTTTTAGCAGCAGCAAGAGCAGCAAGATATGTATCATTCAATTCTTTTACTTCAGCTTTAAAATCAACTTCGTAAGCATCAGAAATTGCTTTTTTAGCTTCATAAGTAGCAGTTAGAGCCACTAATTCTTCTTCATATATTGCCTTATTATCTGCAGTTACACCAGGCGCATCAATTTGCGCTTGCTTATCATCCATACTATTTTTAGCAACCAAAGTTTCGTCTTTAGCATCTTTCAAACCATCTTGCATAGCTGCAACTGACTCGTAAATACCTCTTTCATCATCATATTTAGCCAAAGAATTATCACCATGCCAATCCTCAATAGCATCGAACGCTTCTGTTTTAACTGTATTGGCTTCAGTTACAACCTCATCAGCAGCAGTTTTGGCCTCATCAGCAACATCTTTAGCGTCATCAGCAGCAGTTTTAGCAGCTTTTGCAGCAACTACATCAGTATTTGTTTCATTAGTTTGAATTGTTGTAGCTACCAATTTTGCAGCTACCATAGCATCTCTCGTACCAATAAAAGCATCCCAGTCGTTGGTTTCTTTTAAGTCGCTTACTACCTTCAAACTAGCAACTAGTTTAGTGTTTTCAGTTTTCAAAAGAGCAATTTTCGCTTCTTGCTTACCTTTAACATCCATATTGTCAAAATCATACTTAAGACCAGCTAAAGCAAATTTGCTAGCAATTAAATTACGATTTGAAGTTAACAATTCATCTGTTTTTGCGCTCCATTCTGCATAAGCAGCTGTATAAACACCAAATGCCTCATTCAATACTACATTTTTGTCACCTACTAATTTATTAGCTAATTTGGTAAAATCAAACTCAGCTTGTATCTTCTGTTGTTCGAACCCAATCTTCTGGGTCTCAAGAGATAATAACGCATTAGCTAAGACAACTTCATCATTCTTCAACCGAAGCATAGCCAAATCATGCTCTGCTTTCGCTTTTGCAATGGCAAGAACATCTAAACCTTCCTGTTTAGCATTAACAAGTTGCGCAGCTTTAACTTCAGTTTCCTTAAGAGCTGCTTCAAAGTTCTTAACAGCTGTTTCAGCAAGTCTATAGGCAGCATTTGCCGCTTCAACAGTAGCTAATGCTTGATTAAGAGCCGCTTCTGACTTAAAGAATTCTGCTCTACCATTTCTCATGTTTGCTACAGAATCTGATTCTTCGTAAGTGTCACAGGCATTAAAACCTAGCAACAACATTAAAACTACAGGGATAAATTTCAATTTCATCATGTCTAAAATTTAAGTTTTTTAATATAAAATTTGGTATCACAACACACGTACCACGAAACATTATTATTTAATACGCTCACAAATCTATTAACTTAATTACATCACATCAAGCTAAAATATACAAATGTGTTGTTTCAATTTATATCTATGTAAACAACATAAAAATCACAGTGTATTTAAATTTTAAACAAAGCATTGTACTACAGTCCTGAAAGTTATTACACACATACAATAACTAGAATTATTCGAGATGTTAATTATTACATTTCGAAAGACACAGATACAATTGCAACAAATAGCAACATAACGTAAAAAAACAATAATTGCGATAATGAAATAGATTGCTACAAAATAAGGCTTTACAGAAGAATTATTTACAAAAATTGCAATAAATAATGCAGAACTTTAAGATGCTACACTAATTACTGCTAAACAAAAAACTAAACCACTATGGACTGGAAGTCCATAGGTTCGAAAAAAAACAAGAATGAAATTCTTATTGCAAAATAATATTATCATTGTCCAAATTAGAAGACACAGTATAACCCATTCTTCTTTGCTTTTTCATTTACAAAAGTCAAGAAAATGTGTAGCAACTAAAAGTCTTGCACTGAAAGTGCATAGTTTTAACTAACGAATGAGACCAATAAAAACTTGGGGTAAATATGCCTTTATCTAAATATTAAAATAGTGAGCTTGAATTCTGCAATGGAATTTATTCGAAAGAGTTTCTTCTCATAATTTTTAAGAAGCTCTTCCTAATCACTTTTCTTTATAATAAAGCATTAGCGATTACCATATTTTAAAAAAAAATAATGAATTTTAAGCTTCGTTTATTTCTCCTTGGCTAAAACTATAAGAGATAGCTGTGCAATAGAACAGACTGAGTCGTTGCAGCTATTTTTTAGCTGGCAAAGAATGGGCTAACTGTTTTAGCCTCTCGATAAACTCCTTTTTCTTTCCTTCAGAGACTTCAATTTGTTTACCATCCTTCAATACAATTCTACCACCTCTACCTTTAATATATTGGTCCACGAAATTTAGATTAACCAAGTGCTTACTGTGCACTCTACAAAACAAATGCTCTGGAAGGATATCCATAAAATTAGATAGTGGTTTTGAAACCATTAAATCTTCTTTATCACCAAGAAAGAAATCAGTGTAGGATCCATTTGCTTCACATCGTATTATATCACTTAGTTCTACCATTCTAAGGCCATTAGCAGTAGGCAGAATAATCTTTTTGTGTTCATTTTTTAAGCTATCATACAAAACCTTGAATTTCTCATCGAGGCTAATATCCTTTTTAGAATTTTTGAATCGCTCTACAGCCTCCTTAAGTTCAGTATAATTAATGGGTTTAAGCAAATAGTGTAAGGCTGAAAATTGAATCGCTTTCAAGGCATATTCATTGTAAGCAGTCGTGAAAACCACTTCAAAATTGCGGGAATTAACTTGTTCTAAAACCTCAAACCCATCACCATCGGGCATAGATATATCGAGAAATACAAGCTCAGGGTTTTCTTGATTGATGAGTTCAACTGCCGTCTGAACATTGCATGCGAAGCCAATAACTTCAACATCGGGACAAAATCGCTCCAATAATTTACACAATGACGACTGGCTCTTCATTTCATCGTCAACAATTATTGCCTTTATCATAGTCATATGTTTTATGAGTCGAAATATAAAAAAAAGAGATTTGATGAAAGGTCTTTTTCTGAATTATTTTATGATTTATAAAACAGAACCTATATTCACAATAGAAGAACTTCAGAGTTTACTTTAGACCTCAGTAGTCATTTTTAGATACGAAGTTGCAAGTCTAAGCTTATAATAAGGAAGTTCCTCGTTCATATAAACATACAATTCTTTAGTATTTGAATGACCAAGTTCACTAACTGCATTCTGAATGCTTTCTAATTCATTATCATGTAAAAACGATAAAATATCAACATCAGCTCCTTTTTCGTACAAAGATGCAAGGTGTGAGTATATCGTTACTATGTTAATTTTCCTAATTTGTGCAATCTCATCTACCGAATAGCCTTGCTTATAAAACTCATAAGTCTCATAAAATGATTGACTACTTTTTTTGGCTTCCTGATTCTTGTTTTGTGCAAATTCTAATATCTCATTTATGAAGATTTCCCCATACAATTGATATTTACGTTCACCAACTCCTGAAATCATTTTCATTTCAAATTCACTTGTTGGTTTTTCTTCAACCATCTCGTTTAAAGTCGCATCAGAAAACACCAAGTACGGGGCAATTCTTGAAGACCTAGAAATTCTTAATCTCAACTTGCGAAGAGCCTCAAATAAGTCTTCTCTATATATTTGCTTTAAAGGTTTAGTTTTAGCAAGTGCTTTTTCAGGGGTTGATTTCATAGATGCTAAATGAACCAATTTCACCTTGCGCCCACTATATAAGACCTCTTTACTCTGTTCTGTTAGCTTAAGTGCATTACCCTGGTCGTAGGCAACTGAAATGTAACCTAAGTTTAAAAGCTGAAGCATATATTGTTGCCAATCCTGATGTGGAACATCTTTACCAGCACCGTAGGTTTTAATTTTATTATAACCTTTCGATACAATTTCTTGTCGAGATGATCCTCGTAAAACATCTATAACAGTTCCTGCCGATACATTCTCCTTAAGTCGAACAATCGCAGATAATGCTTTTTGAGCAATTAAGCTACCATCAAATTGTTTAGGTGGATCTTTACATACATCGCAATTTCCACAATCTTCCTCTAAATGCTCCCCAAAATAGCTAAGTAGAATTTTACGACGACAAATTTGTGCATCACAAAACTGCTGAATACGCTCAAGTTTTGCATTCGAAACATCTTTCAATGCAGACTCCTCTATAAACTTACGATGCACAATAACATCTGCAAAACTATAGAACAATAGGGTATCAGCTTTTAAACCATCACGTCCTGCACGACCAATCTCCTGATAATAGGACTCTATGTTTCGTGGCAAATTATAGTGAATAACCCAACGCACATTCGATTTATCAATGCCCATTCCGAAGGCAATCGTTGCGCAAATAATTGGCGTAAGGTCATTTATAAATGCTTCCTGACGTTGCCCTCTTTCTTGTGGAGATAAGCCTGCATGGTAATAACTTGCGTTAACACCCGAATTTTTCAACTTCTCTGACAAACCTTCGCAAGCCTTTCGGCTTAAGCAATATATAATACCCGATTGATGTGGGCGTTGACGTAAAAACCCTAATATACTTTTGAATTTATCTTTACCAGGAGCAACCTTCAAACTCAAATTCGGACGATCGAATGAAGAAAGGAACAGTTTTGGTTCACCTAAGCCTAATTGTCGCACGATATCTTTTTGTGTTAGACTATCGGCTGTAGCCGTTAATGCCACAATTGGCACTAATGGAAATTGCTTTTTAAGATAGGCCATTTTCGAATATTCTGGACGAAAATCATGTCCCCAAACAGAAATACAATGTGCCTCATCAATAGCAAAAAGATTCACTTTAAGCTGTAAAAGCAGATAGTAAAACTCCTGACTCACCAATTTCTCAGGAGAAACATAGAGCAACTTGATCTTACCTTCATGTACATCTTCAATAATCCCATTCTGTACTTGAGCGGACTGAGAGCTATTTAAAAAAGCGGCGTTTACACCATTGGCTTGTAAACCTTCAACCTGATCTTTCATTAAGGCAATCAAAGGTGACACAACAATGGCGACACCTTCCATCATTAAAGCTGGAATTTGAAAACAAATAGATTTTCCTCCACCCGTTGGCATGATCACTAAAGCATCTTCACCATCTAGAATTGATTGAATAACCTCTTCCTGCAAAGGACGAAATTTATCGTATCCAAAGTATTTTTTTAATATGCGATTAGCCAATTTCATTTATCGACAAGGAGTTTTTAATGGATACGTAGGATTATTACAATAATCAGATTTGAGATAACAAAAGTAATCCCATGTGTAAAAGTATGCTAGTGATTGTAGATTTAGTTATCAACAAAGCCGCTGCTTTGTCAAAATAAAATTTCAGGCCTCATATTTAAGTGTTTATTTCACAATTCAACAATACCATATGATGAGGTATTTCCATAAAATGCAATCGTTTTCAATACATATATTTTAAAACATATTGCATTCGCAAAAACATGATAAATCTCATAATAAAAAACGCAATAAAACTAAACTAAAAAATTATTTTTGCCCCAAATTCAACAAGCTTAATCTAACAATACAAAATGAACGCAATTAAGTCGATAAAAGAGACTAATTTCCTCAAACAAAGAAGGTACGAAGCCGTGATGTTCCTGATCACTTTCTTCGGTATTTTCGGTTATGTAGGTCACTCAATGGGAGTAGCAAACATGCTAAATACCATTATGAACACAGCCTGGGATCTTCTTATGAATACAGTATTTTACATTATGGGTATTACTGTTTTATCTGGAGCACTGGGTAAATTACTTATCGAGTTTGGCGTTGTACGTCTGTTAGAGAAAATTCTAGCTCCACTAATGAAACCTCTTTTCAACCTTCCAGGTGTAGGAGCACTAGCTGGTGTGCTAACTTTTCTTTCGGATAATCCTGCTATTATCAGTTTAGCTAACGACAAGAACTTTAGTAAGTATTTCAAAAATTATCAATTGGTTTCTTTAACCAACTTCGGAACTGCGTTCGGAATGGGTCTAATCGTGATGACATTTATGTCTACACTTAAGATTCCTGGTAACGAAGAAAATTTATTTATTCCAGCTCTTATAGGTTTAATTGGAGCATTAGTTGGTGCTATCGTATCAACGCGATTGATGCAACGCTTAATTAAGAATGTGATTAAACCACATAAAGATGAAGACTTACAGGGTGCAACTGAGAAAATCTCTTTCAAATCAGAAGGTAGTGTTTTCATACGTTTCCTAAACTCTATTCTTGATGGTGGTAAGTCTGGTGTTGATTTGGGATTAGCTATTATTCCTGGTGTATTAATCATCTCAACTATGGTGATGATGCTTACATTCGGACCTAAAGATCCTACAATTGGATACCAAGGTTTAGCTTACGAAGGGGTTACTCTACTTCCAAATCTAGCTGGTCATATTTGGTGGTTATTCGAAGGTTTATTCGGGTTCAAAAATCCTGAGTTAATTGCATTTCCAGTAACCTCTTTAGGTGCTGTAGGTGCTGCACTTTCTCTTGTAAAAGCATTTATTGCCAAGGGAATTATCGATGGAAATGTAATTGCTGTATTTACTGCAATGGGTATGTGTTGGAGTGGTTACTTAAGTACGCACACAGCTATGCTTGATACTTTGAATTACCGTGAATTAACCTCTAAAGCATTACTATCTCATACAATTGGCGGTATAGTAGCAGGTAGTTTCGCTCACTACTTATATGTATTAGTATCGATGTTTATATAAAAGACCAATATAGAGAGAGATAAAAAGGCTTGTTGATTTAATATCAGCAAGCCTTTCTTTTTTTTTTAATATTCACAGAATTACAAAATTATCAGAATGAACAGAATATAAGAATTTTTATTTACCTTCATTATTCAAACTTTAATAAAATCATATTTTATGGATATTAATGACTTAATAAAAAGGTAATTGGAGCAGCTTATAAAGTCCATAATACATTAGGTGCTGGATTTCTTGAAAGCGTATATGAAAAGGCCATGATGATCGAGTTGAATAAAATTGGACTTGAGGCCAAACGGCAGAATAAAATGTCTGTCGTATATAATGGAAAAATAATAGGCGATTTCTTTGCGGATATTCTTGTTGAGTCTATTTTAATATTAGAATTGAAAACAGTTGATAAATTTAGTAATGCTCATGATAGACAATTAATTAATTATTTAGTTGCTACTGGTGTTGATAATGGATTACTCATCAATTTCGGAGAATCTGTGCAAGTAAGAAGGAAATACAGGAGGTACACACCTACAATATAGTACAACATATTTTTTCAATAATAAATATGTGAATTCTGAGAATTATGTCATTATGTGAATAAGAAATGAGTTCTCTACTCCATATGTACAACTGTGATGCCTGAACCTCCCATTTGAATTTTCTCATCAGTACAAGATCGAACGAGTTGTATTGTTTTCAGATAATCACGAATTAATGTTCGTAAAATACCATGACCTGTTCCATGTAAGATTCTAAACTCTGAGATATCTAACATGATAGCCTCATCTACATGATCCATTACAACTTGAAGTGCCTCTTCTGCACGCATGCCTCTCACATCAATATCGCGACGAAAGGTTAACTTACGTTTAGATATCTTCTCTTGCACCAATGCCGATGTCTGATTGTATGTTGTACTCTCCTTTTTAGCTTGAGTCTTACTCACCTTGGTCAATCGGTTCAGCTTTACTGATGTTAACATAGCGCCAAAGGCAACCACTGCTGTCTTATCATTTACTTCGATAACCTCACCAATGGTACGTTGAGAATCTAATTTAACGCTATCACCCTTTTCAATAATTTCAGGATCGAATTGCTTCTTCTTTTGAGAGACAGCTTTCTCTTGTTTCGCTAATGGAGCTGTTTTCTCTCCACTAAACTTCTTAGCCTTATTCCCTCTATCCTTTAACTTTTGAATTTTTCTATTAATGCGCTCATCGTCCTGCGAACTAGATTGAGTCAGAACCTCCTTTTGTTCTTCAAAAGCTTTCCTTACTTCGCGAGTCTTTTCCTTATCAGCTTTACTCTCCTTGATATCCCGGATGGTCTTTTCTATGGATTTGTTAGCCTTATCTAATATTTGTTTCGCCTCTTCTTGAGCTTTAGCTATTATCTCCTTTCTCAAACCAGAGGTTTCTTTCAGATCAACTTCATAGCGATCAACTAACTGAGCTAACTTCTTTTCGTTAATACGAATTTTATCACGTTTACCTTCCCAATATCGCTTATCACGAACGATATCACGTAAGTGCTTATCAAAGTTGATATGATCACCTCCAATTATATCAGTTGCCGATTTAAGAATTTCCTCGGGCAAACCGATTTTGCGAGCAATTTCAAAAGCGAAGGACGAACCAGGTTTTCCAACTTGCAATTGAAATAAGGGTTGTAATTTATGAGAATCGTATAGCATAGCACCATTCTCAATCCCATCAGCTTCCGAAGCGTAATGTTTTAGTCCAGTATAGTGAGTGGTAATAACACCTCTCACTTGTTTTCTATTCAATTTATCTAGAATCGATTCGGCAATTGCTCCACCTACGGCAGGCTCTGTACCCGTACCGAACTCATCAATCATCATTAAAGTTTCAGTATTCGAATACTTTAAAAAATGCTTCATGTTTAACAAGTGAGAACTATAAGTACTCAAATCATTTTCCATGGACTGTTCGTCACCAATATCGATAAAAATATTATCGAAAATACCCATCTTCGATTTCTCCCCCATAGGGACTAATAAACCACATTGAAACATATATTGCAACAAGCCCATGGTTTGCAAACACACCGATTTACCTCCAGCATTAGGTCCTGAAATGAGAACAATACGTTGCTTATCATTTATCTCTATATTCAAAGGAACAGCATCCCTACCCTCGCCTTGCAAAGTAAGATATAACAATGGATGAACAGCATTCTCCCATAAAACTTTTGGTTCTTTACCCATGAGTGGCATTAAGCCTTTAACTTGAATTCCAAATTTTGCTTTCGCTCGAATAAAATCTATTTGAGCCAAAAACTCATAGGCCACGAATAGATCGTCGACATAAGGGCGAACGTGCTCGGTAAATTCACGCAGAATCTTTATTATTTCTCGGCGTTCAGCATATTCCAATTCACGAATTTCATTATTAGTCTCTACAATTTCTGCAGGTTCTATATACGAAGTTTTTCCTGTAGCTGATTCATCATGTACAATACCACTAACTTTACGCTTATAGGCCGAAGTAACCGGGATTACAGTACGACCATCGCGAACAGATAAAGATACATCCTGATCAACCCAACCATCTTTTTGAGCGGCACGCAAGAGGGATTGCATACGTCGTGAAATTGAAGCTTGCTTTTGAGTAAGACTACTACGAATCTGCATCAATTCAGACGAAGCATTATCTTTCATTCGACCATGCTTGGTCAATATCGCATTTAATCTTTCGAAGATATAAGGGTACATTTTCACATTCCCCGTCAATCTCATTAAGTAAGGGTAAGCCCCCTCCTCTTTATTCTTAAAAAAACGTAAGATGGCTGATATGGATTCCAAGGAGCGTTTCAAATTGAACAATTCATCTAGCTCTAGATAAGCTCCCTGAATGCGAATTTTCTCTAAACTTTGACGTACATCAATAAAATGTCCCAAAGGAAAATTATCCTCTTCAAGACAAATCGTTTTAAATTCGTTGGTTTCGTTAATTCGACGAGAAACACGCTTAAAGGATTCGGAAAATTTTAGTCGATCGACTAGATCTTTCCCCAATGGACTTAAGCACTGTTTCTTTAATAGTTCTCGAACCTTATCGAACCGTATTTTCGTTTCAAAATTATCTGGATATATCACGCGCGTCTATTACAATCTTAGTTATTTCTTCTGCAAAATTAACAAAAGAGCTCGAAGAGGCAAAAGGACAGGTTTAAGGTTTCATATTATAATTTTGATTAAAAAAACACACCTCTATACAACAATCGTTCTTTTATATACTCCTAATTAATAGTTAATCTAATTCACATTAGCTTTATTATCAGTAATATTAAACGCAAAACACACCAAGGGCAACTAATTGATAGTAAGAGTGAAACGAATGTTTAATGAACCCTTAACTCAAGATATTATGAGTTTTTCAATTGCTTAATAAAAGCTCTCGTCCAAAAATATTTCTATCTTAGGATGATTTTTATAGATATATAAGATCCTACTAACCCAAAACCCTATAACTTTTATGCACAGTATTAACGACTTTTTAGCCGGAATAGAACAATACCTAGGAGGTAGCCAGTGGTTCACCCTTTTGCTACTTGGAACTGGACTCTTCTTCACCCTTTATCTAAAATTTCCACAAATTCGATTTTTCGGGCATGCCCTTAAGGTAGTTCGAGGTAAATACGACAAAGCCGATGAGAAAGGTGACACATCTCACTTTCAAGCTCTAACCACTGCCCTTTCGGGAACGGTTGGAACAGGTAATATTGCCGGTGTAGCCTTCGCCATTTATCTAGGTGGCCCAGCTGCTCTTTTCTGGATGCTAATGACAGCAGTTCTTGGTATGACAACCAAATTTGTTGAAGTTAGTTTATCACACAAATATCGTGAAACTGATGAGAAAGGCTTTATTTCTGGTGGCCCAATGTACTATATGAAGAACAAACTAAAGATGCCTTGGCTAGCTGCCTTTTTTGCTGCCATGACAATCGTTTCTTCGTTCGGAACAGGTAGTTTACCACAAATCAATTCTATCGCCAGCTCATTACATTCAACATTTGGTGTTGAGAAAATGCTGAGTGGTGGTGTTCTTGCTATCTTACTTGCCATTGTAATTTTAGGTGGTATTAAACGAATTGCAAAGGTGACCGAGAAACTGGTTCCTACTATGGCAATCATCTACTTTATTGGTGCCTTAGCTGTAATCTTCTATAATTACCAAAATATTATACCAGCTTTTGTTTCAATATTCTCTAGCGTATTTACAGGTACTGCAGCAACTGGCGGTTTCTTAGGTGCTGGCTTTGCTTACGCTTTTAATCGTGGTGTGAACCGAGGCCTATTTAGTAATGAAGCTGGTCAAGGATCTGCTCCTATTGCACATGCCGCAGCTCGTACCGAAGAACCTGTTTCAGAAGGTATGGTGGCTATCCTTGAACCTTTCATCGACACTATTATTATTTGCACACTAACAGGTTTAGTCATTCTTTCTTCAGGTGTATGGAACGAGAAACTTCCTAATCAGTTTCAGTCTACAGATATGAGTATTATGGCTGATGTTTATAATGACGCAAATAAAGATGATCAGACAAAACTTTTCAAATACTTAAGTAACAATAATGATCTTCCTCTTTTTACAGGAGACTTGCAAGTCGAAAACGGAAAAGTTAAAAATGAACTTTCTATAATACATGCGCGTTCTATTGCTGAGGATATTTTAGTTTACAATGCTCAAGACTCTCTATTAACAGGAACTGTTAGCGTAAAGAATGGCGTATACAATAGTGACAAGGGTACATACTTTAAAGGAAAATCCTTAGTTCACTCAGCTCCCTTAACTGCCGAAGCTTTTACACGAAGTTACTTTGGAGAATGGGGACGTTGGATCGTTTCAATTGGACTTTTACTTTTCGCCTTTTCAACCGCAATTGCTTGGGCGTATTACGGAGGACGATCGGTTACCTATTTATTTGGAGCCAAAGGCGTACTTCCATATCGAATTATATACTGTATCGGTTTCTTTATTGCTTCTTTTGCAGATACCACAATTATTTGGACCCTATCTGGTATAACCATTGCTCTAATGGCCTTGCCTAACCTTATAGGTATTCTTTTGCTTCGCAAAGATATGAAAGAAACCATGAATACTTACTGGACAAAATTCAAGTCGGAACACCCTAACGACTAATCGTATATTTCACATTTAAATAAAGCTGTACTTTTAATTCAATCGAAAATTAGAAGTGCAGCTTTTTCACATAATCAGATCATCTATACTAAACAGATTATTAATACTATATTGATATATTAATACCTTTATGTATCTTAATGCTCAAATTAAAAAAACTACCCTATGAAATTAATATTTGCCCTGCTAGTAAGCAGTATTTTACTGAGTTCTTGTCAAGAAAATGCCAAGAAAGTTCAATCGTTCAGTACTGGAGAAAAAACAAGTGAGAGCATGAGCCAAGCTCCTAGCCAGAAAGCTGCCAGTTATCACCACGTTATAGTTAAGGAAGTTATACAAACGAGTAAGTACACCTACCTTTTCGTAAATGAAAACAACAACGAGTTTTGGATTGCTGTTCGTAGATTAGATGCAAAAATTGGTGACGATGTTTATTATCAGCAGGCACTACCAATGAAGAATTTTAAGAGTAAAGAACTCGACCGTGTATTTGAAACCGTATTATTCATACAAGGAAATACGAGCACACCTCCTACTGTGGATGCAGCAAAAATGATAGGTGCTAAAAAAATGCCTCCTAAAGTTGATAAAAAAATTGAGGGTATTAAGGTAAATGCTCCACAAGGTGGTATTAGTATTGCAGAGCTTTTCAAAAACAAAGAGAAATACGAAGGTAAGAAAGTAAAAGTTAGCGGGCAGGTTGTTAAAGTAAACAATGGTATTATGGGTAAGAATTGGATTCATATTCAGGATGGAACTTCTGATACTGACAACTATGATTTAACTTTAACTACACAAAATAAAGCTAATATGGGCGATGTGATTACAATTAAAGGCACTGTTTATTTAAAGAAAGAATTTGGTGCTGGCTACTCATACGATTTAATTATTGAAGAAGCCCTTATTAAATAGAGCAAACAAAACTTACAGAAATCCCAACTATTCATTTAGTTGGGATTTTCTTTTATCATATCAACATAAAATACTAAATTAGAGAGTGCTGAAAATAAAATAGATGCATTTAAACTGAATTAATCTAATCTTAAATTTTAACAAAAAAATTATGAAAAAATTAATTGCAGAATTTATAGGAACACTTTGGCTCGTAGTAGGTGGATGTGGTAGCGCTGTACTAGCAGCTGCTTATCCTGAATTAGGAATTGGATTTGTAGGTGTCGCAATAGCCTTTGGTTTAACCGTTGTAACTATGGCATACGCTATCGGTCATATATCAGGTTGTCACCTAAACCCTGCCGTATCAATAGGCTTATGGGCTGGGGGACGTTTCGACAAGAAAGAACTATTGCCTTACATTATAGCACAAGTATTAGGTGGTATAGCTGGTGCAGGTATTCTTTATCTAATCGCTTCTGGGAAATCAGGATTTGAACTAGGAGGATTTGCTGCCAACGGCTATGCAGAACATTCGCCAGGAGGTTACAGCATGCTTGCTGCATTAGTATCAGAAGTTGTAATGACCTTCATGTTTCTAATGATTATACTTGGAGCAACTCATTCTAAAGCTCCTAAAGGTTTTGCTGGTCTAGCAATCGGTTTAGGTTTAACTCTTATACACCTTATAAGTATTCCTGTTACTAATACATCGGTTAATCCAGCACGTAGTACAAGTCAAGCTCTTTTTGTTGGTGATTGGGCAATTGATCAGTTGTGGTTATTTTGGGTAGCCCCAATAGTAGGTGCCCTTATTGCAGGTGTAGTATATAAATATATGTCTCCAGAAACAGAGGAGTAAAGGTTAAAGTTAGAATTTCTTAAAAACGAAAAAGGCAGGTCCCCACCTGCCTTTTTCTTCTAACCCAAAATTAATTTTCAATACGAATTTAACCCTAAATCCTTATATAACATATTGAAACAATCGATTCGATCATTGCGATCAACTAACCACTAATTACGCTCCTGAATCGGTGCGCAAAGGTATAAATAATTTATAAATGACCAAACGCTTCCTATTTTTTTTCATAGACTCCCTATCAACTCCCTAAAATAGGGTGTTACAAAGCATAAATTCGCAAAACTAAATCATTTACAAAAACTCCAAGACAAAAAAAATGGCCACCATAGGCAACCATTTCATTCTTATCTGTTCAAATATTAATTGAATAATTCATCTTTAATATCCTTATTAAGCTCTAAACTTGTAATAGTTAAAGGCATTTCCTGAGATCCCATTTTCGTTAAAGTAGAAAATGGAAACTTCAAACCATCAACATCTTTATAATCATTATAAAGCATTGTAATAGCCATGCCATTTTGTTGAGCTACAGTCTTAAGTTTCAAACCTGTAGATGCACAATAGAAATCATACTTTGTGATTCCATCAGTACCTACAACTTCAAGTTTATAAGCTTTCTTACCATCAATCATTTCGGTACCCGCAATTTTTGTAGTAAATCCTAATTCTTCAAGATTAAGCTCTGCAAACATATGAGCTTGCATTTTAAATCCTTTCAATTGCTCAGCATTTGCAACATTCTCCTGACCTTGAGCTACAACCTTAGCTGAAGTACCGTTATATTTAATTGCTTGCAAAACCTGTCCATTCATTACCATAGACATAGCAAACTTCTCATTATTCTTGTAAGCTTGCTCAACATTAATGCTCATAGGTCCCATTTTCATTTCACCTTTCACACTCATGTCTTTAATACTTTCAAGCATCTCTCGTCCACCAATAGCATTAATGTACGTATCAATAACCATATTAGCCGTTAAACCTTCTGGAATTGCATTTGGATCTTCTTTTACGATATCACCTTTATAGTCGTATTCTTCAACAACACCTTCTGAACTTAATTTAGCTAATCTCTCTTTGTATTTTTTATCACCAACAACTAAGTAAATAGCATTATTAGGGTCAATATATTTCTTAGCCATTGCCTGAACATCGTCCAAAGTCACCTTATCCAACTTCTCTAAATATGTCGCATAATAGTCAGCAGGTAAATTATAACGCTCAATAGACATAGCAAAACTTGCAATAGTTGAAGGATTTTCAAGAGCTCTAGCGAAATCTCCAGCCATAGTTGCTTTTGTCATGTTTAAATGGTCTTGCTCTAATTTAGTATTACGAATACGATCAATTTCAACTACCATTTGAACAAATGCACTATCAGTAACCTCAGCTTTAACATTAGATGTTGTGCTAAAGTTCGCAACCAATTTATCACTTGATATGCTAGAATAAGCTCCATAAGTATAAGCCTTGTCTTCTCGAAGATTCTTAAATAATAAACCAGAAAAACCACCTCCCAACATAGAATTCATTACGCTAGAAGGAATTACATCTGGATTTCCTTTTTTCAATTCAAAAGTATTAATAATCTGAATCAACGATTGAGAAGCAGCATCCTTATTTGCAAGAACAACACGCTTACCACTCATCTTAGCAGGCATATCATATTTCATCGTAGGTACGTCTCCTTTTTCCCATTTCCCGAAATATTTCTTAACTAATTTCTTAGCTTCCTTAGTTGTGATATCACCAACAATAGCAAGAACAGCTACGTTAGGCTTAAAGTAAGTGTTGTAGTAATTCTTACAATCCTCAACTGTTATATTCTCAACAGTTGCTTTAGTCATCACATCACCATAAGGGTGATTGGCTCCGTAAACAATACGACTTCTCATATTCGATGAAATAGAGTTCGGATCGTTTTTCGATGATTCTAATCCTGATAAAGATTGCTTAACAATTTTATCAAATTCATCTTGTGGGAAAGATGGATTCAATATAACATCTGCCATCATTGCCATAATTTGCTCTTTGTAACGAGACAAACCACTCGCATTTGCACCTGAAGCAGAAGTTCCTAAACGAGCACCAATAAAATCAATCTCTTCTGAAATCTGAGCATAGTTTTTAGTTGTTGTTCCAGTTCCTATCAACTCGCCAGCAAAGGAGGTAAATCCCGTTTTATCACCTTCAACAATTGGGTCGTTATTTAAATTCAACGAAAAATTAACTTTTGGAAGTTTATGGTTTTCAACAACCAATACTTTCAAACCATTTTTCAATGTAAATGTATCGTAATCGCCCAACTGAACTTTAGGTGCAGGACCTGCAGCAGGAGCTTTTGTTCTATCCACTTGTGCGTGAACAGATGTTACCATACAAATAGCAACAAGTATGAATAAAAATTTATTTAGTTTTTTCATTTTTTACAATTTATTTGTTTAGACCAAGGTCTATCCCTATAAAATTGAGTCATTAAAATCGACTCATATTAATTTCTGTAACGTCTTACTTTATTTCTGGCAAATAGTAAAGAACAACACGGTTTTCAGGAGTGAAATATTTCTTTGCTACTTTGCGAATATCTTCACGAGTTACAGTGAAAAATTTATCTAACTCTTGGTTTATTCTCTGCGTATCCTTGTAATAGGTATAAGCTGTTGCTAAATTCTCGGCACGATGTGCAATTGTTGAATTTGAACTAACCAATTCGTTTTCAATTTTGTTACGAAGTTTCTGATACTCTTTATCAGAAATTAATTCTTCTTGAACTTGAACAAATTCCTTATTCATTTCGTCTTCGAGTACCTTTAAATCAACGCCCATATTTGGAATACCAAAAACTAAAGTCAGACCTGGATCTTCGTTTGGCATAGGCATAGCAATCATTTGTAAAGCCAATTGCTTCTCTTGAACCAATGATTTGTTCATTCTTGAACTCTTACCATCACTCATTAGCGTAGCCAACATGCTAGTAGCATAATAATCTTTAGTTCCCATAGCAGGAATATGGTAAGCTTGAATAATAGCAGGTAACTGAATGTTATCGTAAACCGTATCTCTTACTTCAGCCGTTTTAATAGGCTCAACAATATTCGGACGATAAATCTCTTTTGTTCCTTTAGGAATCGCAGTAAAATAATCACTAATCAATTTCTTAGCCTCTTCCGTTTTAAAATCACCACAAATAGTTAAAACAGCATTGTTTGGTACATAAAACTCTTTATAAAAGTTTACAAAATCCTCTGTTTTTGCATTACGGATATGCTCTTCGTCTCCAATAGGTATCCATTTATAAGGGTGATCGGTATAAGCATGAGCCATTGTCTCTGGCAAGATCTGACCATAAGGCTTGTTGTCGTAACTTTGTTTTTTCTCCTGAATAACAACACCTTTTTGAGTCTTAATTCCGATTTCCTCAACTTTTGCATGCATCATTCTTTCAGACTCTAACCAAAGACCTAAGGCCAATTGATTAGAAGGCAACATCTCGAAATAGTATGTTCTATCGCTTGATGTGTTTGCATTTAAAGAGCCACCCGCTCTCGACACATATTTATCGTACTGGAAACGTGGAATGTTTTCAGTTCCTTCGAACATCAAATGCTCAAAAAAGTGAGCAAAACCTGTTAATTCAGGATTTTCGTTCTTCGATCCAACATGATACATCACCGAAACAACAATATTAGGTGTTGTATGATCTTGCTGTAAAATGACATGTAAGCCATTATCAAGATCGTATTCTTCAAACTCGATTTTTCTGGTTTGAGCAAAGCTTCCAATTGTAAAAACACTTACAAAAAGAAGCGATAGAAACAGTTTTCTAATCATCTTTAAAAATTTAAATGGGTTGTTGAATCTTATTCGAATATTTCAACTTAATAATCCGCTAATGCAGATAAATAAAGCCTCTTCATCTCATAAATTCATAATTTTTATTTCAACATAAAAATCGACTTTATCGATTCATAGGCAAGTTTAGTTTAAATTATAATTAAGATCAAACTTATTGGATGAAACAATATGTTGCACGATAAAAACTATAGACAACACGGTTAAACTCATTATTTAAACACGCATAAAGTTACGATAGAAAATACATTATATTAAAAATATACTTATAAAACATAGCTTTTCCTTATTCAATTCTGCGAGGATTCGGCATATTGTAAGGATATTGATTATTTTTACAATCATTTTTAATCTCTAAAACAAGAAGCTGCCTTGTGATGGCATTCTATTATACGGACTCAATTATGCTCGAAACGCTTAATCAATTAGATCAGGAATTACTTCTATTCCTAAACAGCATTAACTCTCCATTTTTCGATTCATTCATGTATCTTATTTCAGGAAAACTGGTTTGGGCTATTTTTTATCTAGCAATCATCGTTCAGATATATCGCATATATGGCTGGAAGAATTGTTTATATCTTTTAGTCGTTATTGCACTTGTAATCACATGCTGCGATCAGATGGCTTCAGGCATTTTAAAACCAACTTTTCAACGTTTTCGTCCTAGTCGCTCACCTGAGATAGCTAACTTAGTTCATATTGTGAATGGTTACACAGGTGGCAAATATGGTTTTGCCTCATCTCATGCAGCCAATGTATTTGGTTTAGCTACATTCTGTAGTTTACTTTTCAGCAATAGAAAACTTAGCCTATTCTTATTTTCATGGGCAGCATTAGTGTCATACTCTAGAATTTACCTTGGTGTTCACTATCCAGGCGATATTATTGTAGGTACAGCTATTGGTTTATTCTTTGGCTATTTAATCTTCAAAATATTGCCAAAACTCAAGTTTATAAAACTAAACAATCCAATTACCGAAAAGGATTGGAAATATAATCTCATGACTTGGGGTAGCCTTTCTATTCTAACAATGGCTATTATTGCCATTTTCAAATAAACTTTATTACTCTATCAATAGATCGTGAGATATGAGAATCAAGATATGAATTTATTTACAAACTACTTATAATCACTATATTAATAAAAACACGACAGGTTTGGGATGATCTTATTATCTGGTGTTTGAAAAACCTTACCAAACCATTGTCTATACAACTATAATAATGAAACAAAGACTTAATTTTTTCCTTGCAGCAGCACTTTCGTGGATAGCTTTTATGATATTTATCCGCTTTGCATTTTCGATATATCAATATTCACAGACCAGTTTACTCAGTTTTGGGGAAATTATCCTATCATTCATTTATGGCTTATATCACGACGTTTCGATTACAGGTTATATTCTTATGCTGACAGGTTTAATTCTTAGCTTGAGTATTACCTTACCTGGAACAAAACTGAAAGTGCCATTCAGAATTCTTTATACCTTACTAATGCTTGTAAGTTTGACAATTGCTGTTCCGAACTTCGAGTTATTCCGTAACTGGGGCTTTCATGCCGATGGCACGATTTTAAGTTATTTAAAAACGCCTAAAGAAGCCGCAGCTTCAACAGCTACATCAACCTATATTCTTCTTTTGGGAATCTATATTGCCATGTTTACAATTAGCTTTAAGTTATTCAATCGATTTTTAATTAAAAAACTCGATGCTATAATTCCTACCAAACTAAAGTTCTTACCCGTAATGTTGCTAATAACAGCCAGCATGATTATTCCTATAAGAGGTGGTTTGGGTATTGCTCCCATGAATGTCGGTTTCGTTTACCATTCATCGAACACTTATGCCAACCTTTTAGCGGTTAATCCGATTTGGAACTTCTCTTATTCCTTAAAAAAACTAAATAAAAACAACAGACTTAAACTTATCCCTGATGAAGAAGCTAAAATCAGGTTTCAAGATATGATAGCTTCCCAAACAATAGATCAGGATACCTTACTAACAAGTAAATCGCCCAATGTGATAATTATTGTTCTCGAGAGTTTCACTTCAACTATTATCGAAGAACTTGGTGGTAAAAAAGGTGTAACACCCAATATCCATGCCCTATCGGATGAAGGTATCATGTTTACCAATTTTTATGGAATTGGTGACAGAACTAAAATTGGATTAGTTGGTGTCTTCTCTGGATTCCCTTCACTACCCCAAAAACCAGTGATTGAATATCAAAAAAAGATACAACAACTACCCAGTATTTGCAAAACACTTAAGAAGCAAGGCTATAATAGTAAATTCTATTATGGTGGCGATCTTCATTTTGCTAGCATAAACTCTTATTTATCGAATATTGGTTTCGACAATACCGTATCGATGGACGATTTCCCCAGTGAATTAAACACTTCGAAATGGGGCGTGCATGATGAATTTTTATTCGACAGAATGTATCACGATATTAAATTGGAAAAGCAACCTTTCTTTAAAGCTTGTTTGACTCTTAGTAGCCATGAGCCTTTTAATGTGCCTATGAAAACAGCCATTCAAGGAAAAGATGAAAACAGCTTATTTATGAACGCTGCCTATTACACCGATAAATGTTTAGGTGAATTTATAGGCAAACTTAAGAGACTACCTAGTTGGGATAATACTTTGGTCGTTTTATTAGCTGATCATGGCGTTCGTTACGTAGGAAACTACGTACCAAATGATCCTAATAAATACAAAACACCTATGCTTTGGTTGGGTGGTTGCCTAAAACAAAAAGGTCTTAAGATTGACAAATATGGTTGTCAGCCCGATTTAGCAACGACACTTTTACCACAAATGGGAATTGATGCCAGCGACTTTACAATTGGAAAGAACCTTCTGAACAAATCGCAAAAAGGCTTCGCTTACTTTACCTACAATAATGGATACGGTTATGTGAATTCCGATGAAAGCTTAGTTTTCGACCTGAACTCCAACAAATGGAAAACTGAGATAAACAAGTATAAGGACGCACAAACCATACTACAATATTTAGACTACAGCTTCTTTAAACTGTAGTTTGCAGAAAGAATAATAAAAGAATGGCTAGCTCTTCAATTGAAAGGCTAGCCATATTTGTATATCGACGATAAATTATAAGTGTCGTTACGTCAACTAAGCGTTCATGTTGGGCTGTTCCTGTCGCACGAACACTTAGTCGCTGTTTTTCGTCTACGTGAATTAAATTATAATTTGACCATTTTGTTTCTGTTTCATTTTCCTATCTAAATTAAGACATCTTCAAAACTCATATCTAGTGTTACCCACTTGTCAATTTTTACAAAGTAAATGTAGCAGGAGGATTCAATCCTACACTTCTTTTATTATTTAAGCTTAGGGATACATTTATCATGATAAGGTCTTGCCTTATTCAGGAAGTTTATACGACCCTCTGTCAATTCTTTATCTATAATCCTGTATCTTCTCTCTAATTCTTTACGAAATTCTGCATCAATAATATTATCCATACCATTTGAGTTTATATGCTCGCTTAAAGGATTATAAAAAATAAAATGGTCAAAAGCATCATACCATTTAAGCTTTGTTGCGATGTATGGATAATCATCAAAACGGTCGTTCCCAAACGGCGAGTCTTTCAGACTAAAAGCAACAGCTTTGTTATGATTTTCTTGAAATGCAAGATCCCATTTTTTCTTTGCATGAAATTTACCTTTCCAGGAATAACGACGGTTGGCATAACTATTCAGAAAAATATTGGTTAATTCATTTGGAAATTCTTCTTTTAGATATCGACCAACATTATCTGTCTTCATTTTCCTCTTCCAGTAAACATTGGTATAGGCATGTCGATAATTCATAATAATAAGTGCTTTATTATTGGAGCCTGATTTATACCAATCACTAATGTTTCTAGCCATGTCCTGATCTCTGTGGTTTAAGCTTTTTTGAAATTCCTTATATTGGGCTTCATTTCTAATGTCATCCCAAGAGAACTTAACCTCAGCACCAATTATCCTGATCTTCTTATATTTGCACCGGTCCCTGTTTAAGTGAGCCACTTTTACTATAAATGAATACAGATTAGACTTTTCCCAGAGGGGATTGAAACCTAAGTTCTGATATATATGTTTCGTTTTTAATTCAATTTGTGCATCAGAAAGATCTTCGGCAAAGAGCAAATCATCTAATTCCTTCTGAATACTTACGGAAGGAGATTCGAAAATAATATTTTTCACCTCATCTGAAAACCAATCTTGAGATATGATGTCATATAACAAATCATATTGAGTTATTTCCCGATGATCCCTTTCGCAAATCATTACCAAATCTTTTTCTTGAAACAAACCTTCTAAATAGTCTATTGGGGGTGTATCATTCTTTTGTAAAAATGTAACATAGGAGTTTTGCGCATTTACTACGAGAGATAAAAAGGCAAATGTGAGTGTTAAAAGTGTCTTCATATTGTATTTTAATTGTCCTATATTTTCGGTTTACTGTTGATAGTTCTGAATTATTTTGGTCTCAATAAGTCTATTTTACAACATTCTAATTCAGTAAATTCTTATTATGTATATGGTATTTTTAAATTGCGACTAATGTAAAAGTGCTTTTATCTTTTAGTTTGTCGAAGTTAACAAAAAAAGAGAATGCAGATTTATCTACATTCCCCATAAACTAACAATTCTCTTAACGCTTAGTTGTTATGCGCTTTTGTTTGTTTTGCTTTTTTCGATAAAACATCCAATAAGATATATTTTACAGAATATGGTTCTGCTCGTATTATTTTCTTTACACTTAAAGAATACTCATAACCTTCATTAAAGTCAAATCCTTCAATATCAACAATAGCCATCCAACTAGTCGTCCCTACCTCTTTTACAGATAGTGCATCATAAATATTAGGAGAATATTTTTCTTCTGCTTCATATTCTTTTCGATATCTCGGAATAAATTTGACTCTTTCTGATGCTACAAAAAGGGTCATTTCTACTTCTTCATCTTTAGTTATTACTTTTTCTTTTGAGAGACGTTCGCTTATAACATATTTAATGTTGGATGCATCCTGAGGCGGTTCAGACATCCATATTTTTTTTGCCTTAAAAGTATATCGATATCCCCTTTCATAATCAAAATCGAACAGTCCTTCGACAAGAATATCTGTTAGTGTGTGTATTTCATCATCATCACTGTCAGAAAATAACAAAGGTTCAGTTAAATATGTGCTTAATATAGCTCCTCCGTATCCTGTCTCTTCATAAATTGTAAAAACAACCTCTTTTTCTCTATCTCCTTCTTCTTTGGTACAATTAGTAATCAACACACTTAAAATAATGAACCCAAATAATAAATTAAGCTTTCTCATTTTCGTATTTTTTAATTAAGTTTCTATAATTATCAGATGTAAGTTATTTACAGAAGTTGCGTATAATCTTTTTTTTAATTGCGCATAACAATTTATATCTGGTTTCGTTGCGGAATTTTAAATACCAATATTAAATGGGATATCCTTCAACACTTGTGCTGATCATTATCCGATACTCGACAGCAGGGGCCTCCAAGATTTGTCAATCCTCTTTCAGAATCAATGATGCAGGCTATTGTGAAAATAAAGTCGAATTAGGCTAATGAGAAGCCTATGGCCTAATGCGAAAAATGACCTATTTTCACAAGCCAAAATCCTATGGAATAGGGCGTTAAATTAAAATTTTAATGGAATAAGAAGACTACAGATTTAACCAAACCCCTACAAATCCTCATTATAAACTCTCCCTTATTTAAGCAATCTGCATAGAAGAACTTGAGA
>JADGEF010000155.1:5158-8348 GCA_016744515.1 Marinifilaceae bacterium | reverse complement strand
TGAGCAAAAAATCTTAAGATTTTTTGCTCAAGCGGGGGAGAAATGTAGGAAATTACCTATAGCTACAAATATGACGCAGCTCTGCTGCTTGATTTATTGTAGTATCAGGTTTAAATGCGTTTGACCTGAATAAAAGTGTGAGTTTGCCCTGAATACCCAAGTTTAGATAAGGCTTGGGTTTATTATCATTAAAAAAAAATGATGTGTGGATTTAATGCACTAGCAATATATTGTTTCTATAAGTATGATGAAGCTTAGTTGAATTAGGAAATAGGTGCTATTTGTCTTCTATTGATCATTCTTCTAATTGCTTCTGCATGATTTTTTATTGATGCGGCTTTGTGGGCAACATTACCGCTACTTAAGTTTTGTGCTGCATCAACAATAATATCTAGGTACATCTCAAATAGTTTTGTGTCTTCGTTGGAAAGTATTGTTTGCATTATTTTTATTTTGAGTAAATGGCTCTACTGCACTTCTAGGTTAATTTTCTATTTAAATAATATTATTCTAAAAGCTTTTTTCTTTTGTCTAATAAAGATTGTTCTTCCTTAAGAAGGATAAATGCTTCTTCAATAATTTTCTGATTTTTCCTGTCGTTTCTGAGTACAGCATCAATCATACTTAAGGAATAGCCTGATCTTTCTTTTAGTTTAGATCTATAAGCATGAATTTCCTTTAGCTTACTTTTCAATTTATTTAGATCACTTTTCTTCATGATTTAACTATATTGCGCTTGTGTTGTAATTGTAGCGTTATTGTATTGTTCTGTTTTACTTGGTAACATAAATGTATGGAATAAATTCATTACGTCAAGTAGTATTGCAATACTTGTTTATTATTTAGAATCGTTCTATGAGTGACTTATCTATAAATCAAAGGCTTAAATTATTTCTTGACTCGAAAGATTTTTCAAATCAAGATCTGCGAGTTGCATTAGGTGTAAAAACGAGACAACAGATTAGTAATTGGTTGTTATCAAAAGAAAAAATACCAGATAAACATATCTTTAAAATTATTGATATGTTTGACGACCTAAATGCACGATGGTTAATTACTGGACAAGGAGGCATGACAGATTTGAATGAGGGTATTGTAATTGCATCGGAAGCTAAAGCAAAATATGAACTATGTAAGGACTGTATTGAAAAGGATGGGATGGTTAAGTTGCTAGAAAAACAGGCTCTACAGAAAGATAAGCTCATATTGGAACTCAAGGAGAAAATAGGAAGATTGAAACAACAATTGGGTGATGCTATTGAAAATTCTAATTAAAAAATACGTTTAGAAAGACATAAATGTTTTAAGAATAGTAAAAGATATATAAAATGCCCGAATCTATAAGATTTGGGCATTTTTCATTAATAACGAAAAGGCAGCTTACCCCGAGAGGAAAACTGCCTTTGAGGTCTTTGGTCGGACCGATTTTATATTTTTTTCAAAAGTGGCACATCAAATGAAAAATTCATGACTTACAATTCCCCTTAGGTAAATGAAAAGGCATCTTCTCATAGAGATTTGTACGTTTAAAAATTGTCATAGATTTTCTATCTGCAAATGTAAAATTATAGAAGGGGCTTGTATCTTAACGAATTGTTAAAACATGAAATAGAATACATTTTTGTCTTTTAAAATCCTGAATGATGTCATCATTAAGTGGAGTAGGGAAAATTCTAACTGTGTAGTAAGTCTATATTTTAAACTGATCGATACTAAAAAGCTTCACCTTTTTCTTTTTGCCTTTTAGTTGGATATCTTTCAATTCTATAAAGTCAGCTTGGTTTGTTTGTAGGATATCCTTCACCACTTTTTCGGAAAGAAGAATGTCGCGTTCGAAACTATTGCACTGTCCTTGTATGCGAGCAGCCGTGTTAATAGCATCACCATGGTAAGCTATAGATCGTTTAAGATAGCCGACTTCGGCCACCATAATTTTACCGCCATTTATTCCTGCTTTAAATTCGGGTACAAAACCATAAGCGTCCAAATAGTATTGCGAGCGAGTACTGAGTATAGATTTGAAATGAAAAAAGACACGAATACAATCGGCCTGTTTAATACCATCTTCGTATTTCCAGCTGAGCACCACTTCGTCTCCTACGTATTGGTAAATTTTAGCGTGGCAAGCCGATACTGCAGGCGTGAGATCCGAAAAGCAATCCTGTATCAGTTCACTGTATTTTTGGTGTCCCAATAATTCGGCATAGGTGGTCGACGACTTTAAATCCATAAAAAGGAACAGCAAGCGATCCTCTTTAGGCTGGCGGTATTTGCCTAATATCAGATTCCACAAAACACCTTCGCCCAACTTTTTATTAATGATTTTAACCAAAAAGATTAAAACACTAATAAAGTAGGTGAAAACTAAAATACGGATCAAATTTCGGGACAAGAAAAAATCAACAAGCTTTAGAAATTTTGTATGATCAAAGGATCCAGAAATGACAGAGACAGATAGAATGGAAACAATTGAGATAACAATAAATACCAGAATAAGATGTACCACTGAGTAGGTGATGATGATATAACCATAGGATTTTGATCGAAGCCTGTTTGAATGACGCTGAATGTAATAGTTAATAAAACCAAAGAGTGTACCCAGCGTAATGCTACTGATAAACATATTGAATCCCTTTATTTTCCTAAGAAGAGGATCTCTTGGAAATGGTTGATTCCCATTTATATCGGTGAGTTGAATAAAATTAAAGAAATAGAAGGCTAGAATCCACACCAAATTGATGAGAATAAGATCTTTGATAATTTTTTTACTTTGTGAACTAATTCTAATCATTCTTACTGATATAACGATAATAATAATGGACTTTTCCAATGTTCAATTTCACGCAAAGAGCGCTAAGATTTTCGCTAAGTTCGCAAAGACATAAGGCTTAATTACTATATCTTTGCGTTCTTGCAATTTTTTCTCTGCGTACTTTGCGTGAAATTAAAATTATATTAATGGACTATCTCTTGAAAAGGGAATTAGTGTCTCTTAAAAAGAAATTGAAAGCCCGATGTTAGTATAAAAGTTATTATCTAGCTTAAAATCTTGAACAACTTTACTGCCATCATTAAATTCAAACTTACGAGCGAAGGTGTAACCTCCTGCAATTTTAAGGCTGATGTGTTTATTGAATCTCTTTTTCACATCTAATCCCCAACCGAAATTTGAAAGTCTGATATTGTCGAT
>JADGEF010000155.1:0-5058 GCA_016744515.1 Marinifilaceae bacterium | reverse complement strand
GAAGGTGTAACCTCCTGCAATTTTAAGGCTGATGTGTTTATTGAATCTCTTTTTCACATCTAATCCCCAACCGAAATTTGAAAGTCTGATATTGTCGATAGGGGTTGTTTGATTCTGGTAAGTTAAATTGTCACCCAATGTTAAATTATCCCCAGTAATAAAGAGTTTGCTACCAAAGGATAATTTTTCTGTGACCTTATAGGTAATGCCTGTATTAGGGAATCCTAACTCGTATTTGAATTTCTTACTAGGACTCCAAATCAAACTGAAGTAGGGTAGAGGTGTTGGGCTACCTAATGTATTTGAATACATGGCTCCAATATTTAAATAAAGACTTTTCGATTGGTTTATAGCTTTACCAAAGAAGACAATTCCTAAATATTGCAGATCGCTAAATTTGACATTCCCCTCAAAATTAGAAGCCAGAGTAGGCGAGAAAACAGCCGTTAGTCGCCAATTATTTTTCATTGGGAGACTTGCTCCAATAGAATAGCTGAAGGAATGAAAATGTTCCAATTCTGTTGCAATATTTAAGGCATTAGAATAATTGATATTCATGTTGGCATATGAGGCCGTATGGAAAAATATGGATCTGTTTTTTGTTACTTTTCGGTAAACAGTTCCTTTGGCAGTAAATTTATTAAAGGAAATTTCATTAGATTCTCCAGTATTACCGCTTCCAATATATGAGTAGTCAAGAGCAAGATCTTCTTTTTCCATTTGTGCTTGTGCACTTGGAATCATAAATGCAGTTATAATAGCTGCAAATACTAACTTAATTATGATATTTTTCATTTGATATTATTGTTGAGGTAGCCTAGAGCTCGGCTACCTCATTTTTTAGTTTATTAATCTTTTAATAGATCCTCGTTGAATTTATAATCGGAGTAGTGAACTTTGTAAAGAATACTATAAAAAGCTGGAATAAACACCAGTGTGATTATAGTTCCAAACAATAGCCCAACCATAATTGAAGCGGCCATTGGTTCCCACATTAAACCACCACCCAGATAAAGTGGTATTAAGCCTAGTGAGGTTGTAAATGTTGTCAATAATATAGGTCGGAAACGCTGCAGACAGGCTGCAATTACAGCATCCTGAGCTGATCGTTTCAATTCATTAATCTCAATTTCGATTCTATCGATGAGGACAATGGCATTGTTGATGACAATTCCGGCAAGGGAAATAACCCCAAGGAAAGCCATAAAACCAAAGTACGATCGTAGTGCAATTAAGCCAATAACCACACCGATTATACCTAATGGGATGGTGCTAACCACCATCAAAGTTTTTCGGAATGAGTTAAACTGTATAATCAGTAAAAGCAAAATGATGAATGCTGATAAAGGCAGATAGGCAATTACAGCGCCCATGTTATCTGCAGTACTTTTGCTATCACCACCCAAGGTGTAGATGTAACCCTCAGGCCAATTTGCAGTTTGCTGGTCGAGCCAAGGTGTAAATTCGCTCATTATTTCAGAGGCATTACCTGTAACATTCAATTCACTTGAGACCTTAATGCTTCGAATTAAATCGAGACGCTTAATTTTAGCGTATTGCCATTGCGGAACAATGTTCGCAACCTGTGATAAGGGTACTGATTTTCCAGACTGTTGAGAGAAAATATTCATGGTTTCAATGGACTCGTAGCTTTGTTGCTGGCTATCGAATCCTCTCAAAAGAATAGGAATGTTTTTATCATCCTCACGGTATTCTCCTGTTTGGAAACCATCCAATACCGTTTTTAGCGAGGTTGCAATATCCTGATTGGTGATACCTGCAATTTGTGCATTGTTCTGGTTAATATCGATAATGAACTTTTTGGTTTTTGGTCCCCAATCGTCTTTCACATTCTTGGTTCCATTAATGGTAGACAGTTTCGATTTTATCTGTTCCGATAATTCCGATAGAATATCAGGATTTTGACCTGAAATCTTAATTTCGATAGGTGTTCCGCCTCCTCCAGCTCCCAAAGGACCCACTTTAATATCGGCATTAGGGAATTGAGAAAAGCAATATTCATCTATGCGTGTGATCAATTCATTGTTCACTTCAAAAGAACTTGTATTGACAAGGATGTGGGCATAACTTGAGTTCGCTTCATCTTGTGAGTAACCCAAATCATAAGAGTTAGGTCCTTGTCCAATATAGGATGACCAATCAGAAATACCTTCAGTTCTGCTATCGTTTATCAATAGTTTATCAGCAATAAATTCTTCTATTTCTTCTACAACATGTTCTGTCTTTTCAATTTTTGTTCCCAAAGGCAGATTGATATCAATGGTGATCATATTACGATCACTATCTGGGAAAAAGTTGAATGGAATAAGTCCAAAGCCGAAAAGAGACAAAAAGAATAGAGCAAAAATTCCGACGATTACTGTGCGCTTATAAGCAAGAGCTGCCAAGATAAGAGATTTGTAATAAACCTTTAAGGCATCGAACATACGATCTATAATAGCTGGTTTGCTTTCATTTTTTGGTTTCACTTTAAGGAAAAAGAAACACATCATGGTGATAACAGTTAATGAAATAACCCACGAAGAGACCAAAGCCAAAGTAATGACCACGAAAATAGGCCCCATAATATCGCCCATAACCGATTCGGCTAGGAAGAATGATAAAAAGGCAGCAGATGTGGTTAATGTTGAAATTAAAAGTGGCGTGATGAGCTCTGTACAGGAAGAAACGGCAGCATCTTTAGCAGAGGCACCTTTCTCCATTTTAACCATGATGGATTCGGAAACTACAATGGCATTATCTACCATCATACCTAGTGCCATAATAAGTGCAGCTAAAGTAACCTGATTTAAGCCCATATCGATAAGTCCCATCAACATCAATGTCGCAATGGTAACGATAGGAATCAGACTGGCTACAATAAGTCCTGTTCTAAGTCCTAAGAATATCAGCATTACAAGCAATACAATCACGATAGATTGCATCAGGTTGCCAATGAAGTTACCAATACTTTTGTCTACAAAAGTATCTAAGGACGAAAGGCGTTGTATTTCTAAACCAATTGGTAATTTCTTATTCCATTTAGACATGACTTTATCAACTTCTTCTCCAAGTTTGATAATGTTTGCGCCATCGATAAGCGATATTGACATGGAAATGGCTGGTTGACCATTAACGTGAACAATAGAAGTTGCTGGCTCAATATAGCCTTTTCGGATAGTGGTGATATCGCGAAGTTGTACAACTTGCTTACCATCTCCAATAGGAATTAAGGTATTCTTAATATCTTCAAGAGAATCGTAATTACCCGTTGGTTCCAGAATGATTTTTTCATCCTCGAGATTAACTTCTCCACCCGAATCTAAAATATTGGTCGATGCAATGGTGTTCTGCAAACTGGTCGATGTTAAGCCATATTCTTTAAGCTGTGCTTCGTCGAATTCGATAAAAATACGCTCTTCCTGAACACCACCAAACTCTACTTTTGCTGCATCCTCTAGTTTGATTAAATCATCACGAAGATCGTCAGCGTAATCTCTCATCTCTGTATAAGAATAGCCATCGCTTATAAGGCCAACAATGATACCGTAAACTACACCGACATCATCGTCATCTAATTTAGGGTTAACACCTTTGGGTAAACCTTTAATGTCGTTAAGTTTTCGTCTTAATTTGTCCCAAATACTTTGCAGTTCTTCTGGCGAAACTTTATCTTTTAGGGTAACCGAAACAATAGATAAGCCTGTTCGTGAGGTACTATTGATTTCTTTTACTTCTGGAATTTCCTGTGCTTTTTTCTCTATTTTATCGGTTACCAAAAGCTCAACACGCTCGGGGCTGGCTCCCGGAAAGGAAGAGATAATTGTTGCAACCCTTATCGTGTATGGAGGCATACTATCTCGAGGTAAGGATTTGTATAGTGTTAGTCCCATTATCACCACTACAGCAAGCAGTGTGAATGTAATTCGACTTTTTTCAATTGCGAATTTTGTAAGATTCATATATGCTGATTTAAAGTGTTGATATTATTTAAGGCTAACTTTTTGTCCATCAAGCAAGGTTTGTAAACCTGCAGTTGCTACAGTTTGACCCGATTTTAAGCCTTTTACAATTTCGAAACCTACAGGAGATAACTCGCCTATGGTAAAGTGTTGCTTTTTAATTAAGCCAACTGATTCGCTTTGTTTATCTATCAGGTAAACGAAATTCCCTTTGCTATCTTCTCCTACAGCCGAAATTGGAACAATCAGAACTTCTTGATTATCCGTCTTGGGGAACGTAAAAGTGATATTTGAAGCCATACCTGATTTGACTTCAGTGTTACGACCAAGGAGTTTAATTCTAACAGGGTAGGTAGCCGATCCACTTTCGATTGACGGTGCAATTTCATTAACAACACCTTCGTAGCTTTTACCCTGAAGAGCAGGGAATTTTGCCATAACTTTCATGCCTTTATGCACACGGTTAATCACATTCTCAGGCATGCCTAAGCTGATTTCCATAAAGCTTCCTGCATTTAAAATAGCGATAACGCTTCCCGAGCTAACATTCTCGTTGTTCTCTACATTTTTCGAAGCAATAATACCATTAGCAGGCGCATAAATAATACCATAACCAACTTGCTTTTTCTGAATTTCTACGCTACGTTTTTTCGACTCAAAATCAGCTTTCGCCGATGCAAAGGATGATTTCGCATTCTCGTAGTCACTCAAGGAGGCAGAGCCCTTTTCAAAAAGAGTTTTGGTACGAGCTAAGGTCGATGTACTTGTGTTTAGATTGGCTTTGGCACTATTCAAAGAGGAAATTGATTGCTCTAAAGATAAACGTGCTTCAGAATTATCGATTTGAGCCAATAGATCACCTTTTGTAACTTTCTGACCTGCTGAAATATTCAGGGTTGTTAGAATACCACTGGTTCTAAAGCTTAAGTTGATTTCTTTATCAGATCTAGCCGTTCCATTGAATGATCTAACTTGTCCGATGCCCGAATAACTAATTTCGGCATACTTAACGGGACGTAATTTTTCTTTTTGTACAGTCTCTTTCTTGTCTGAACAAGCCGCCCCAAGCATGACTATCGATAAGATTAATGTATAA
>JADGEF010000154.1 GCA_016744515.1 Marinifilaceae bacterium | reverse complement strand
AGCTATTTTGGAACCAAACGATTTGATCGTGTTGGCAATAATAAGCTTCACATGCTCTCAGCCGCAGGACTTCTTCACGATGACTATGAGCACAGTACCCTTGACTATGGGAATTTAATTTTTCAGGCAAAGAAGCTAACAAATAACGCACAAGCTGCTCAGCAAATGTTCCGTAGAGCTGTTTTCAATATTATGGCACATAACCGTGATGACCATTCCAAAAACTTTGCATTCCTAATGAATGCTGAAGGGGTATGGTCACTTGCACCAGCGTACGACTTGACATTCTCCTCGTCTTCTCAGGGATATCATAGTACATCTTGCGCTAGAAACTATGTAGATCCAGGAAGGAAAGAATTACTGGAATTGGCGAATGCATTATCGATTAACAAAGCAAAGGTAAGCATAGATGAGATAAAGGGCATAATCGATCGTTGGAGAAGTTATGCTGAATTATCTGGCGTTTCCGAAACCTCTATAAAAACCATAGAGACTAGTCTGAAGACCATTCGCTCAAGATTTTAGATTATATCTGGGTTTCTCCATTGTTTTACTAAAAACGAGACACAAACTCTCACTATGTACCAATTTTGATAATTTCTTAAGCTTATAGAATATCATTTATAATGAAAATAGAAGAACTAAATCCTTTAACGACTAAACTTGACACACTAAGTAAAATTGAAATTAAAAACTTGAACTTGTAACAAAGATTAAATAATTGATGAAATCAATACCATTTAAGTCATTCTTAAAACTTCCAAACCTCATTAAGTTTGGGAGTTTTGTTGTTTTATTAATTTGGTTCTGGTTTAGCTTGCCCCAACCAATTTTTAACACACCTTATTCAAGCTTACTATTTGATAAGAACAATGAATTATTGGCGGCACAAATCGCTCCCGATGGTCAGTGGCGATTCCCTGCAAGCGATAGTATTTCCTATAAATACGAGCAAGCACTTCTTCATTTCGAAGACCAATTCTTTTATTATCATCCAGGAGTTAACCCAATCTCAATTGGTAGAGCCTTGGTTCAGAATATTACGGCGAATCATATCGTCAGTGGTGGCAGCACCATTACGCAACAGCTTATTCGTATGAGTAGAGATGGCAAGCAAAGGAATTTGTATCAGAAATTGATCGAATTTGTGCTATCTATCAGGTTGGAATTATCTTATTCTAAAAAAGAAATTCTGAATCTATATGCATCACATGCCCCATTTGGCGGTAATGTTGTGGGCTTGGAAACGGCCTCTTGGCGATATTACGGACGTCCCTCAAGCAAGTTATCGTGGGGAGAAACAACAACTTTAGCTGTTCTTCCAAATTCACCATCCTTAATTTATCCAGGAAAAAACCATAGGATATTATTAGCCAAACGAAATCGATTATTGGATAAATTGGCTAAAAATGACATTATCGATTCCTTAACTTGTGAGTTAGCTAAGGCTGAAGACTTACCACAAAAACCCAAAGCTTTGCCTCAATTAGCACCTCACCTATTAACACGTGCCATAAACGACGGGCAACAAGGCAAATCGATTCAAACAAGTTTAGACATTCATATTCAGGAATCCTGTAATCGGATTATTGCGCAACACTACGCACACCTTAAAGAAAATCAAATTCAGAATGCCGCAGCATTAATTATTGATGTGAAATCAGGAAAAGTACTCGCCTATGTAGGCAATACGCCGGGTGAGGATATTAATTCAGGTCATCAGGTCGACTTAATCACCTGCAATCGCAGTTCGGGAAGTATTCTAAAACCATTCCTTTATTCATTAATGATTAAGGAATCACAAGTTTTACCACATACATTATTGGCCGATATCCCAACTCAAATATCGGGCTATGCCCCAAAGAATTTCAACAAAAGATACGATGGGGCTGTAAAAGCGAGCGATGCCTTAGCGCGATCATTAAATATTCCTGCAGTTTTAATGCTTCAGAAATATGGAGTAGACAAATTTCGGAATAAGCTCAAAGAACTAGGCTTCACAAGTATTAATCGATCGGCCGATAATTATGGTTTGAGTTTGATACTGGGCGGAGCAGAAGTTAATTTATGGGATCTTGGAAGCGCTTATGCCAGCCTTAGCAGAATGTTGCAATTCTATACGAACGAAAGTTCAGAATATTCAAGCGATTTGTATTTTCATGCCTCATATAAATCATCATTTACCTATACAGTCCAGAATAAATCCTTTAACGATATAATGGGGGCTGCTCCCGTTTATCATGCCTTCGATGCTCTTAAAGAAATGAATAGACCTGTAGATGGGGTAAACTGGAGCCTATATAAGTCATCACGAAAGATTGCGTGGAAAACAGGCACTAGCTTTGGTCATCGCGATGCCTGGTCGGTTGGTATTACACCCCAATATGTGGTAGCTGTGTGGGTTGGCAATGCCGATGGAGAGGGACGCCCCGGCTTAACTGGAGGTGCTGTGGCTGCACCAATTTTATTTGATATTTTTAAATCGCTCCCAGCTAGCACTTGGTTCGACAAACCATACGACGATATGGTAAAACTAGTTGTTTGTAAAAAAAGTGGCTACAAAGCATCATTCAATTGCAGCGAGATAGACAGTTTAGATATTGCTGTTGCGGGAGAAAGAACAAAAGCCTGTCCCTATTGTAAACGAATCAACTTAGACAAAACGGGGCAATATAGAGTTAATGCCGATTGTTACCGTGTTAGCGATATGATTCAGAAATCGTATCTGGTTTTACCTCCAGCAATGGAATGGTATTATCAAAGAAAAAACCCCTTATATCAAACTCGACCACCCTACCTAGAAGGCTGTATGAGTCAGGATAATGAAAATATTGATATTATTTACCCCAAAAATAACACCCGCCTTTTTATTCCTAAGAATTTTGGAGGTTTACTTGAGCGATCAGTCTTTCAAGCGGCACATAGTACAGCAGGTTCTACAATTTATTGGCATATCGATAATAAATATATTGGAAGTACGAAAGGTGTCCACAAAAAGGAAGTCCTTACTGAATTGGGTAAACACACGCTTACCTTAATTGATGATAAAGGCGAACGTATTACAAGAAATTTTGAAGTTTTGTTGAGTGAAAAATAGTTAACGACCTCTTCCGATGACTATTATTGCAAATAATCAGGCTTTGAAGCCATATTTTTTTATAATTTTACACACCCAAAAGAAACCGATCATTCTTTTGTTAATTTAAGCTCTATATCAATAAATATTAATTGCTGATATTTAAATATAATGACGATGGAAAATAATTTGCAAATTTACAATACACTCAACCGAAAGAAAGAGCTGTTTACGCCTATTAACCCGGGACATGTTGGATTATATGTATGTGGACCTACTGTTTATGGTGATGCTCATTTAGGTCACTCTCGTCCAGCAATTACTTTCGATATACTATTCCGCTTTTTAAAGCATTCAGGATACAAAGTGCGTTACGTTCGTAATATTACCGATGTTGGTCATCTTGTTAACGATGCTGACGAAGGAGAAGATAAAATTGCAAAGAAAGCTCGTTTAGAGGAGTTGGAGCCTATGGAAGTGGTTCAGTATTTTACTGATCGCTACCATAAAAATATGGATGATCTAAATGTTCTAATGCCAAGTATTGAGCCTCGTGCCTCTGGTCATATCATAGAACAGATGGAGCTTATCGAGAAATTGTTTGAGAATGGTTTTGCATATGAAAGCAATGGTTCAGTATATTTCGATGTAGAAAAATATAGTAAGCAATACGATTACGGCAAGCTTTCTGGTAGAAAAATTGAAGATCTAATTTCAAATACTCGTGACTTAGAAGGACAAAGCGAAAAGAAAAATAGCTTTGACTTTGCACTTTGGAAAAAAGCGAATCCTGAGCATATCATGCGTTGGCCATCAAAATGGAGCGATGGTTTCCCTGGATGGCATCTTGAATGTTCGGCTATGAGTCAAAAATATTTAGGTGCAGAATTCGATATTCATGGTGGTGGACTAGATTTACAATTCCCACACCACGAATGTGAAATTGCACAATCAACAGGAGCACACGGTCACGAAGCGGTTCGCTATTGGATGCACAACAACATGATCACCATCAATGGTCAGAAAATGGGTAAATCATTGGGCAATTTCATTACTCTTGATCAACTATTCTCTGGTGATAACGATGTATTAGAGCAAGCTTACAGTCCTATGACTATTCGTTTCTTCATTTTACAAGCGCATTACCGTAGTCAACTTGATTTCTCAAACGATGCACTTAAGGCTGCTGAAAAAGGATTCAACAGATTAATGGCAGCTGTAGCTACACTTAATAAAATTAAAGCTAGCGCAGAATCTACAGTTAATGTAGAAGACATTAAGACAAAAGCTTACACTGCATTAAATGATGATATCAATACACCAATTCTAATTGCACATTTGTTTGATGGTGTAAAAATGATCAACTCATTAGCTGCTGGCAAAGAAAAAATAACAGCTGAACAACTTGAAGACCTTAAGAAACTTTATAATGATTTAGTTTATGATGTTTTAGGCCTGAAAGATGAAAAAGAAGCTGAAGGTGGAGCGAATGAGATACTCGACAAGCTTATTTCTTTATTACTAACAACTAGAAACGAAGCAAAGCAAAACAAAGATTGGGCAACTGCTGATAAAATTCGTGATGAACTAAACAGTTACGGAATTGCCATAAAGGATACAAAAGATGGTTCCGAATGGGAAATCACTAAATAATAAAAAAGCTGCTCAATTAATTTCGAGCAGTTTTTTTTTATCCAATTGTTAATTCAGCCTCATTATTTTAACTTTGATGCTTGGAGTTTAACACTCGCCTTATCTTTAAAATCATATCGAACTGAAAATATGAAAATTCAATCTCTTATAATTCTCCTGAGCCTAGCTCTTCTTAGTTCATGCAATGGTAATAGTGCACATAAAACCATTTCCAAAACTTCAAGCGAGTCTGAAGTAAAAGTTATCGAATTTATTCGTAGTTTAAAACTAAAGCAACCCAAAAGAGGCAAACTATATACTAAAGGAGATACGATTGAAATTTCAATCAAAAAAAGAAAAAAATCAAAAGAAATAGATTCTCTTCAATTGATTATTGATGGTAAACTCAGTCAAACAATCTTTTCAAAACCTTGGAATTTTTCACATATTTCAAATGAGAAAAAGATGGGCAAACACAATTTTCAAATATTGGCTTATCATGAAGATGGAAAAAGAGGCAATATTTCATCCTATTATAATATTAAATCAAATGTTACTCCTAAGGAATTAACTTACAAAGTTGTAAATACATTTCCTCATGATGTAAAATCATATACTCAAGGGTTATTTTATCATGAGGGCTATTTATACGAAGGAACTGGGCAATATGGAGAGTCAACACTTTTAAAAGTTGATATTAAAACAGGTAAAAGTATTTTTGATAGAAAACTAGAACCTAATTATTTTGGAGAAGGGATTACCTTTTATAAAGGGAATATCATTCAGCTAACTTGGACCTCTAAAAAAGCATTTGTAATAAGTGCTGAAGATTTCTCACAAAAAGATTTCTTTAAACCTCCTACAGCAAATGGTCAAGGTTGGGGGATTACAACCATGAATAACCAATTGGTAATATCAGATGGCAGTAATAAACTAACGTTAGTTGATCCGAACAATTACAACAAAATTGGCGAAATAGAGGTATACAACGAAAAAGGCATGGTTGATACATTAAATGAATTAGAATATATCAATGGTAAAATTTATGCCAATGTTTGGCTTACCGACACAATTGTTGTAATTAATCCAGCTACTGGTCAGGTTGAAAGTAATTTGAATTTAACCAATATTCTAAGTTCTGCTGAGAAACGTAAACTGACTGAAGGCGACGACGTTCTAAATGGAATTGCTTACGATTCTATAAACAATCGCCTGTTTGTAACCGGTAAACGCTGGGCAAAACTATTCGAAATAAAAATTGATTAATCAATTTCTAATTTACCATATCTCTTTTTAAAATGAGAGTTCTTGGTTGATCTTAGGCCTTCATATGAATCAAGAAGGCCTTTTACGCTTCCTATCAGAACTTTTGCTTCGATCATAATAGGGATCCTATTCTTGTCATTACTAACCCAAATAGTCATATCTTCTCCACCTTGGAAAAGATGACCTTTTACCAACATTGGAGAAAACTTAAGGCATTCATAAACTTCACCACTTTTAAGTTTCACATCTTCAATTCCCTTATATCGTATGTATAGATTATGAATTTCATTATCTATTAGCATTCGAAGAGGAATCTTCTCTTTCTTTTTATACTTCGAGAAATCTAAATTACGCGTGTAATAAGCAACAGAGACAATATCAGAACTGATAAATTTATTCTCAAGTGTATCTTTCTTTAAAGGCTTCTTCTTCTTTTTTATTTTTGAATATATCTTATCTTGCTCATAATCGAACCAATATTCATGTCGAGCAATATAATCGCCTTCATTGGTTTTTCTATCAAAATAATAAGGTTTTAAACTTGTTGTATCTACATAACAAGAAATTGTGTCACGTAGCTTGAAGAACCAATCGAAAGCCTTTAAACTTCTTCCTAATGCCTCAATTTTATATGCAGGCTTACCTTCATAAGCTTCATTCTTAACCTCCAACTTCACCTCTCCAGCAGCAACCCATATAAAGCCCCAATTATAGTAACCCCTAAAGGTTAATTTTTCACCTGACTGAAAAGCGAAATTCTCAATTCCAGATTCATCTTGGGCACTTAATTGGCCAAGGCAGAAAAGAAACAAAATTATTGAAAGAAAATATTTCAAATCTATGATATTAATGATTGACCTTACCAATTTTACTCTCAATTGCACTTACTTTTGACTTAAGGCGATTGTTCTTGTTTTTCTGAATATCAACTGTCATGGTAGAATAAACACGTTCAGAGTGTGGTTCAAGAATCGCATAAGCTCTATTTACAATTTCCAAAGCCTCTGGAAATGTTTCAGTCTCAATTAAAGTCCCCATAGCTGTTAGCTGATAATCTACACCACTTTCGCGAATCATATCAATAACCTGACTAACGTACTGACTAACGCTATCTCCTTTATCGGTAGGAAAAATGGCAAATTCTAATAATGCTGACATAAGTTAAAGTTTAATGTTCGTGAGGTAAAACAATATTTTCTTCAACATCCCAATTGGAACGTACTTTTATCTCTTTACGGAAATAATGAACCGTCTCTGGTTGTAATTTTTCTTTGTAATTTCCGGTATCCCACTTTCCATTATCATTCCAGTCTTCAATAACTTTAATAATATAGGTCTTAGGTTCTAAATAATCAAAAGTGACAAGCTCATCAGAATAAACTTTCTTACTCTGAATTAAAGTTTCATTTTTGTTATTCTCAATGATCTGAATAATTAAAGGATCATGCACATAATCAACTTGTAGAAGGATTTTTCCATAATATTCACGTTCCTTAGTCTTAAACTTCTTGCTAAAAACATTGCTTTTAATTCCATAGATATTCTCAAAAGTAGCAGAATCGATATCCAATTTATAATTGGTTTCAGATTCCCACTTCACACTCATATGATAAGAACGTAATAAGGATGTGTCCTTCTCAAAAGTAAATGGAACAGATACTTCTAGAGTATCTACAAGCTTAACAAGATGAATACTATCAAGAATAGAATCAGCTAATGGTTCGTTAAACTCAAATACAATTCCTTTATTAAGATCTTGAGTTGATTTAATATTAGATTTAAAACTATAAACAGGTTTCTTAATCTTAGATTTTTTCGCCTGTTTTTTTGTTTGCTTCGCCTTCTTAGGGTCTTTGAAATTTAGTTTTAAAGTATCACTATAGCTAACAAGTTGGTTCATCGAGTCCGTCTTTAGGTAATTAAGAACAGCTGTCAAAGTATCCCTTTTATAAATGTTAGAATCCGCAATCCAATACGATAAAGTATCTTGAGTTACACTCCTTTCTATAAGGAAGCTCTTTTCATTACTCTCAACGTCTAAAAATTCTATCTTTAAGTCATCTGTTCTTTTATAAGAAAAGTCGAAATCTAATTTCTCGCGACGAGTACGTTTAAAATTAGTTAGGTATAATAAAGGATTCTCTTCCTCAAATAAATTAATGTGTATATCGGCAGGACTGAAAGCAGTATAGGTTCTCAATGCTGATGAATCAGGCGTAATACTATCCAATTTTTGGAACGTTTCAGCACTCGGTGTTAATAGGGTATCCAGAAATCCAATAATCTCACCTGGTCCGTTATATTTATAATCCCGATTACCATCAACTAAAGCAAATAACTTATAGGTTCCTGCTTTTAAATTACTCAAGCTAAAGTGACCTGCACTATCAGTCAAAGCAACGTAATCAGGCATAAT
>JADGEF010000153.1 GCA_016744515.1 Marinifilaceae bacterium | reverse complement strand
CTTCGCCAGAGCCCATCCTCCCATGATTCATCAATCATTTATTTTTACGGGCATTCATGAATTCGTTCCTCATTACGTGAACGAGACCATGCATAGGCTAGACCAAATTCAATTCCCAATCATTTTCATTGTATTATTGAAAACGTTCCAAATAATAACAACAACATGGTCGTCCGGTAATGTACGGGATGGAAAATAAAATATACAATGCCATAATTGGCGATACCATCGGTTGGTTTAAAACCATGACAACCAATGCATATATTCACGGGGTAAAAATGGAAGACAGAAAATTAATGATGGATTAAATCAGTATCATTTAAACGATCTCTTTTATCACAAATACCCTTCCCTGAAACTGTACCTCATCGCCAATAAGCTTATCCTTTAATAAACCACCAATTGGTGAAGCCAGAGAAATGGCATAACAAATTTGATCATCGATTTGAATCTTACCTATACCTATGGATATAAAATAGGTCCCCTTGTCGGTTACTACTAGACTACCAAAAACCACCTTATTAAATTCCTCAGAGATATCAATACGAGCAAGTTCCATTCGCTGTTTGGCTGTCTGGTTTAGAAGAACTTCATTCTTTTCAATCTCAATTTGCATCATCTCGCGCCCTGTTTCGAACTTATCGCCCGCACTACTTTTAGTATCGTTATTTCTAGCCTCCTTTGCAGAAGCTATAGCCGCCCTAATCACCTCAATCTTACGATTAAGCTCTTCTAATATCTTATGGTATACCAAGCTTTTCAACTCCTTTGTTATATGCATTATTTTGTCTTTTATTCTTACCTAACAGATGAAATTACATCAGCAAAATTCTAAACCCAAAGATAAGCTTTATCTGAATTTAGATTCTTTAAAAGAAATATTTGATTTCTAAAATAAACCCCTATCTTCGTTTCGTATTTTTACGAAATGCGAAATATATGACTGACGAAAAATTCTATTCCGACCAAGAAAAACAATTGGCCCGTTTTGCCAAAGCGCTTTCACATCCTGTGAGGGTTTACATTTGCAAACTATTATCGAGCCAGTCTTGCTGCTACAGTGGCGATTTAGCCGAGGAAGTGCCCATAGCCCGTTCTACCCTTTCACAACACCTGAAAGAATTGAAAGCTTCAGGCTTAATCCAAGGAGAAATTGTTCCTCCTAAAATTAAATACTGTCTTAATAAAGAGAACTGGGCTAAAGCAACTAAAATGTTCGAATTGCTTTTTGATTCAAAAAAAGTACTACAGAAATAGAATAATAAACAAAACTAAGGTCTGTCAAAACAAGCTTAAAACTTAAATAAAATAAACATGGATATTAAAATATTAGGTCCTGGTTGCAAAAAATGCAACACCCTACACGATGCCACTCAAAAAGCGATTGAAGAATTAAATATTGAAGCTACAGTTACAAAGGTTGATGATATGATGAAAATTCTATCTTATGGCGTTATGTCTACGCCTGCTCTTGTTGTAAACGAAAAGGTTTTATTTAGTGGAAAAGCACCTTCTGTTTCAGAAATTAAAGATCTAATTCAATCTGTATAACCCAGACAAACAAATCTAAAATGAAAAATTATTTAGGCCTAGCCGTACTTGCCCTTGGACTTAGTTTTGGTGCTTGCCAGTCGAATGCTAAGAAAACAACTGAAAAAGCTTCTACTGAATGTGAATCAGGATGCAAAGGGTGCGCTTCAGAATGTAGCGACACTAAAGTAGCTGAGAACACAGCAGAAGCTGGTGTTTATTATTTCCATGGCGATAGAAAATGTAAAACTTGTAAATCGGTAGGTGCACAAGCAAAAAAAGTTGCTGCTGAAATGAATGTGAAGTTCTTCGATGTAAATATCGATAAAGAAGAAAATAAAGAGTTAGCAAAAGAATTTCAAGCAACAGGTTCAAGTTTGATGATTATGCATGCAAAATCAGGTAAAATTGAAGACCTTACAAACTTTGCTTTCCGTAATGCTATCAACAGCCCTCAGGATTATATCGAAAAGTTGAAATCTACTCTAAACTCTGAGAGATAGAAGTCTATTTCTACTCCGAAAATTATAAAGATCTCATGTACTTTTACGTCTCTCTTGAGGCGTAACAGCACATACTATTCATAACTATAACTTAGTGATTTACAAATAACTCAAAGCGTCTCGCTTTCGAGATTGGAATTGAACAAACTACTAAGTCATAAAACTCATAAGATGGAATATTTAGATCAACTTCTTGCTCAAAGTAATCTGCCAATACTCTCGGCATTTATACTTGGTATTATGACTGCGATAAGCCCTTGTCCGCTGGCTACAAACATTACCGCAACAGCTTATGTTAGCAAGAGTTTAGGCGATAAAAGAAAAATATTTTTCAGTGGACTTATTTACACTTTAGGCCGAGCAATTAGCTATACTGGCTTAGGTATTATTCTATATTTTGGAGCAAGTAAATTTGATGTTTCATCCTTCTTCAACACTTATGGTGAACGTCTTTTAGGCCCTATACTAATTGCTATCGGGATATTCATGCTCGATATCATCTCATTCAACTTTCCTGGTGTTGGTAGAATCACAGAAAAGCTAAATGGTGAAAAATTAAAAGGCAGCTATTGGGGAGCACTCTTACTAGGAATCATCTTTGCCTTAGCATTCTGTCCTTACTCTGGCATCCTTTATTTCGGTATGCTTATTCCAATTAGTATTTCATCACCAGATGGTTTATTCCTGCCTTTTGTCTATGCAATTGCAACAGGTTTACCAGTAATCATTATCGCTTATCTTTTAGCCTTTACACTATCAGGAGTCGGTAGTTTTTATAATAAGGTGAAGAGTTTCGAATACTGGTTCCGTAAAGTTGCTGCTATCGTCTTTATTCTAGCTGGTATTTATTTCACCTATATTTTCTTTATCGCATAACAGATTTCTTAGATCATGATTAAATCAATTCAAATCACAAATAGAAAGCAACTGCTTTGGGTAATACTTTTATTACCTATTTGGTATCTTCTATACGTCAACCTTCAGAATATTTCTGATTTTATCATAGATGGATTATTCAAAATGCCAGAAAGTCACCTCAGTGAAACGCTGCGATTCTTTATCTTTGAAGTCCCGAAAGTTATACTATTACTTGTCTTGGTTATTTTTGGTGTAGGTATTATTCGTAGTTATTTCTCACCAGAGAAAACGAAAAAAGCTTTGGCTGGAAAATCAACTTTCATGGGTAATATTATGGCCGCACTTTTAGGTGTTCTAACACCTTTTTGTTCATGCTCAGCCATACCATTATTTTTAGGGTTTGTTGAGGCTGGTGTACCTTTAGGTGTAACTTTCAGCTTTTTGATTGCTGCTCCAATGGTAAACGAAATTGCCTTAATCATGTTGGTTGGGCTTTTCGGTTGGAAAACAGCCATTATTTATACACTTACAGGATTGTTAATTGCAATTTTTGCAGGATGGGTTATTGGTGCTCTCAAGCTTGAAAAATACATTCAAGAGTGGGTGTTTGAAGTTAAAACAGGTCAAACTGGCGTTGATGAAACAAAAATCAGTTTCTCCGATAGAATTAAATTGGGCATTGAAACTGTAAAAGAAATTGTTGGTAAAATTTGGCTTTATATCATTATTGGTGTTGGCATAGGGGCAGCTGCTCACGGATATGTACCAGAAGATTTCATGGTCAGTCTAATGGGAAAGTCTGTTTGGTATTCTGTACCATTATCTATTCTTATTGGTATTCCAATGTATTCAAATGCTGCTGGTATTATTCCAATTGTGAGTGTACTTATCGAAAAAGGAGCTTCACTTGGAACAGCTTTAGCTTTTATGATGTCGGTTATTGGTTTATCACTACCTGAAGTAATTATCCTTAAAAAAGTTTTAAAGATGCCTTTGATTCTTATCTTTATTGGAGTAGTTGCTACTGGAATTTTAGCAGTTGGCTTTATCTTTAATATATTCTTTTAAGAAAAAAAGCTTTTGATATGATAACAAGTTCATCTTGTTCAATAGTTCTTTTCGATGGTGTTTGTAATTTATGCAATACCTCCGTCAAGTTTCTATTGGCTTATAATAAGAAGGCGAACTTATATTTTTGCCCTTTACAATCATCTAAAGCTAAGGAGTTACTAAATAATTTGAACTGGGAAGGTGACAGGAATAATAGCCTCATATTTATCGAAACTGAACAAATTCACATCAAAAGTGAAGCTATATTTAAAATATCTAAACATTTATCTTACCCTTGGAAGGTAATCTATCACTTTAGATATTTACCCAAACCCTTTTGCGACTGGGTATACGATGTTATTGCACAAAATAGATACACTTTGTTTGGTAAAAAAGCATATTGCATAACGCCAAAACCTGAATGGAAGAATCGATTCTTATAAAATACAAAACCCGAAAGTTAATCGACTTTCGGGTTTCTTATTCTATTATTTTGTTTCAGATATTAGTCACCAAAACAGATTCCAACACCTTTGGCTGTTTTTACCAGATTTGATTCAGGATTAACAATATTTTGTTTCCCAATTGCATCAAGAAGTGGTACAGCTACAACTTCAGGATGACGGGAAGCCACCATATGTCCAAACTTCTTCTCCAATACCATCTCGAAAGCTTTCACACCAAATTGAGTTGCAAGCACACGGTCATAAGCCATAGGAATACCCCCACGCTGTAAATGCCCTAATACGGTTGTACGAATATCAGCTTCAACACCTGCTTCCTTCAACTCATATAACAAACGATCGGCAGCACCACCTAATTTCAGGTTTGGATTACCAACTTCAATACTCTCTTCGGCCAAAGCTTCTCCACCTTTTGGCATAGCTCCTTCTGCAATCACAATAATTCCAAAACCTTTACCCTTTGAGAAACGACTATCCAGCTTTTTAACCACTTGGTTGATATCATAAGGAATCTCTGGAATCAAACAGGCCTCAGCACCACCTGCAATAGCAGCCGATAAAGCAATCCATCCTGCATCACGTCCCATAGCTTCCAAAATGAAAATACGGTTGTGAGATGCAGCAGTTGTCTTCAACTTATCTACAGCCTCAGTACAAACCTGTACGGCAGTCTGGTAACCGAAAGTAAAATCAGTTGCCATCAAATCATTATCAATAGTTTTAGGTACACCAATAATGTTTAGACCTTTTTCGTAAAGCTGTTGAGATATCTTCTGAGAACCATCACCACCAATACTAATTACAGCATCAACGCCTAAGTATTGCAGTTTACGAATCATCTCATCCGATCGATCAGCTGATCCCCATGTTCCATCAGATTTTTTTACTGGCCAAGCAAAAGGACCACCTTTAGTTGTCGTTCCAATAATTGTTCCTCCCTGATAATGTATCCCTTTTACAGCAGTATCATCTAATATTTTAATCTCAGTAGGTTCTTTCAAAATTCCATCGAAAGACTGAATACTACCAATTACTTCCCAATCTTTTTCTTGTGCTGCACGTTTAACTATCGCACGAATTACTGCATTTAATCCTGGGCAATCGCCACCCCCTGTTGCAACTAATACTCTTTTCATATTCAAAGTTTAAGATTTTTAATTGATAAACGATCTGAACTTCTTCTTGTATCAAAAATCCTCTAATCTATCAATTATCAATTATTTCAAATTATATAGCTTGGCTAGCAGCCGCTAATTTATAACTTTTTTCCCAATCACAAAGAAACATTTTCACTATCAGCACCTTGCAATCGTTTTCGGATGTTTTTTTTATTCATTTTCAATTCTTAATTTTGATAGATACACCTGTACTTTAAAGCTTTAATAAATCAAAACCGAATTCACGTTAATTTTTCAATAATTATAAATCAAGAAAGTATTTAGGGTTTACTGAAAAATGTACTAAGCAAATTTAGCTTGTTTTTCATAGTTGCATATTTTGGCTACCTGAATTCAAACTTAAATCCAATTAATAAATGCAACATTTTCGTTATTTACAACATAATTTTTGAGCATAAGAAAAGCATAGACAAATTGAACTAACTTGGTATTTCTAATATTTACAAAAAAATCCAATCCACTTTCGTGAATCGGATTTCTAAATTATGATATAGATGAGTTTATTTCAAACCTCTCTTTTTCAATAAAGGCTCGATACTTGGCTCAGCACCTCTAAAGCGCTTGTAAAGTACCATTGGATCTTCTGTTCCACCCTTAGACAATACATTGTCGCGAAAAGACTTAGCAGTCGCTTTATCGAACAATGATGTCTCTTTAAATGCTTGGAAAGCATCAGAATCAAGTACACCAGCCCAAATGTAAGCATAATACCCAGCAGAATAACCTACAGGACTAGAGAAAATATGATTGAAATAAGTAGAACGGTATCTTGAATAGATCTCAGGAATTAATCCTAAACCTTCAAAGTAGTTCTTTTCAAAAGTCATTACATCTTCAGTTAATGGCTCTGTTAAAGTATGATATTTCATATCCAACATCGAAGCAGCAAGATACTCTAGTGTTTCGAATCCTTGATTGAATTTACCAGCAGCCTGAATCTTATTAACCAATTCAGTTGGAATTACCTCACCTGTTTTATAATGCTTCGCATAAATTGCTAGCATTTCTGGCTCAAAACACCAGTTTTCCATAACCTGAGATGGCAATTCAACAAAATCACGCGATACTGATGTTCCAGACAAAGTATTGTACTTACATTTAGAAAGAAATCCGTGAAGTGCATGACCAAATTCATGGAATATAGTCTCAACTTCATCAGTACTAATCAAAGACGGTCCGTCGCCTACAGGTTTAGTCAAGTTACATATATTCATAATAACTGGAGTAATTTCCTTATCTGTTCCCAAACCTGACTGCTTACGAAAAGAATCCATCCAAGCACCTGGACGCTTAGAAGCACGTGGGTGGTAATCTAAATAGAAAATCCCAATATGTGTTCCATCAGCTTCCTGTAACTCCCAAGTTTGACACTCTTCGTGGAATTTAGCGATATCCTTACGCTCTACGAACTTGATACCATAAAGCTTGGTTGCTAAAGCAAAAGCACCATCACGAACGTTATTAATCTCAAAGTAAGGACGCAACTCTTCTTCATCCAAAGCATACTTAGCTTTCTTTACTTTATCAGAATAGTACCACCAGTCCCAAGAAGCCAACTTAAATTTGCCACCTTCTTTGTTAATCATTTTCTGTAACTCTACAGCTTCTTTCTTTGCATTTGGCAAAGCAGCATCCCAAAGTTTGTTCAAAAGCTCTAAAGCTTTCTCAGGTGTTTTAGCCATATTTATATCAAGAATATAAGCTGCATGGTTTTTAAATCCGAACAACTTAGCTCTCTGAATTCTTAGGTTTACAATTTCCTGAACATTCTTCTTGTTATCAAACGCATTGTTGTTATTACCACGCATCACATAACCCATATACAATTTCTCTCTCAAATCACGCTTGTCAGCATATTGCAAGAAAGGAAGCATAGATGGCTTATCTAAGCCAAACATCCATTTACCATCTTTACCAGCAGCTGTAGCCTTTTCAGCAGCAGCACCAATAACCGACTCAGGTAAACCTGCAAGGTCTTCTTTCTTGTCGATAAGCAATTCGAAAGCATTGGTTTCAGCCAATACATTATCGCCAAATTGCATGGTTAATAAAGATAATTTACCATCGATTTCGCGAAGTTTCGCTTTTTGATCGGCATCAAGGTTTGCACCACTACGTACAAAACCCTGGTACATTTTCTCAAGCAAAGTGTTTTCTTCAACAGAAAGATTCAAATCAGCCTTCTTATCGTAAACCGTTTTTATTCTTTTGAATAGGTTTACGTTAAGACTGATATCTGCACCATGCTTGGTCAACAATGGAGACAACTCCTTAGCCAGTTTTGCAATAAAATCGTTGTTATTGAATCCCTTTTCGGCATAGAAAACATTGCTCACCTTTGACAATAATTCCCCTGTCTTTTCAAAAGCTTCAATTGTGTTTGCAAAAGTAGGCTCATCAGCACTATTTGCAATAGCCACAACTTCAGCCTGTTCTTGCTTCATTCCCTCAAGGAAAGCTGGCTTGTAGTGTTCAAAATTAATTTTATCAAACGGTGCTGTTTGATATGGCGTGTTATACTCAGCAAAAAACGGGTTACCGTCACTTTCGCTTTTTCCACACTTGTCGCAATTGCATGAGCTTAATAAAACGCTCGCTGCAAATAATGAAAGAAATGTTCTTTTCACCTTGTGTTAGTTTAATGTTAGTAATAGTTGATTTTTAAATGACTAAAATACAAAAAAGTCTATTCTAATCCTTACCAAAATTCAATTTCGTATACAAATTTATACAGTATATACTCAAGTTGAGTAAGCACCTAGAAATTTTCAAAAAACAATAAAACCCATCAAATCAACACATCACGTTTACCTATAATTCCTCTATAGAGTCCTACAGTAAAGTGTAAATCATTAGCACACTTACATTTAAA
>JADGEF010000012.1:30593-42260 GCA_016744515.1 Marinifilaceae bacterium | reverse complement strand
TATTAATGGTCGTATTTTTGCAAAAGGGATAGGAGCGAGAGAGACGCAAAATCTTGCGTCTCTTTGCCTTTTTTTTCGGACAAAAAGCGAGTGCGGATAGCCCGACCCGCAGGGGTTGCCCCAATAATTGATACTTTAATCTGCCTCGGGCGAATTTAAAAAGTGTGCGTTTGCCCTGCCTCGTTTATGCACTCCGTAATATGCTAGGTAAAAAAATGACTATTTTAGATCCTAGTCTTCTAAGAAGTTAGGATACATATAATCTTTAGTTGGTACTAAATTCATCCTTAACTGTAAGAGAAGAAGCACTACGCAATCTACCACTACTCATGCAATGCACACTTGTAATCTTTTCACCAATTTTGGTGGTTTTTATTTCACGTGTAATCATTCCCCTCTTTCAGGTTGAAGATTATATAGTTGTTATTTTTTTTGTAAAATCAAATTGATTAATTTCTTAAATTAGTATTTTATTAAAAAACACAAACTAGATTATATGAAAAAGCTCATTGCCCTTGTTTTTATGATATTTATTCTTTGTTCTAATCAGATTAATTTGTTTGCTCAAAGCTCAAAAATAGATAGCCTTGAAAACCTATTGCAAAGCAAAGTGAAAAATGATACTTTAAAGATCAGGTTGCTTAATGAATTGTCTGCATTAATGTTCAAGGAAGATTTTAAAAAAGCATATAATCTCGCACATGACGGATTAAGACTTTCAGAACAGATAGATTATACTTATGGCTTGGCTGAAAGTAATAAGAACATTGCTTATTTTTATTTAAATGTAGAGAATTTTGCACTCTCTATTGATTACTATCTTAAAGCATACGAACTCTATAAAAAGTTGGGTAATAAACAACGAATATCAATATGCCTTAACAATATAGGAGTTATAAATAAAATTCAGGGAAATATATCAGGTGCAATCGAATATTATCAAAAAGCTCTTAAAATAAGGGAAGAAACCTCAGATATTATTGGAATCTATTCAACTATAATCAATATCGGAAATATATATTATACACAAAGAGATTTTGATAAAGCTATTGAATATTACCAAAAAGCATTGATCTATAGAGATGAACTCAATAGTAACGAACGTATACCTTCATTACTCAATAATATAGGGGCAGCTTATAACGAAACAAAAGAATATAATAAGGCATTGGATTATGCTAAAGAAGGCCTGGATATGTGTATACAGTATAGTTATCTGAATGAAATATCCAGATCTCTTTCAATAATTGGAAATGCTCATTATAAATTAAAACATTATTCAATATCATATGATTATTTTACTAAAGCTTTAGAATATGCTTTGAGAACAGAATCAAAAATGGATGAATGTGATGTTTATATTATGACTGCTCAGCTATTGTTAAGTATGGATAATCCATTAAAAGCTTATGAAATGAGTAAGCTTAGTTATGATATTTCAAAAAATACGGGAAGCTTGTTCGACCAAAAAAGGAGTAAAGAAGTATTAACTGAAAGTTGTAGAATGCTAGGATTATATAAAGAAGCATTAAATAATCAGTCAGTTTTTATTGGTTTGAAGGATAGTATTATAAATGAACAAAATATTAAAGAATTAACTACACTTGAAAACCGCTACAAATTCGATAAAGAAAAACAACACATAACAGCCGAACAAGACAAAAAAAATGCGATACAGGCTGCTGATATGAAACGCCAAAAGCAATTGCGAAATGGCTTTATCGGTGGTTCGCTAATGTTTCTTATTTTAGCAATAATTATTTTACGTAACCTTATTCAAAAGCGGAAAGCCAACATTTTACTTGCCAAGCAAAAAGAAGAAATTGTAACTCAATCAGAGGAGTTATTAACTACCAACGATAGATTATTGGAACTTGACCAATTTAAACAAGGCATGACGGGTATGATTGTGCATGATCTAAAGAACCCTTTGAATAGTATTATAAACCTTTCGAAAGATATTCAAGCCAAACAATCTGGAAAGCAAATGTTGAATATGGTACTCAATATTTTAGATGTACATAAATACGAAGAAACGCAATTTACGGTTGATAAGGTAGATTATTCCTTATATGAACTTTCACAAAATGCCATTTTGGAAGTCGAGTTTTTAGCCAAGCAAAAAAACATTACAATTAGCAATACGATTAATAGCGAACTGGGAGTAAATTGCGATAAGGAAATTATAGAACGGGTTTTTGTTAACCTTCTTACCAATGCCATAAAATATACGCCCAATAATGGATCAATGACCCTGTCCTCTATTAAAGACTCATTAGGTTTTGTTGAAATAAAAGTTGCTGATTCGGGCGAAGGAATACCCGCTGATAAGCAGGCGTTTGTATTCAATAAATTTGGACAAGTTGACGCGAAAGATTCAGGTAGAATTAAATCTACAGGCTTAGGCTTAACTTTTTGTAAAATGGCGATTGAAGCCCACGGAGGCAAAATCGGAGTTGTTTCAGAAGTCGAGCAAGGCACTACATTTACTTTTACATTGCCGGTTGCAGTTCATGCTATTGCTGTATCAGAGAATCAAATAAAAGAACAAATAAAGAGCGATTTTGAGTTTTCTGTATCTGATAAAGAGCAATTAAAGTCGTATATTCAAGCGTTAAATAAACTTATGGTGTATCAAACATCAAGTATCGAAAAAATAATTTCAGATATTGATTCAGAGAATAATGAGGCTATTCAATATTGGCTTGCTGAAGTGAGAGAATGTTTGTTTGCCATGAATGAAGAGAAGTATAAGGAATTAATTCGTATTGTTGAATATTGAGGAAATAGTATGATTAATTATTCAGGACAGGTATTAACATAGAATATTATGAGTAGCTCAATTCAAAAGACCATACTAATAGTTGATGACCAACTAGAGAATTTACAAACTATTGTTGATATGTTTGCAACCGAAAGCATAACCTACAATGTTATAAAAGCACCCAATGGTAAAATTGCTTTAAAAATTATTGAAGAAATAATACCCGACCTTATAATTACAGATTGGGAAATGCCTGAAATGGACGGGATAGAGTTCATAAAACAATTAAAAAAGAGCAATATTACATCAGATATCCCTGTAATAATGTGTACTGGAGTTATGACAAGCTCTGAAAATTTAAACACCGCACTAAATGCTGGGGCAGTTGATTATATTCGTAAACCTATCGATAAAATAGAATTGATTGCGCGCACAAAAGCCAATCTTAATTTAGCAGAAAGTTTTCAGAAAATTAAATCGCTTAACGAATCATTAATTGAGCTTTCGCAATTTAAAGAGGATATGACCAATATGGTGGTGCACGACCTAAAAAATCCATTATCGGCAATCATTAATATTGACCTTTCTTCTGACAACAAAGAGAAAATGGACATAGTAAAATATTCTGGGTATACTATGATGAATTTAGTGCAGAATATTTTAGAGGTTTACAAATATGAACAAGTAGCAATACAGCTAAACAAAGAAGAGCTGAATCTTATTGACATCATAAACAAGGCAATAGAGGAAATTGAATATTTGGCGGTACAAAAGGCTTTAGAAATAAAAATAAATATTGACAACAAAATTGCACTTAATGCTGATGTTAACTACTTAAGAAGAATATTGGCTAATATATTATCTAATGCAGTTAAGTTTTCTCCAGAGAATAGCGAAATAGCTATTAAAGCTAAGCTGATAAATAACAATCAACTAAGATTAACTATCCATAATTTAGGCCGACATATACCAATTAATCATCAGCAAAATATATTTAAAAAATTCGGTCAGGCTGAAAAAAAAGGTCAAGGTAAATTCAGTTCAACAGGCTTGGGATTAACCTTTTGCAAAATGGCAGTTGAAGCTCACAATGGTGCAATAGGTGTTGAATCGGAAGAGAATAAAGGCGTAACTTTTTACCTTATGCTACCAGATGCTAAAATGCAAGAAAACAATAGTGAACCAAACAACACCGTATTCTTAAAAGAATCTGCTATACATTTAAGCATAGAAGAAAAGCAACAATTAAAACAAGTTTACTCGCAGTTAGCAGCTCTTTATTTTTATGAAGTCAGCCAGTTTAAAAAAATATTCGTGACTATTAAAAAAGAAAACTTTGGTAATGAAAAATGGAGAACTGCACTCGAATACTCAGTTTATAATTGTAATGAGCAAAAATACAAATCTCTTGTTGCCATGATAAATGAATAATCTTTTTTCTAAGCCTGAGCTTTTATCGTAGAATGATATTCCGTCTTTTGATGTTTCTTGGGCGGTTGCAATTCCTAGTGTTGCGTAGCCTAAGGTTTTTAGTTTGTTTATGTTAGTATTAACAATAACGTGTATATAAATATTTCTATTTTTAACTTGATAAAGAGTAACAATATTTAGGGAAGAGGCTCGTGCAGAAACTGATTCTAGTTTTGATCCAATCATAAAAGAAATTGACACTATACTTATACCAATAAAAATGATTGCCATAAAGCTAGCGCCACCCTCTTCTTTTTCATAAAATAATTAAGACTATATTGCTTATAAAATTAGCTATTAATATTATAAATTATTTTTGTTTAACAACCGTAAACATTCCTTTAGCTCCTGTAATCCAAAATCCATGACCACCTACATCAAATTTACTTAAAGATATTTTCTCAAAATCTAATAAAACCCAAGCTCCACGATCCCAATCGTGGAGCTTATTTTTTGTGCTCAACTCTATTAAATCGCACATTCATCTCAAAATTGCTAGAACTGATTCAATACATTTTTCCTTTTCCTCAATAAAACTCATATGCCCTGAGTTCTCAAAAACAATCAGATTCATTCCATTTACATCAGCCCATTCCACCCCTTTCTCAAAAGGAATGAAATTATCTTCTTTACCGATAAAACTATATTTAGGAACTTGTAAAGCTCTAAGTATTTCATTTATTAGAATTATTGTTATAAATTTGTTATGTGACTCTTATGTGATCGAACATCCATGCGAACCGAAACAACGACTGACTATCAACATATTAAAAAACAACTCTATATGACTGAACAAAAATTGAGAGAACTCTTAAGTGAACTCAGATCATTGCCAAGTGAGACCGAATGGTTGGAATTCAAATCAAATAATGATCAAAAATTAGGTGAATATATTTCTGCATTATCAAATTCTGCTTGCATTCATGATAAAGAATTTGGCTACGTGGTTTTTGGGATAGATGATGAAACGCATAGAGTCATAGGAACGAAATTCACTCCTTATAAAAAGGTTAAAGGAAATGAAGATCTGATTCCATGGCTATCAAGAAAAATAGAACCTCGTATAAATTTTGATTTTTTCTCAATTGAAGCAGAAGGTGAGAATGTAGTTATTGTAAGGGTTCAATCGACTACTAATATTCCCGTTAAATTCTCCGGAATCCCATATGTTAGATTAGGATCAACAAATAAAAAACTTGAAGAATTTCCCAATAAACAAAGACTAATTTGGACTAAAGAACCTTTAAGCCCTTTCGAAAAAGGTATCGCAATTGAGAATATTTCAGGGGATGATGTATTAAAACTTATCAATTATCCATCATACTTTGATCTCTTAAATATTCCTCTCCCTGAAAATAGGAATGCAATATTTGACAAACTCAAGCAAGAAAAAATTATTACTCAAAATACAGATAGTTTTTCTATCACAAACCTAGGTGCTATCCTTTTTGCTAAGCACATGGGGAATTTTGAAGGGTTATATAGAAAATCAGTCCGAGTTATTATTTACCAAGGCAATAATAAATTGAAAACCATTAAAGAACAAGCCGGTCAATATGGCTATGCATCTGGTTTTAAAGGCTTAATCGATTATATTAATGACAAGCTTCCAATGAATGAGGAAATTGGCAAAGTGTTTCGTAAAGAAGTAAAAATGTTTCCAGAATTAGCGATAAGAGAGTTGGTCGCAAATGCTCTAATTCATCAAGATTTCAGTATTAAAGGAACTGGCCCATTAATTGAAATTTTTGAAAATAGAGTTGAAATAACTAACCCTGGTAAACCTTTGATTAGTACTATGAGGTTTATCGACCATAATCCTCAATCGAGAAATGAGAAATTAGCACATTTCATGCGGCGTATCAATATCTGCGAAGAAAGAGGAAGTGGTATTGATAAAGTTATTTTTGAATGTGAATACTACCAACTTCCAGCACCAAAATTTATAGAAGGTAGTAATTACACTAAAGTTATTTTATATGCTCACAAAACTCTTAGACAGATGGATAGAGAGGACAAAATAAGAGCTTGTTATCTTCATGCTTGCTTAAAGTATATATCAACTGACTATATGACTAATACCTCATTAAGAGAAAGGTTTGGAATTTTAGAAAAAAATTATTCTACGGCCTCAAGAATTATTGCAGAAACAATAAGCGCAAATCTAATTAAACCCTCTGACTCCGAAAGTAGCTCGAAAAAACATGCAAAATATATTCCTTTTTGGGCTTAACCTCTTTATGTGACTAAAGGCAAAACCGAAACAACTAACTAGCTCATATTCCACTCATTGCAAACTCTACTTATGTGACTAAACCCTAATCAACCTATAAAAAAAGTGCAAAACAAAATGCTAATAGTTTACCATTCACCCTCCTTCCCCATATTCCATCGAGAAAAAAAGACTTATAAAATTAGTTATTTGCTTAATACACATGCTTAATTGTAGACTTTCCATGTCCAGGTAAATCAATACAAATAACCCTTACATCGGTAGCCAAATCTTCAGCAAAAGCATCAAAAGTTTCAATAGCTTCTAAGTAACCATGCAAAAGAATAAGCACCTCACCGTCTCCTCGATCGGAGAATCTTAGTTTTGAAATTTTAGTTTCTAAATAATGTATCATATATCAATCAGTTTTAATCTTTACAAAGCTTTAAATTTAGAATGAAAATTTTGTTTTAACCTATTAATGCTAAAATACAGAAGTCCCTCATCTTAAGTAAAGAATAAATTCTTGAAGATTGAAATAAGCAACATCCTAATTAACAGTGAAAAGCCATTAAATATTTACACTAAAGTCATATAATTCAACAGAATTCTAAATTAGACTTATCAGTCTCTTACTTGTTCTATAACATATATAAAAGTAATACCTTGCTGATGTTTGCAATATACATTAAAGAATAAATTCCGTAATCCTTTTAATCTTAACTCTATAGGTTTTATCTAAACGATAAGCAACTAGCTTATTGCTAAACAGATTCGCATTAGAATCAATCTAAATAAAATACATGTGTTGCGGAATATTGTTTCCTCAAGCATGAGCATTTACATTTGCATTTGAATTAGTTAAACCTTAGAATAAAAACAATCTAATTAATTTTTAGTCCTATGAGCAGTTTTTTAAGTTCATCAATTGGGAAGAAGCTGATAATGAGTTTATCAGGTCTTTTCCTTATTGTTTTTGTGTTGGTTCACCTGATATTAAACTCTTTTTTGTTGTTTGATAGTACCGGTGAATTATTCAACGCAGGAGCTCACTTTATGTCATTACCAATAATCCGCTTTGGATTACAGCCGGTATTGTTTGGTGGCTTCATTATCCACATCATTTACGCTATTACTCTAACACTTCAGAACATGAAGGCTCGCCCTCAAAAGTATGCAGTGCAAAACTTGAAGGATAGTAGTACTTGGTCGTCTCGTAACATGTTTGTGTTAGGTGGACTTGTATTGGTTTTCATCGCTATGCACTTGATGCATTTCTTTGTACCAATTCAAATCCAAGGCAACGTACATGACGATGCTCAATTGGTAAAAGCACTTTTCGCCGATGAATCTTTGGGATTAGTTTATACTGGTCTTTATGTATTAGGCGGTATCCTTTTAGGATTACACCTTGCTCACGGATTTTGGTCAGCTTTCCAATCAATTGGATTCAGCAATAAAATCTGGAGAATACGTTTAGAAAAGGTATCTTACTTCTATGCAATTTTCATTGCTGCAGGATTTATAATCATTCCTTTGTACTTACACTTTTTTGCTTAATTGCTAAAACTTAACGGTTATGACAATATTAAATTCAAAAATTCCAACCGGGCCTTTAACTGAAAAGTGGTCGAAGCATAAAGCTGCCATTAAAGTAGTTAGCCCTGCTAATAAAAGAAAACTAGATATTATCGTTGTAGGAACCGGTCTTGCTGGTGGATCTGCTGCTGCTTCTTTAGCAGAGATGGGATACAACGTAAAAGCATTTTGCTACCAAGATTCAGGTCGTAGAGCTCACTCTATTGCTGCACAGGGAGGTATTAACGCTGCAAAAAACTATCAAAACGATAACGACTCAGTATTTCGTTTATTTTATGATACAATTAAAGGTGGTGACTATCGTTCTCGCGAAGGCAACGTTTATCGTTTAGCTGAAGTTAGTGGCGAAATCATCGACCAATGTGTTGCTCAAGGTGTACCTTTTGCACGTGAATATGGCGGAACTTTATCTAACCGTTCATTCGGTGGTGTATTGGTAAGTCGTACTTTCTATGCTCGTGGACAAACTGGTCAGCAGCTATTGTTAGGTTGTTACGCTTCTATGAACCGTATGATCGGACAAGGCAAAATTGAAATGCATGAGCGTAACGAAATGTTAGATATCGTTACTGTTGATGGAAAAGCTCGTGGTATTATCACTCGTAACTTAATTACAGGTGAAATCGAGCGTCATGGTGCTCACGCTGTAGTTATCGCTTCAGGTGGATACGGTAACGTATTCTTCCTTTCAACCAATGCTATGGGTTGTAATGGTGGTGCTGCATGGCAAGCTTACAAGAATGGTGCGTATTTTGGAAACCCTTGTTTCGTACAAATTCACCCAACTTGTATTCCTGTTCACGGCGAGCAACAGTCTAAATTAACTTTGATGTCTGAATCACTTCGTAATGACGGACGTGTATGGACTCCAAAGAAAAAAGAAGATGCAATTAAATTGCAGAAAGCTCAAATGAGTCCTAACGATATCGCTGATGAGGATCGTGACTTCTACCTAGAAAGAAGATACCCATCATACGGTAACTTAGTACCTCGTGACGTTGCTTCACGTGCTGCTAAAGAGCGTTGCGACGAAGGTTTTGGTGTTAACGAAACTGGAAAAGCTGTATATCTTGACTTTAAATACTCTATTGAGCGTTTAGGTCGTGATGTAATTGAAGCTCGTTATGGTAACTTGTTCCAAATGTATGAGAAGATTACCGATACAAATCCTTATAATGTGCCAATGCAGATTTATCCTGCAATTCACTACTCAATGGGTGGTGTATGGGTTGATTATAACTTAATGACTAACATCCCTGGTCTTTACGCTATTGGTGAAGCTAACTTTTCTGATCATGGAGGAAACCGTTTAGGTGCTTCTGCTTTGATGCAAGGTTTAGCTGATGGTTACTTCGTATTACCATACACAATTGGTGATTACTTAGCTGATGAAATCCAAACGCCTCGCGTTGATATGAATCACCCTGAGTTTGTGAAGAAAGAGAAAGCTGCTACAACTCGTATGGAACGTTTGTTCAACATTAAGGGTACTAAGTCAGTAGATTCTTTCCACAGACGTTTAGGTAATATCATGTGGGATCATGTAGGAATGGCTCGTAACGAGAAAGGTCTTAAATTTGCGATCGAAGAGATTGCTAAAATCCGTAAGGATTTTTACAAAGATCTTCGTATTCCGGGTGAATTCAATTCAATGAATATTGAGCTTGAAAAAGCTGGTAGAGTTGAAGACTTCCTTGAATTAGGTGATTTGATGGCACGTGATGCACTGAACCGTAACGAATCTTGTGGTGGTCACTACCGCGAAGAATCGACTACAGATGAAGGTGAAGCTAAGCGTGATGACGAAAACTTTACTTATGTATCAGCTTGGGAATACCAAGGTGAAGGTAAAGATCCTATTTTACACAAAGAAGATTTAGTATTCGAAACAGTAGAGCTTACTCAACGTAGTTATAAGTAGTTAGTAATTAGTAGTTAGTATCTAGTAATTAGTCGTGAATAACAGTAAACGTTAAAATCATGAATCAATTCAAAGAACTTATTGTTTGGCAAAAGAGTAGAGATCTTGTAAAAAGAATTTACTTACTAACAAGTTTTTTTCCTAAAGAAGAACGATTTGGCATGATATCACAAATACGCAGATGTGCTGTTTCTATTCCTACAAATATAGCCGAAGGCTGTGGTAGAAATTCAAGAGCCGATTTTTCTCGTTTTTTGGATATATCCAATGGCAGTTCCTATGAATTAGAAAGTTTATTGTTATTATCTATAGATTTGAACTATATCAAAAATGAACAATTTGAGATTGTAAATGCCCTTATACAAGAAATTCAAAAAATGATTTTCAAATTAAAAGTAAGTCTCAAATGATATTGTAAATTATCTAGCGTACTATTTACTAAAATCTAATTACTCAATACCAAATAAAGATGGCCGATAAAATATTAAAAGAACTAACAATAAGAGTTTGGCGCCAAAAGGATGCTAAATCTAAAGGGAAATTAGAATCCTATAAAATCAACAACATTTCTGGTGGAACATCTTTCCTTGAAATGCTTGATATCTTAAATGAAGAACTAATCGAAAAAGGAACAGAGCCTATCGCATTCGATCACGATTGTCGTGAAGGTATTTGTGGCATGTGTAGCTTATTCATCGATGGACGTGCTCATGGACCAGATGACGATATTACAACTTGTCAATTGCACATGCGTAAATTTGAAGAAGGTGCTACTATTACTATTGAGCCTTGGAGAGCTGGAGCATTTCCAGTAATCAAAGACTTAATCGTAGACCGTATGGCTTTCGAGAAAGTACTTCAATCAGGTGGTTACATTTCTGTAAACACAGGTGGTGTACCTGATGGAAATGCGATTCCAATTTCTTACGATGATGCTGAAGAAGCTATGGATGCTGCAGCTTGTATTGGTTGTGGTGCTTGTGTAGCTACTTGTAAAAACTCATCGGCAATGTTGTTCGTTTCTGCTAAGGTATCTCACCTTGCGAAACTTCCACAAGGTCGTGTTGAGGCTACTCGTCGTGCTAAGAATATGGTAGCTAAAATGGATGAGTTAGGTTTTGGTAACTGTACCAATACGGGTGCTTGCGAGGTAGAATGTCCTAAAGGAATTTCTATTGCAAACATTGCTCGTTTGAACCGCGAATTTTTATGTGCGACTATTAAGGAGTAATTAGATTAAAATCTAGATATGAAGAGCGTTGCCTTAGGGGAACGCTCTTTTTCTTTATCAGAAAATTGAGTAATTAAACTTTCGATTGGCATTTATCAGCAGAATTCCTCACCTCACGCCCTTGTAACCATTTTCAAAGCACTATATTCTTAGATCTTTACAAGTAATACAAATGGCTAAATAGTTACAAAGTTGCTAAGCAAATAAAAAAATAGTGTACGTAAGCTTGCACAGTATACTTCACAAAATAAAAATAGCTCATGTAAGCTTGCACAGCATACTTCACAAAATAAAAATAGCTCATGTAAGCTTGCACAGCATACTTCACAAAATAAAAATAGCTCATGTAAGCTTGCACAGCATACTTCACGAAATAAAAATAGCTCATGTAAGCTTGCACAGCATACTTCACAAAATAAAAATAGCTCATGTAAGCTTGCACAGCATACTTCACAAAATAAAAATAGCTC
>JADGEF010000012.1:18899-30493 GCA_016744515.1 Marinifilaceae bacterium | reverse complement strand
AAATAAAAATAGCTCATGTAAGCTTGCACAGCATACTTCACAAAATAAAAATAGCTCATGTAAGCTTGCACAGCATACTTCACAAAATAAAAATAGCTCATGTAAGCTTGCACAGCATACTTCACGAAATAAAAACAGCTTATGTAAGCTTGCACGGCATACTTCACAAATTAAATAGACTTTTTGTAAGTTTCATTTAATGAATACATACTCTTCAGTTTAAAACTTAAAGCCTTCGATTAATAGGTAATGAGATTAAAATCTAGATATGAAGAGCGTTGCCTTAGGGGAACGCTCTTTTTCTTTATCAGAAAATCAATTGGGAAAATTATTAAATCTCTCTTTTCAACAATACGTATTTCTACATTAAAGATGCCTTGCTTAAGGTCTCCAATAGCCCTAGCTCCCGCTTTCGACAAGTCGATAATTCTACCTTTAATATAAGGACCTCTATCATTTATTCTAAGAAATACTGTTTTATCATTCTCCAAGTTCTTCACTTCTACCCAAGTATCAAAAGGTAAGGTTTTATGAGCTGCAGTATATTCTTCTTGAGAGAAAAACTCACCATTAGCTGTTAATCTCCCGTCAAACCAATCGGCATAAAACGAAGCCTTCCCTTTTATCACAGGAATCACGGGCTCTTGGGCATACAAACCGCCTCCTAAAAGAAGAAATAAAGTCAAGATTACGGATACCTTCATAAGCTAAATATAAGTAAAGCTTTAAAAGCAGTCACAAAAGAGTGAATAAAAAAATCTGGCTATAAGCCAGATTTTCTCAAATATGTTGAATCAGATCGATCTTAATTCAAAAGTTAATTAGCAAAATAGACCTTTGCAGCAACCTTATCTACAATATGTTTAACAAATTTCATATCGTACATAGAACTAAATAATTTATCCATTAATTCGAGAGTATCATCAGTTATAAATTCAGACAACTCTATAACCTCTCCATCGACAAAAGTAATCTTAATATCACGTCCTTTTCTACAGAAGGCAATACTAGCATCTCCTAATTTTTGATTACGCTTTACGACTTCAATTATAGCTCCTTCTTGTAATACACCATTACGATAAATCATATAGCTTTCAGATTCTGAATTTAATACGATCTTAATACTCCCTATTGTAACAGAATACTCCAACTCTCCATCTTCAGTCTCTTCAGAACCACTCACCTCAACCTCTTCTTTAAAAAGAATATCATCACCTTTCTTTAAGCTAAACTCATAAGAAATTTTATCTCCTAACTTAAATTCTACGCCTACAGAATAGTCATCTACAAAAGTAAACTTCGACTTATAGTCAAGAGGTATTTCACCCGCTAGAGTCCAATCGACGAAGAGCTCTCCAACTTTCTCATCTTCAACCTCTATTTCGGAATTTAACAGATAATCAAATTGCAATCCTCCAGAATATTTATATTTATACTCAGTAGTTGTAATTACAAAGTCATTTTTTAATTCCACATCATCCTTAGTATAAAGTTTCCAAGGTTTCATTGCCTTTTCTTTTGGCAAACGCAATACGAAATAATCCGATTCACCTACTTTAATAAACCTATTAGGAGCCCATGTTTTTATAGAGGTTGATTTCTGCCTAATGCCTTTCTTATAATCATAAACCCCTTTAATATCTTCGAGTGTAATATCCATGGTAAATCGAGAATCTGAATCTTCCCCATTTTTTAAAGTAGGATCCTCTCCCTCAACTGTGATAATTTCAAAACCTTTTGATTTAGATATATCAGTAACAGCATCAGAAAGAACGTTTGCCTTAACTTCCATCAATTGCACAAGAGTAAGATCATCTTCTAAATTATTATCAGAGCTATCTGAACAACTCCATAACATCGCCGAGAACAATAACAGCGTTCCAAAGCTAAAAATGCTTTTTTTCATATTCATAGGATTAAGTTGTTACTATCTATTTGGCTCATTTTACAAAACCTTTAGATTTTTGGTTAATATTATTTCGTGTCACTTTTCTAATCAAGTGAGCATAAACGATAACAAAGAGTATACCATTATTTAACAAACTCTTAAATTACCATATCAATCTCTCCACAAAGCTATTAAACTCAACTTTTCAAGAACATAAGTTACAAAAAAGACTTGTTATATCAGAATTAAATTATAAAGCCCTTAAGTGTGGAAGTCAACCTTACTGTGTAGAATAATTCTACATCTTTTAAACGGGAAATATTGAAAAGAATTGCCTAAGGAAGAAAGGAAAGACATTTTCTTCATCATATTTTACATCCTTTTGAAATTAAATTGATTTAACTTTTGTCATTCCCTATTTAAATTCCTTCTAAAAGAATTAATTCGGAATTTAATCAGACAAAATTCATAATCGGAAAGCCAGTGAAGTTGAGACATTGCAAACCGCTCTGCAAAGGGAATTCCCCTTTTAGCTCTCTTTTAAGATCGTAACACATCTAGTTAAGACTTATAAAAGCAATTCACCTAACCAATTCTAAAGAATTAGCATGGCTAAATTTACGAAAGAAGATGCTCTTCGTTATCACGAAGGCAACCGACCAGGGAAAATTGAAGTTATTCCTACCAAACCTCACTCCACACAATTAGATCTATCGCTTGCATACTCACCAGGAGTAGCGGAGCCTTGTCTGAAAATTCAAGAAAACCCTAGTGATGTGTATAAATATACCGCAAAAGGAAATCTGGTAGCCGTTATCTCAAACGGAACAGCGGTATTAGGTCTTGGTGATATTGGTGCTGAAGCTGGAAAACCAGTTATGGAAGGAAAAGGCTTGCTCTTTAAAATCTTTGCAGATATTGATGTCTTCGATATTGAAGTTGATTCTAAAGACGTAGATGAATTTGTTAAAATTGTTAAAGGCATTGCACCAACTTTTGGTGGAATTAATCTTGAAGATATAAAAGCGCCCGAATGCTTTGAAATAGAGGATCGTCTTAAGAATGAATTGGACATTCCAATTATGCACGACGACCAGCATGGAACAGCAATCATTTCATCGGCTGGAATGTTGAATGCTATAGAAATTCAGAATAAAAAAATTGAAGATCTTAAGTTAGTTGTGAATGGAGCTGGAGCTTCAGCAGTTGCCTGCACACGTTTATACATTTCGCTCGGTGTAAAGAAAAAAAACATCGTAATGGTCGATAGTAAAGGAGTCATAAATAAATCGAGAACAAACCTTAGTGCTATAAAGAAAGAATTTGTTACGTCAAAAAATATTAAAACACTTAAAGAAGCTTTAGTTAATGCTGATATGTTTCTAGGACTTTCAGTTGCAAATATTTTAAGTCCTGAGATGATTAAATCGATGGCAGATAGACCAATTGTTTTTGCATTGGCTAATCCCAACCCAGAAATTGCTTACGATATAGCAGTGCAAGTTAGAGATGATTTAATCATGGCTACGGGTCGATCTGATCATCCTAATCAGGTGAATAATGTACTCGGTTTCCCTTTTATTTTTAGAGGTGCTTTAGATGTAAAAGCGACAGGAATAAACGAAGAGATGAAAATTGCTGCCGTAAAAGCTCTTGCAAATTTAGCTAAAGAAGATGTTCCTGATGCAGTTAATACAGCTTATAAAGAACTGAATTTGAATTTCGGAACAGACTATATCATCCCAAAGCCTCTTGATCCTAGATTACTAACCGTTGTTGCGCCTGCAGTAGCCAAAGCTGCAATGGAATCGGGTATTGCTCACTCTCCAATTACCGATTGGGTAGCCTACGAAATGGAGCTCGAACAGCGCATGGGACGAGACAATAAGCTCTTAAGGCATTTAACCAATAAAGCGAAGCGTAACCCTAAGCGAATTGTGTTTGCTGAAGGAGAAAACTTTAAAGTGCTTAAAGCTGCTCAAATAGTCTTAAACGAAGGCATTGCTCAACCTATTTTATTGGGGAATAAAAAAGAAATCAAACAAATTATACAAGACAATGAACTTGATTTAGAAGATATTCCAATAATCGATTGGAGATCTGATGAAGAGCAAAAGCGACGTGAGAGCTTTGCAAATATTTTATTTAAGAAACGAAATAGAAAAGGTTTAACCTGTACTGAAGCATTGGAGTACATGACAAATCGAAATTATTTCGGCGCTATGATGGTGGAAACTGGCGAGGCTGATGCTCTGATTAGTGGATCGACTTCGAAATATGCAGATACCATAAAACCAGCTATTCATACGGTAGGTGTAAAACCTGAGATTAACCACATTGCAGGAATGTATTTACTGATGACCAAACAAGGTCCTATCTTTTTCTCGGACACAACCGTGAATCCTCGTCCTGATGCTCAAACCTTGGTTGACACAACATTGCTAACTGCTGAAGCCGTAAGGAAATTCAATATCGAACCCGTAATCGCACTGGTATCCTATTCAAACTTTGGATCAATAAGATCGGGCAGCCCTGTTCGTGTACAAGAAGCAACTGCAAGACTACATCGTGACCATCCTGATTTGATTGTAGATGGTGATATTCAAATGAACTTTGCCCTTAATTGTGAGTTGCGTAATCAAATGTTTCCATTCTCGAAATTAGGAAAACGAAGAGTAAATACAATCATCTTCCCAAACCTAAGTAGTGGAAACATTGCCTATAAAATGATGCAAGAATTAGCTCAAGCAGAAGCCATCGGTCCTATCCTACTTGGCATGAACAAATCGATTCATGTGATTGCTCTCGAAAGTTCGGTGCGCGAAATTGTAAATATGACCACCATTGCTGTGGTGGATGCACAATAGAAATATTAAAGCTTTAGCTGATTTATTCAGCTAAAGCTTTTTCACCTATTTAAACTTACCTCCTAAAACACAAGTCTTCTTATACGTTTTCACCTCTCCATCAGGATGAAACAATTCAAAATAGAAAACATAGATCCCTATTGAAGCCCGTTCTTTATTAGCTAACAAACCATCCCAGAATAATTCATCTTTAGTAGATAGAGTTAGATTACTCGCTAAGCGCCTTACTTCTACCCCCAAGCTATTATAAACTCGAATATTCGCAACGTAACCACTCTTCTCCAATTCAAAATTAATGATCAATCTATCATCAACACCATCATTATCTGGCGAAAACATCTTTGATTTAAACCCAATCTCGTTCACCTCTACCTCATCGATATCATAAGACGAATTCTGCATTCCTGGTGTTCCAAAGTCAACGGTCTGAGATGCAGAAATCCAATTTGAATTAGAGTTTGTTTCCTTATTGGGATTAATACGTTCGAGCGAGACGCCTTCTTTTGAAGTCAATTGGCTAAAATGCATCGCTTCGTCGTAAGCAAAATCATCTAATTGATCATTGTTTCGATTTAAAATAACAACTCGTCCCTCATCATCATTAAAAGAGGGCATTTTTACCAATTGTATAAAAGCGTCTTCATCTAAATAGCAATAATTCAGTTTTACGTTTGCCGTATCCTTACTTAATAAAAGATAGGCTCCTGCTTCCAATATTTGGGATTTCTCACTCAACTTATAAATAGCATCCAATTGATAATTCTCATCTCTATTAGCAATTAGTAAATCTTTGATATCAATCTTTCTATCTGAGATATTTAGCAACTCCACATAGTCTGCTCCATCAGGATATGGGTTAAATAATACTTCATTAATCACCAAATCACCAGTATGAGGCATTTCAGCCAATATAAATTCAACTTTATACTCTTCTAACAAATTGCCTGCTAAATCGACAAGTTGATCAGATAAAACAAGCTGATATTGAATATTATTTTCAAAGTTAGATGAGAAATTCAATCTTAAAACAAATATTTCATTTTCAATTTCCACAACTGAAGCAGGGTGACCAATATCTCCACCAAACAAATAATTCTGAATATTTAATGCCGGATTCAAGTCTAAACTTTCACTAAAAAAGAGATTAATAGAATTTGAGTTATTCAATTCGAAACGCAACAATTTAGGCTTAGTTATATCAGGATTCAATGCCTCTACAGAATTCACCTTCCCGGGTGTTCCTCCCAATTCATCATTAGAAGCTTTCCAATTCGCAGGCTGCCACGAATAATTAGCTACATCAATCCTCTCTAAACTCCACCCTCCATCTTTCTTATCTTCATCATCATACCAATCTGAAGAATAAGAAATCTCATCCATTAGAATACCAGCAGATGATTCAAGAGAGATGTTTGTTCCTGAATTAGTCAAACTTGGAAAACTACTTACACCTAAGCTATTTCCAAACTCTTTATAAAAATCGACGGCTGCATTAGAACACAAAATCAGATATTCATTTGATGGAAGTACAAATTCTCCAAGGGTTTTCTCCGACTTGCCAACGGTCAGTTTAAAATCCTTAATATTAATAGGATGATCACTTGCATTATAAACTTCAATGAACTCGTATTCTGGTAAACCAACCACTGGTGATTCATCTGCCAATATTTCATTGATTATTAAATCATACTTATGGACATCATTCCAAATAAAATCAATATTGATTTCACTAGAGTTTCCACACTCGTCCGAAAGATTATTCACCACCAAGCTCTGACTTATCTCATCCTGAAACTCATCTGCAAAATGAAGGATATAGCTCGTATTTGATTTTTGAATAACTGAAGAAACATTATTTCCTTCAATAGTATAATTTGAGAGCATTAAAACAGAACTCTCATCTAAATCTTCTGAAAAAGTAATTTGCAAAGTTTGATTGGTCTGCAAAAAATATGAAATTAGTTCTGGAGCTTGAGTATCTTGATAAACTCCTTTTATTGAATTTTCTTCACCTGGACTTCCTCCATTTTCATTATTAGATGCCCTCCAATTACTCGTTGTAGAACAATAATTTTCAATATCAATTCTTTCCAAGCTCCAACCACCATCCTTTTTCAAATCATCGCCATACCAACCTGAAGAATAAGAAATTTCATCCATTAAAATTCCCGCAGGTGATTCGAGAGAAATGTTTGTTCCAGAATTAGTCAAACTTGGGAAACTACTTACTCCTAAACTATTTCCAAACTCTTTATAAAAATCGACGGCTGCATTAGAACACAAAATCAAATATTCATTTGATGGAAGTACAAATTCTCCAAGGGTTTTCTCCGACTTGCCAACGGTCAGTTTAAAATCCTTAATATTAATAGGATGATCACTTGCATTATAAATTTCAATAAACTCGTATTCTGGTAAACCAACCACTGGTGATTCATCTGCCAATATTTCATTGATAATAAGATCATGACCTTTTGCTTCAGCATAAAAGTCAAATTCTATTTCTTCAATCTTAGAAACGGCACCTTCTATATCAATCATCCCTTTAACAAACAAGCTATACTTTCCCGTTAATAGTTGATTCTCTAAAAATAAAATAAGCTGATTCCCCTTAATCCCATTTTTGATGACTTCGACTGGAATTTGATCATTAGCTCTTTTTAAACTAAAATTATCTAATCTAGATGATTCAAGAAAATTTAGATCTTCAGAAAAATTTAAGCTTATAGAATCTGATGAAAACTCAAAGGTTCTTAAATATGGAGCTGTATTGTATCTCTGAATTTTAAGATCATCAAACCATAACTCTCCAGCTCGAGAAGCTGTCTCAAAATTAAATTCTAAACCTGAATACCAATTCTCGACTTCAGGTTCTACTTCTGATATATCTTCCCCAACTTTTAACCAATTGTTCTTATTCCCCAGACGATTGTAATAAAGTTTCCATTCTCCTCTTGAATTATATTCCACCTTCATCGCAACATTCTCATTTTCGTTCCAATCGAAATCAGATTCAATAAGAAGTTCAGAATCACCACTAAAAGTCTTCCATAAATTTAACCTATCATTCGATCCACTTAAATTTACACCGACTGAATATAAGGTCTTAGCCAAATTCGGATCGTTGGAATCCATTAATAGATGAAAAGTGAAATTGTTCGATGAACTTGGATCCCAATCAGAATTCTTGAGAATAAACTCCCAGAAAATAGATTCGGAACCTAAATCAATTCCATTTAACGGACAAGTAACACAACTACTCCCAATTGTATTCGACAGATTGTGTTTTAAGCTACTAGAACCTGCAATTGGCAGATATGAAGATGCCGTCCAATCTTGAGTTCTATCCCATAAAGCAAGGTCTTCAGATTCAAAATCATCAATAAATATTTTAATTTCTTCCTGAACAAATATCTCTTGGGTCACTGACTGCAAATCACTACTAGCAGTCAACTCTAAAATTGGTTTCCCTGAAAAGTTCAAATCACGCACTTCTAATTTACCACCTACTAAATTGCCAACCACCCCAGTTTTAGATAAAATTCCACCTTGGGAATTTAGACTAATACTTGAATATTTATCAACATCTATATTCTGAAATTCATCGACAGCCGCAATCGTAGTTTTAAATTTTGCTAATTTTTCAATTCCAATTGGATTGGAAATAAAACTGAGTCGATCAGCATTTACATTAATTTCATGTATAGCAGATACAATACTTTCGGATAATACATTCACCAGTAATGAACCTGTAGTGGATGTTTTCCATTGATGTTTTTTTCTAATTTCAACTTGAAATTTCGCATGATCTGGAATCAAACTCTTTTTGAAATAGACAGCTAATTCAAAATCAACTTGTTTTCCATTTTCAATCTCTATATCCAAGGAAGTAAATGATATATAATCATATTCAACTTTAGTCGTCTTTGCGACAATTTCACCATTTTTCTTTATAACAGCACCGGCTAAATGCTTTCCCCAATCTAATCCTGAATCAATTAGTTTATTATAAAACTTCACGGAATTCACTCGTGTTGGTAAATTATCTAAACTGGCTTCATCCTTAATTGTAAAATTGAATACTACCTCAGAATTATCAACGTCAATCGCTAAAGGATTTAGTACTTGCGACAAGACAGGTGTCTTTGCGGGAACCAGACTCGAATTAACATCCAAACTTGATATGTTATCGCTCAATATCGGTTCTAATCCATCAACTTCTATAAGCAAAGTGAAATTCTCCGCTTTATCATATTTTAAGTCTGTCCATGAAAACTTCCCATCAATCAAACTCACACTTAAGCCTTTGTCAGAAGTCAAATCTCCTGTTCCGGAAGCCAGAGATACTCGAGCCTCTTCTGTTGTATTCAAATCCTGATTTCGGAACTTATCAATCAATTTAAGCTCCACTTCAAAATCTGAATTAGGTATTAGATTTTTAGGTGGCTTCTTTATAAAACTTAATTCGGTTCCTACGATATCAACAACAAAAGATTTACCTTCTAAGTTACCGATGAATTCGTTCAATAATTGTGTCCCAATCACTTCCCATTGAGAATGGAGATTCTCTATAGCTGCTTGAAAAACTTCTCCATCAGTACTCTTTTCATTCAAAAAAATATATAAAGACAAATCTATAGTTTGACCATCAGATAGGTTTGCCAAGTCTTCATTATCTGCGAAGTTTAAGGTAAGACTTGACTCACTTGATATAAAATCAACATCAACAATTTCATCATTTATCCTCAACTGAAATGCTCCAATATCATTTTCCCAATCCATAGTATTCTCACGACCTGAAATCAGACGTATCGATTTTAAAATACTTTCAACTTGATCATCGCCCTGATCTACAACTTGAAAACGAAAAACTTCTTTAAAGTTGTCTTCGGAAACAGACAAAGAAGAAATATGCAGGTCCTCAGTTGTCCAGTCTACAACAGTAGCATAAGAGGATTTTGATGGTAAAATATGAATCAGATCTGACTCTTTACTATTCAATCCTGCTCCTGAAACAATCAGTTTTATATCTTCTGAATAATTATAAAACAGGTCATCAAAACTTGTAATTCCTGAATTCAGTTTTTTAGTTAAAGTTCCAGATAGATTTCCTTTCCCATCCACAAGAGATAAGTTTACTGTCTGGTTTGCATTCAGATCAAGATTATTATTTAAATCTGTTAAATTAACTGAAACTTCGAAGTTTGATGCAAATTCCACATCCGCCATAGGAATTGAAGTGAAATTCAAATGTGTTCCAATCACATCAATCTTAAATTTATGACCATTAAAATCACCAGTAAAACTAGGAACTAAACCACTTCCACTAGTCGACCAGCCTAAATGTGAATTATCTATTTTTATTTGCAAGATCTCTCCATCCACAAGCTTAGTTTTTAAGTAAACATGAATAGAAAACGCCCTATTATCTCCATCAGAAATTTCCCTCAACAATTCGCTACTAGGAAAAATAATATCTACCCCAGAACTACTCAAAACATAATCTGCTTCGAGGCTCTGATCTCCAACTTTTAAAATAAATTCCTCAATTTTCTCTTCCCAGTTCACATTATTATCATCTCCAGGTATAAATCGAATTGTATTTAGAAGAGTAGATTCTAAATCATCCCCTATATCATTTATTGAAAATTGGTAGGCTTCAACCGCATCTTCAACAGAATTTGAAATTGATGAGATATTCAAGGAAGATGGTGTCCAAGCACTTAAACTCAATTCGGTAGATTGTGAACTAATAATGGATATAGAATTTGAAATTGCAGACTCCAAGCCTGAACCTGATGCTTGTATATTTATATTCTCGGCAATATTATAAGCTAGATCATCAAAAACAACCTCCCCATCCAACAAATCTTTAGAGAGAAGTCCCGACAATATACCTGTTCCAGTCTGAATAGTTAAATTAACATTCTTATTTGCGTCTAAGTCCCGATTGCCATTAATATCTTTAGCATCTACGAAAGCAGAAAAGTTCGCATTCTTAATCAGACTACTGCTTGGAATAGACGTGAAATTTAGATGTGTTGCAACAACAGAAATTCGATGCTCAGGTGAGTTTACGGCAACACTATTCCCTGCATCAAAACCAGATCCTGAATTATAAGTTGTGATGCCAGATGCTTCCAATTCTAAAACCACGCTCTTACCATCAATTATTCCCGAAGATTTTAGATAACCTCTTAACTCGTATTCTTGAGAAGAATCATCAACTAGATTAAAATCACCTTCTGCAAAATTTAGAGTCACCTCATCAGGATTTATAATGATTGAGCTTATTGGAATAAAATTGGTTCCATCATAAATAGAAAAATCTTCAAACTGACCAGATAAATCGGCCTGATTGCTAGAAACTATATTCTTAAATTTAATTGAAGAGATTTTTGTGTCCAGATTATCTGCTCCACTTGGTTCTGATAATTTAAATTTCATTAATGGCTGCGCTGAGCTTTGGTTATTAATTAAAGAGCTAATATTTTGAGCTACAACTTGGCTACTCGGTTCTAAAACCTGAGTAAGTGCATCATTTGAAACCACAAGCGGATTTCCTGTGACAAGAATATCATCTATGTAAATTTTATTTGTGGAAGCAACTGTTAGTTTCATTTTAGCAACTATCTGTAAACTAGTTCCATTTATAGAATTAGAGCTTACTGTTAGCGAGCTAGGGTTGGGTAAAACTTGATTTCCAAGCAACTCTTCAATTAATATTTCAGCACCTCCATCTAATTTATAGTAGAGCTTAATATATTTACTTGTAGCTGTTCCCGATGAACCTAGTTCTGCAATTAATCCAGATATATTTACATTCGTATAATCAGAAA
>JADGEF010000012.1:0-18799 GCA_016744515.1 Marinifilaceae bacterium | reverse complement strand
TTATTTACTTGGGTTAAAACCACACATTAACGATATCTAAGTAAGTAATTTATAATTATTAATCCAATTAACAGAGTGTTTTATTATGAAAATTGCTATAGTAGGCGCCACAGGCTTAGTGGGACAAAAGATTCTTGAGGTATTAACCGAAAGAAATTTCCCTGTAGATGAATTGTACCCCGTTGCAAGTGAAAGATCGAAAGGAAAAAAAATCCAATTTAGAGGTAAAGAAATAACAGTGCTTGGCATGAAAGAGGCTATTGAATTAAAACCTCATATTGCTATCTTCTCAGCAGGTGGAACAGCTTCATTAGAATGGGCTCCTGAATTTGAAAAAGCAGGAACTTTTGTTATTGACAATTCTTCTGCATGGCGAATGCACCCTGAAAAAAAACTTATTGTACCAGAAATTAATGCGTCAGAACTTACGGTTGATGATAAGATTATCGCCAACCCAAACTGTTCAACCATTCAAATGGTAGTTGCATTAGCTCCTCTGCATAAAAAATATAGGATAAAACGTTTAATAATCTCAACATACCAATCAATTAGTGGTACCGGTGTAAAAGCTGTTGAGCAACTTGAGAATGAAAGAGCAGGAATTGATGGGGAAATGGCTTATCCATACCCAATAGATAAAAACTGCCTACCTCATTGCGATGTATTTGAAGATAACGCATACACCAAAGAGGAAATGAAGTTGATTAACGAAACTCGAAAAATTCTTTGTGATGATTCTATAAGAATTACGGCTACAGCTGTTCGAGTTCCAGTAGTAGGAGGTCATTCAGAGTCAGTAAATATTGAATTCGAAAAGGATTTTGATTTGGATGAATTAAAAGAACTACTTGCTAATTCAGAAGGTATTGTTCTTCAAGACGACCCAGAAAAGAATATCTACCCAATGCCTCGATTTGCTCATGAGAAAAACGAGGTATTTGTAGGTCGAATTCGTCGCGACTTCTCAAACCCTAATAGTTTAAACATATGGATTGTTGCTGATAATCTTCGTAAAGGAGCTGCAACAAATGCTATCCAAATTGCTGAATATCTAAGTAAAAGTGGAATGGTTTAATTACTAATTTCAATACATATACAAAAAAAGCGATGCTCCAGAATTAAATTCGGAGCATCGCTTTTTCTATATATCTAAATGCTATTTATTCCTTTTCTTCGCTTAGCTTGCTGTAATCCTGATACAAGAAGTTATTATAAGGGAAACGAGCTGAATGAATATCACGTACAACATTATATACTTTCTCTTTAAACTCCTCAATATTATTTTTTTCCTTCGCTGATATGAATAAACAAGGCGTATCACCTTTAGCAACCCACATCTTCTTCAACTCATCAAGGCTATAGTTTTCACGAAGCTTAGGTGTTAAATCATCTTCATCTTTTTTCACATAGCTAAAGGCATCCATTTTATTGAATACCAAGAAACGTGGCTTTTCTTTCTTATCTATTTCAGCCATAGTTTCATTAACCACATTAATTTGATCTTCGAAATTTGGATGCGAAATATCAACAACATGAAGAATGATATCAGCCTCGCGTACCTCATCCAATGTCGATTTGAAAGACTCAACTAAGTTGTGAGGTAATTTTCGGATAAATCCAACCGTATCAGCCAGTAAAAAGGGTACATTTTGTATTACAACCTTTCTAACTGTAGTATCTAAAGTTGCAAAAAGCTTATTTTCAGCAAATACATCAGATTTACTCAAAACATTCATTAAAGTCGATTTTCCAACATTGGTATAACCAACCAAAGCGACACGAACCATTTTATCACGGTTCTTTCGCTGAACAGTTTTCTGCTTATCGATTTTCTTTAGATCTTCCTTCAATTTAGAAATCTTATCCAAAATAATTCGACGGTCAGTTTCAATCTGCGTTTCACCAGGTCCACGCATACCAATACCCCCACGCTGACGCTCAAGGTGAGTCCAAAGACGCGTAAGTCTTGGTAATAGATATTGATACTGTGCCAATTCAACTTGAGTCTTTGCATTCGCAGTTTGAGCACGACTTGCAAAAATGTCGAGAATCAAATTCGTTCGATCAAGAATCTTACGTTTTAGCTCACGCTCAATATTCCTTAATTGCGATGGTGTTAGTTCGTCATCAAAAATGACTAAACTGATTTCTGGATTTGCTTCAAGGTATTGTGCAATTTCTTGGAGCTTTCCGGTCCCAACAAAAGTTTTTGGATGTGATCTTTGTAATTTTTGAGTAAAACGTTTTACTGTTTCCGCTCCTGCAGTTAAGGCAAGAAAATCTAATTCGTCAAGATATTCTTTCACCAAAACTTCGGTCATGCCTTGAGACTGGTCTATAACACCAACCAAAATTGCTTTCTCCGAGTCTATTTTATTATTTAGGAAATCTCCCATGTATTTTAAAATATATGATTTATGTATTTAGTTCAGCTTAAAATGAACCAAACACTCTCTTTTTAAATGATATCGACAAAAGTAAGCAATATTCGTATATAAAGTGAATTCAGCTTAAAACAAAAAAGAGGCTCTGAATAATCAGAGCCTCATATATTGAATACATTATAATGTATCAGCTTATTGTAACTGGAAATTGATAGGCACCGTATATGATACCTTTACAGCTTTACCACGTTGCTTACCTGGCTTCCACTTTGGCATCTTATTAATTACACGAACAGCCTCTTTGTCAAGTGATGGGTCAACCCCTCTCATAATCTTAACATTTTCGATAGCACCTACTTTGTTAACAACAAAACCAACGTATACACGTCCAGTAATACCATTCTCTTGTGCAATCACAGGATATTTAACAGCTCTTGCAATCCATTTTTGTAATTCAATATCTCCACCTGGAAATTCAGGCATATCTTCTACAATTACAAATACCTGCTGCTCATCTTCTTCCTCTGTTTCCTCAACAACTTGAATTTCAACATCTTCATCCATATCGGCTTCAGAATCTTCAATTTCTAGTTCGTCATCAATTTCTTCATCGTTATCCACAATGTTCAAAACATCAGCAACCTTAGGTGCTGGTGGTGGTGGTGGTGGTGGCTTAACAGGCTCTTGACGAGTAATAGGAATAATCTCCTCTTCAGCCTGGATTTCTTGCTCTGTTTCCAACACATTGGCTTCACTTGTATCAACTCGCCACTCAAAGGCTAGAAATACAATAGCAAGAGTAAGAGCCAGACCAATCTCTAGAAAAAGACCTCTCTTATTCTCCAGATCTGCTTTTTGTGACTTCTTAACTTCCATAGTTTTCTTTTTATTTTCTAGTAAATTCAGCGTCTAAAAATACAGATTCCAATTGTATTATCAAAATCAAACTTTAGATATGCCTAATTAATCGAGGGGTAAAGATAGAAAAATTCACATCAAACAGGCTAAACATTCTCTAATAACACATTTTTACATCTAGATAATTCATGAATTATAGAATTCAAATATCAAAAATAAACGTCTTACTATCTTAATTATAAATAGGAATCAGAAAATGGTAATAAGACACTTTATCGAATAAATTTATCAATAATCTACACATCGATTAAAGACTAACTTCACAACATACAGATTGACAAAAAAATACATCTGTAAAAAACAAAAATACAAACGTTAGCGAAAAACGCTTAAACAATCATAATATCGGACAAAAAAAGGACTCCAAAATATCAGAGTCCTTCATATTATTTATAATCAAGATTAATTACTGTAATTGAAAATTAATCGGTAGTGAGAAAGATACCTTCACAGCTTTACCACGTTGCTTGCCTAGTTTCCATTTTGGCATCTTTTTAATAACACAAACGGCTATTCCATTTTCTTAGGCGAGTATTGGATACTTTACAGATTTTACGATCCATTTTAACAAAGCAATCTCACCTCCTGAGAATTCAGGCATATTTTCAACAATCACAAATATTTGTTCTTTATCAATATCGAAATCACCACCTTCAATTACATTAACCCTATAGCTATTGTCAACATGGGCTTCTGAATCTTCAATAACCATTACCTCTTCAAAGTCATTGTCAACAATTAATGAATCTTCCCGATACAAGCCCACGAGGCATTCTTATATATCTCTTTTCTAATTTTAGTATTTCATGACATCGAGTCATAAAATACTACATTACGAGGCAAGCCTCGAGAAATTGAACCTATAAGAGATTAATTTTAACAATACTGTGTGTGTTAGCATCACCCATGGAGTATAAAATCACATTCTCCATCACAATCAAGCAAGATAAAGATAAAATGAAATTGTTCTATATTTACTCCTCTTCACAAAACCGTGCGTACGAGTCTCGTACACGGCTCATGTTAAACTCTATTCAAAATTACATCATAGTATTAATGCAAAGTATTCGTTACCACCTTTTCCATTGAGCACAGTTTTGCTTTCTCAAAAGAATTATTAGGTAGTCCACGGTTTCCTTTCGCCATGTTCCGTTAACTTGCTAAACCTGCCCTCACATCCTGCCGTTGCCAGCAACACTCTTGGTTTCGCATCTGTCTTCCCTCCAATTAGGTGACTCATATGTCTTGCAATCCACTGGATATGTTTGCATGCAGGGCAAACAAAAAGGGTGATACTTTCATATCACCCACTATTAGATTCTTAATAAATTTTCAATAAAAAATGAATGGAAAATTAACAAAGCCCGAACTCATCCTACCTATACACACTATTCTTCTACTGTAATCAATCGTTTACCCTAGTAAACAATTATGGGTCATCATTAATTTTCCATTCATATACTTTTACGTAAACTTTAAAAAAAGGTTATACCCAAGCCCTTATTTATATGAAAATAGACTCATCCTTATTAAAATTCGAATATATTTGTCTTCGTATTGGGGGATTAGCTCAGTTGGCTAGAGCGTTTGACTGGCAGTCAAAAGGTCAGCGGTTCGATTCCGCTATTCTCCACTCACAGGATCAGGCAGTTACCGCATTTTGCAGTAGCTGCTTTTTTTGCTCTGCACTAACAAAAGCACTAACATTTCGAGTTTCGAATTAAACTTATTTGTATTACGTCTAAGCAGAATAGGACATTATTATAACATAGTGCTCAGGAAATCCCTTATATATATGTGTTGCACACCATCAAATCCATCACCTGCTAGCTTATCCATAGATACTACCACTTTAGAATAGTTATCATCTATCTTTAATAAATTTCCAAACTCTCTGTCAATAGTAGATTTTTCCTTTAATAAATAAGAAACTTGTACATATTTCTTCTCATTATTTCTTTCACATACAAAATCAATCTCCTGAGTATTCAATACCCCAACCTTAACGGTATATCCACAAAACAGAAGATGATTATAGACGATATTCTCAAGTATCTTGGCAATATCGTTTGTTTTATACCCAATTATAGCATTTCGTATGCCTATATTTTCAAAAAAGTATTTATCGCCTACAGAGAAAATACGTTTACCTATTATATCATATCGTCTTGCAGGAAGTATAATAAATGCACTAGATAGATACTGAATATAGTTCTGAATCTGTTGTGATGAAATACTTACCTGCTGCGATTTTAAAAAATCACTAATCTTTTTCGCAGAAAAAAGGCTACCTACATTATCTGCCAAAAATGTGACCAAGCGTTCGAGAAATTGAGTATTTCTTAAATTATATCGACTAACAACATCTCTATATATAATTGTGCTATAAATATTCTTAAGATATTCAAAAATCACATCATCGTTCATAGGCAGATTGGTTATGTATGGTAATCCCCCATATTTCATATATAATGCCAAGCTATCATCAGAATTATTAAGAAAATGAAATTCTAAAAACTCTAAGTATGATAAACTATAGACATTAAATTCTATATATCTACCACTTAAAGTTGTTGCAAGCTCACCTGAAAGCATTTTCGCATTACTCCCTGTAATATAAATATCAATGTTATCATTTAATGCTAATGAACGCAAAGCTTTCTCAAAGTCCTCTACATCCTGAATTTCATCAATAAAAACATAGTTGGTATGTTCTGAAGTAATTCGATTAATGATATAGTTATTTAGATCCTTAGCAGTCTTAATATCATCAAAAGATAAATCCTCAAGATTTATATAAATGATGTTAGCTTCAGAGTCTCGTTCTGATATGAGATTGATCAGTTGAAAAAGAAGATACGACTTTCCAACTCGTCTTTGACCAGTCAAAACTTTTATTAGACTGGTATTGATAAATGGTTCTATTTTGGAGATATAAGCATCTCTAGGAATAATATTTTTAGGTATTTTCATCGCAACATCATTTAATATACACTTTTATCTTTTGCAAAAATACACAAATAATACAACCATACCTTAATCTTTAAATAAAAACATCCAAAGTTTCAATTATACATGAAACTTTAACGGCAACAGAGAGAAGTTTCATATACGCACTAAACTTTCAATATATCTTAAGAAAAATGTCAAGTTTATTGCGCAATAAGCTTAACAAGTGTAGATTTCGTCGTGATATACATACAATGATTTCAATTCATATTTTTCAACATCTTCTATATCACACCTAGTAAACTTAAACCTGCACAATAAACCTAATTGGTTTACTGTGCAATCATAAGTTTAGTTTCAACTCAATCTCTACCAAAGTTAACCACCTTAAGTATCTTCTGTATTAATCTCTAGGAGAATTTGGTCATCACTGATATCCTTCAATAATTCATTTAAGTTGTCCTAAATTCCACGATAACAAACTATCTGTATATTAGTTTTTACTTAATTTATTTGCAAACCCGTAAACCACGCCCATTACAAACTGAACAACAATGCGTTACAGGCTTACAATGAGATCTACACGGTTTACAATAATTCTTAACCAATTGATTTCCAGAACTACTTGATTTACTAAGTTTTAAAAGCAAGCACATCTCTCCAATATTTCATGATAACAACCTTTTTTTTACGACTAATACAAGCAAAAAGAATATAATGATGCTTCATGAATCAATATATGTGTATTGTTAGCTATAAGAGATTAAGGATTCGGGGCTTAATATTACTTAAACTTCAATCTTAGGGTGTAAATCTTACCATAAGGGGGTATTTTTCTTTCAATGCACCTATATCACTTGTTTTTAATAATAATGTAGTATATGTTTATGTTGATTTTAATTTAACAGATAAATACCGAGACTATGTTTACTATGCACGGGAATATGATAATTTTAATTCCAGCCAGAGGTGGTTCGCAGAGATTTAAAGGTAAAAACTTACGACTTTTCTATAATAAACCTCTGCTTTGGTATAGTATTGAGTTTGCAAAGTGTTTGGGTTTTGGAAAACAAACTTATGTTTCGAGCGATTGCGACGATATATTGGAATATGCTAAAAGCAATAATGTAAATGTATTGAAAAGACCAGCAAGCATATCTACGAGGAATTCGAAAATTTCTGATGCACTTATACATTTAGTTAAATACTTAAAGAATTCAGGTATTTCATGTGATTATATTTTATTGTTGCAACCCACCAATCCGTTGAGAAGTGTGAAAACTTTCAGGGGTATAAGTAAGCTCATTCGTGAAACACAGGCCGATTGCATTTTTACTGCTGTAAAGTGCCATGAAAAAATTGGCAAACTCGATAGTGAACAGTTTATTCCTTATAACTATAGTTTCGAAAATCAATTTCATCACGAAAACCAGTATTTGTGCGAAAACGGAACCATGTATTTGTTTAAAACAGAAGCTTTGTTGGATACAGGCTCTTTATTTGGAAAAAAAGCCATCCCTTATCAAATTGATGATGTGTACAGGTATAATGATATAAATGAGGAATTGGATTTAAGAGTTTGCAAAATGATTTATGAAAAGCATGGAGTTTATTGGAGACTATGAGCCGGTTAAAACAATAGAACTCCATTGACTATATCACATACTTTCTGATTAATAGTAGATAATTAGATGATACTTAAATAATAACTTATATGAGCTATCGAGAATATAAAAATAGAATAGAGGTTTTAATTAATCTTATAGAAATTAAAAATACAGGTACGGCTCAAGAGTTGGCTGTGAAACTTGGAATTTCACGACGAACAGTATTTGAATACCTTTCAGATCTGAAGTCTGAAGGTTATATGATAAAATATGATAGACAACGACGAACATTCTATTTCTGATTGAAATTGCAGTTGTTTAGAATAAAAAATACACTGATCACTACAGTGCAATGCAGCCGCACTGTTATTGTTTAGTTTAGCGGATGGATATTTAACATGTAAAAAAAAACTTGACCATGGATGAAAGTTGCGGATCTAAACTGAAAGAAAGAATTACCAAAATAAACAATGCCCTACTTTTGAATACTAGTTTTATTGATAAACTAGGCTTAATGCATGGGAAAATGGGTATTTGTATTTATTTTTTCCATTTGGCAAGAGATACTAGCAATTTGATTTATGAAGATTATGCAGAAGAACTCATCGATGAAATTTTTGAGGAAATAAACACCTCTACTCCACTTGATTTTGAAAATGGATTGGCTGGTATAGGTTGGGGAATTGAATATTTAGTACAAAATAGTTTTGTTGAGGCTGATACCGATGAGGTGTTAGGAGCAATAGAATACCAGTTGTATAGGCAGTTAATTTATAACACACCAACAGAAATAGGCTTACTAAACGGCTTGCTAGGTATAGGTGCTTACTTCTTAAAACGCCTGCAAAATTCCAATTCCAATGACGACAAGCTGAAAACCCTTACCAATAAGCAGTCGTTAATTCATTTAATTGACAAACTGAATGATCTAACAATAAATATTACTTCATTGGTTCGAGAGCCATATACGCCTTCTCTCCCCAATACAGAAAATTCAAACACACAGGAAACAGAGCCTAAAAAGCAAAAATTCGATCTTGTTTGGGATTATCCTGTTCTGATCTACTTTTTGGCTGAACTTCACGAACAGGATATTTTTAATTACAAAGTAGAGTTAATTTTGGAACGACTTCTTAAGCCTCTGGCACAAGAAGAAAACTGGCCTCAATTACATAGCAATCGACTATTACTTTCTATGGTTATCGAAAAATGGAAAAACAGTAAGCTGATTATTCATGTAAACGAAAATCATAAAAATATTTTAGCAGATATACGAAAAGCAAAGCCTGAAATAAATAGAGTAAGCATTAAAAATGAGCTTTTGTCTACTAATCCAACAATGAGGTATGGCAGCTCTGGAATTTCATGGCTTTACAAACAGTTACACAACATTTGTAATACTGAAACATACCCAGGCGAAGCTCATTATTGGCAAGACCTAAGTTTTACTCTCGACGAAACAAATACGGCTTATACAGGTTTTACTTTTAAAAACAAAAATACTGCGTTTGGATCTTTGGAGGGAATGATAGGGATTGCTCTTTAAATTGTCTGATATGGAGAATATCAACTGGATTATAATACAAAGTAATAATCGAGAGTCCAACTATGGAGTTGGTACTTCTGTAAGATCCTTTACGGAGGAATTATTAAAACGCCAAGGAATTTCTGTTTGCGTTTTGAAGTTAGATTCTGAAAGTTAATCGTGTTTTAAATTAGAAAAGATAGCTGATGCAATTATCGCAACAACCACAATAGAGGCAGTTATGGATTTCAATAAATAACTAATGTTTTACAGAAGACATAGAGTAGTCCGAAGAGAATTAAAAGTTAAAATCCTATTCAATACTAATGAAAAATGGTGCGAATTTAAACCAGAAAAACTCAACATAAAGTATAATAATTTAAAAAATTAAAATATTCCATAACAACCTCGTGAAATTTGACTAATAATGATATATAAACGTCAACTAAAAGAAATAGACAAGACTATAAATAATAATAAATTACTAAACAATGGATTATACTCAGGAAAAATAGGATTAAGTTTATATTACTATAATTTAGGGGATAAGTTAAACAATCCATTATATGAAGAAATAGCTGGGGAATTTTTAGATAGTGTTTCTTATGATCTATCTGAAAAAAACATCCCATTAAGTTTTGATTATGGTATTGCAGGAATCGGATTCGCAATTTCTTACATGATTAAACAAAAATGGATTGATGCAGATGTAGATGATGTATTAAGTGATATTGATGATCGACTACTCCAGTATTTATTGCATGAAAAACAGATATCGAAAGGGTTAGACAAAGGGATGTTAGGTTATATGCTATATTTCTATATGCGTTTAAATAATACAAAAATTGAAGAAAATTCAATCATATTTAAACACACATTAATAGACTTAATCAATCAACTGAGTCTAAATTTAGAAAATGGTATTTTCGAAACTCATGAATCACATTCATTCAAAGTAAATTGGTCTCTCCCAATTTTTTTAACATTATTATCCTTAATTCACAAGCAAAATATACATCAAATAAAAATTGAAAAAATTTTAACAGAATTGGAAAATCCAATTCTATCTTTTATGCCAATTAGTCATGCGAATCGATTGTGTTTGTATTTAACATTAAAATGTGTCATTAGTGTAATACCATTTTCTTCATTTGAAACACATGCCGAAATGATCAAGAAAAATATTTCTTTTGAAAAAATACTCAATACTGAGTTTGAAAAAAAACAAATTCGACTTATAGATGGATTAGCTGGTTTAAATCTATTATTAAGTATATACAAAGAAATAATCCCTTCAATTGCCACAGAATGGAATCAGAAGGAAATTATTGAGCAATTAAATAGTTTGCCACTATTTAATGACGAAGAAAAAACTCAAAATACAAACACATCACATGGATTAATCGAAGGTTTAGAGGGGATTATATTCAGCATTTCACGCACAGCAAACACTAATATTTTGACAAATGAAGTGGTCTAAATTTCCATGCGAGTACCAGTTAGATCAGATGGATTGCGGATCAGCATGTGTGAAAATAATTGCGAAATATTTCGGCAAGTATTATTCTTTGCAATATTTGCGCGATTTATGTGGCACAACTCGTGAAGGGGTATCATTTCTGGATTTGAGTTATGGTTGCGAAAAAATAGGTTTGCACACACTTGCCATAAAAGCGAATATTGAAGATTTACGAATTAAAGTCCCATTGCCGGGTATTGTTCACTGGAACAATAGTCATTTTATAGTCGTTTACAAAGCAACTAAAAGTAAAGTATCTGTTTCCGATCCGGCCAAAGGCTTAGTGACTTATACATATAATGAATTTATAAAAGGATGGTATAAAAAAGAAGAGTCAAAAGGTGCTTTTATGGTCATAGAACCTATGTCCGATTTTCTTCAGCGCGATTTAGAAGAAAAGACCGAACGAAAAAAGACATTTGAAAACATACTTGGCTATTTTAAACCATATAAAAAGAACTTTGGCACCATATTATTGGTCATGCTAATTGCTACTGGTTTACAGGGATTGTTGCCATTTATTTCAAAAGCAGTAATTGATGTTGGCATTCAGACACACGATTTGGATTTTATTAATATTGTACTGATTGCTAATATTGCAATAATCTTTAGTGTGACTGTATCTAGTGCACTACGAGATTGGATTTTATTGCACATAACAGCTAGAATAAATATTGCATTAATTTCAGATTATTTGATTAAACTAATGCAATTGCCCGTTACATTTTTCGAAAATAAAATGATTGGCGACATTTTGCAACGTGCTCAGGATCATGAACGCATCCGTAGTTTTATAATGAACAACTCCCTAAATCTGATTTTTTCATCTTTAACTTTTGTAGTTTTTGGCATCATCTTATTGGTGTTTAATACAGTTATATTCTATATTTTTTTGGCTGGTAGCATATTATATGTTGTATGGGTACTGTTATTTTTAAAAATACGTAAGAAATTAGATTGGGAATATTTTGATTTAATTTCCAAAAACCAAAGTTACTGGGTTGAAACCGTTTCGACTATTGCGGACATAAAAATTAACAACTACGAAAGACAAAAGCGATGGAAGTGGGAAAATATACAGGCTAAGCTTTATAAAGTTAACCTAAGAGTTTTAAATATAAGCAACTTTCAAAATCTTGGGGCACAGTTTATAAATAGCTTAAAGAATTTGTCCATTACTTTTTATTGTGCTAAAGCTGTTATTAGTGGCGATATTACATTTGGAGTAATGATTTCAACACAGTTTATTATTGGTATGTTAAATGCCCCGCTTACACAGTTTATTAGTTTTATTGTTTCTGCTCAGTATGCTAAAATTAGTTTTCTACGTATTAATGAAATACACCAACTGCAAAATGAAGAGGAAACTACTATTTCGAATAATATTAAAATCCCGAAGGATAAAAGTCTATTCTTGAAAAATGTGTCCTTTCAGTATACAGTTAATGCCAACTATGTATTAAAACAGGTAATGCTTAAAATTCCTGAAGGTAAAATCACCGCTATTATAGGTGGAAGTGGAAGTGGTAAATCTACTTTATTAAAACTACTATTGCGTCTGTATAAACCTACTCATGGTGCTATTATGCTAGGCAATATGAATATTGCTAACTTAAGTTTAAGGGAGTGGCGAAATCATTGTGGTGTGGTGATGCAGGATGGTAAAATTTTTAATGATTCCATTTTAAACAATATCACATTAGATGATGAAATTATCAATTATGAACACTTGGATCAAGCCGTAAATATTGCCCAGATAGGCAATGAAATTGAACAGATGCCACAAGGTTATCAAACCAAAATTGGTGAAGTAGGTCGTGGTTTAAGTGGTGGACAAAAACAGCGTATGTTAATTGCAAGAGCTTTATATAAAAATCCACATTATCTGTTTTTAGATGAGGCCACAAATGCCTTGGATGCCATTAACGAACATAAGATTGTGAAGGCCTTAGAAAAAGCATTTGTAAAACGTACAGTTGTTATAATTGCCCATAGGTTGAGTACTATTATGAATGCACACCAGATTATTGTGATGAAAGATGGTTTTATAACAGAAGTTGGAAACCATGAGCAATTAATGGAGAAAAAAGGTCATTATATGGATTTAGTACAAAAACAAATGGGAATTTGGCAAAAAGATCCAAAAGAAGAAGTTTTATCAATCTAAATATATTAGTATTAATTTAAAATTTTAACAAATGAAGAAGTTAAAAAGATTAACATTAAAAGAAGTCAAAAATAAATTTGTTGTAATAAACGAAAAAGCATCAGAAGGAATAGCTGGTGGTTATGATAATGATTGCTTTTGGCGGTGTGTCTCATATATAGAGACTGGGGCTGATTCAGAATCAGACGCAGAAAGTCGCGCATTAGATTATTATGTGAATGCATTAGGATATAGTACGTCAGAAGCTCACCAATTCCTGACAGATAATGGAGCAGGAGTTGGGCTTGGTGATATTCCGGACTATTTTTCACATCTAGGCAATGAGTATAATCCTGATTTTAATGATGGAGTGCAAATAGCGGTTTTTAATACTGCTGATAATATAGGTGGTTATAGCGATACCGGGACCCACCATGCTATTATTATAACAGGTAAAGATTCGAATGGCAACCTTTCTTACATTGATCCTCAAAATGGATATGAAGGAACTATCCTTGCCGCCAATGCAGATAAACTTACTTATGGAGGTTATTAATCCGAAAAAACTCACTAAACTATGAAAAATTACTGCTATTGCTCCCTAATACTCCTATTTTGGGGAGCTACAAATCTGGTGGCTCAAACATCTTTAGAGAAAGGGATGGCAAAACATGGCGTCGATATGAATTTACCTTCATTTCTGAATGTTTCAGAAAATACTGAGAAAATTTATGTTACACAGATAAACGAAAAGAATCCTATTCCGGAAATTGCACAACAATCTGGTTCAAGGACTTCATCTAGCGACACCTTTTTCAAAGCGTTATTTGGCAGGATCAATTCTATTCTTACATACAAGAATGGTGAATGTGTCGTTATTGTGTACACATTCCCTGGTATGGGGAGTAATAATTATGGACAGGTAATACGTGACAGTACCAAACTGTTTACGTTTAGGAATATTTCGTTCGAAAGAATAAAATATAATTTTAAGTACGGCTTACCAAATAACTATCCCTCGGAATTGGAAGCTAATGAATTGTACTCGATGCTTACCCATTACCCGCATGACAAGGCAAAAAAAATGTTTAATGCAAATGCTTTGGTAAGTTTCCCTTTAAACCTTCGCGGAAATACTTACAAAAATAAATATACCAGGGGGATAACTGTAATTGCGGGGAAAAATCGTCGTCAATTTTATCTTTATTTTATGATGACAGATAAAAGTGTTTTAAATTTTGAAAAATATTTAAACGATTTTGAAAAAGTATTTTGGTTTAATAATTAAAATAATATTAATGATGAAATATGATATACTAGTAGCTATGATGCTAATAACATATCAAAATTCCTTTAGTCAAAATACTGTTATTAAAGAGAGAATTATAGATTATGAAACAAAAAGACCTATACCAGGTACTAGTATTGGTAATAGGATGAATGGCACATCTGCATGTAAAGATGGAACATTTGAATATGATGTGCTGTGCTGTGGGAGCATAAAGAATGGGTACTTGAGGAGCTTGAAATTTCTATGCCAACTTACTATTGTATTAAATTTATTAATGTTCCTATAAAAGAAAAGTTAATTGATTTAAGATATCTAAAATTAGTACCCAATTCTCTTGCGTTAATTTATTCCAGTGAAAATATAAATGTGGTTAAGTACAAATAAAAAGATGAAAAATTGAGAAAAAAAGCACTTAAAAAGTATTGTCTAAAAGTATGTGGAAAAAAAATGAAACCATATTTTGATGGGCGGAAATTGATATTTGATTTTAATCAAAACGAATGATATATATAAGACAGAAATTTAGTTAAGATATATTTTCACTAAATATTTAGAAAGAATCAGGTTCATATGGATGCAAATAATATTAAAATTGAAAAACAACCAAAGAATATTAACAGAACCGAAGAAGTACAAGATATTATTGATAGAATGCCGCGAAAAACCGGAAGGATAGTTTCAATTTTTGTAATATTCTTCACTGTGGTTTTGTTATTTTTTGGCTGGTTAATTGAATATCCCGAGATTGTTACGGGTAGTATTAATATTACTGCCCGGCACGCTCCGGTAAAACTTGTTGGCAACGCATCTGGTAAAATTCATTTATTAAAAAAAAATAGAGAATATTGTTACAGTGGCGAAATTTTGGCAATGATAGATAATTCTGCGGATTTAGAAAGCGTAATGAATTTTGATTCTTTTTTAAATGATTGTAGTATAGATATTTTGCTGAAAAGATTTTCAAGAATTAAAATACCTAAAAATAAGACTTTAGGTGAGTTAAATTCATCATTCTATAATTTTATAAACTGCTTCACCCAATTACGGCAATTTGATAATTTGCAAATCTATACAATAAAACAAAAAGCTTTGCAAACCAGATTAAATACTCAAAATACACTGTATGAGTTAAGTGAGGAAAGAGTAAAAGTAAAATCTCAGTCAATGCTTCTTGCTAGTAATATGCACCGGCGTGATAGTTTATTGTTCATATCTGCTACTATTGCTGAACAAACAATGGAACAATCTACGCTTAAGTATATTAGCCTTAAAGATAGTAAGACTCAATTAGATCAAGATATTGAAAATATGCGTTATAGCATTTCTAATATTCAGAATCAAATGGAATTGTTACAAACGGAAAAAATAAAGGATCACAACGACTTAAAGAATAATCTTATTTCGGCCTATAATCAATTAAAGGGCGATATACAACAATGGAAGTTGAGGTACACAATTGTAGCGCCCTATGACGGGACAATAGAGTATCTTAATTTTTGGCAAAATAATGATTTTATCTCATCTGGAACAGAATTAATATCGATTATACCTAATGATAATAATTTATTAGGTTACATGTATTTACCAGCTTATGGGGCAGGTAAGGTAAAATTAGAACAGGAAGTCATTATTAAATTAGATGATTATCCTTTTTATGAGTTTGGTTCAGTAAAAGGAATAGTAAAGAATATATCACAGGTTACCAGTCAATCAACTGATATGACAAATGAAAGCAACATAAGTACTTATCTAATCACTGTTGACCTTCCAAAACAAATAACAACTAATTATGGAGCAGAATTGGATTTTCGGTTGGAAATGAAAGGTGTTGCAGATATAATTACTAAAAAGCAACGTTTGATTCATCGTCTTTTTGGAAATCTTAAGTACAAAGTCACTAAAAAATAAATAGAATGAAATTTAGCCTATTAGTAATTGCATTCTTGTTTGTAACAGGAATGGTTACAAGCCAAGAAATTGAATTAGATACTCTGATTCAAAACAATTCACAGATTATTATTTTAAAAAATAGTAAAAAGAAGGATATACGAAAAAATCCTGATGGGGAGGTGTTTAATAACACATCTTTCAATATTAAAATAAAATACGAAAATAAGAATCTGAAAATTCGTATACCAGGAAACTACTATTTCTCCGATAAAAAAGAGAGCTATATGACTCCACGTGTACTTTTAGATTCAAAAGATAAAAAATTATATGTTTTTTTATGGGAAAAAGATGAACACGAAAGGGATTATGGTATGACTGGTTATTTGATAGAATATTCGATTGATACTAAAAAATTCACCAAAGAGGTAGTATTTACAAGGTCGAATATGGGATGGTATTCATATTTAACAAAGTCGGTGAATAATGAATTATTCCTTAGTCATTTCTCGTATAGTGGACGTTTTAATATGCTAAGCATTCGTCAAAGCAATAATATATGGAAAAATTTAAGAATAGAGCGTATGAAAAATACTGATGCTAAAGATAGATACTTGAAACATAGACAGAATTACAATAATAATTTAAAGAAGTAAATTATTTATGGTAGAAAAATATAATCTAAAAGATGTAACTTTCCTAATTCAGGTACAGTTAGATAGCATTGATAGGCTAGTCAACCTAAAAATGGTGATCAATTTTCTTCAAGAGAATTTTGATACTAACATTCAAATTCTGGAGGCGGGGCATTTTAACAATGGCCTTATACAGCAATTTATTCCCAGAAATATATCATATCGGTTTATTGAGGATTACGACCCTGTGTATTACAGGACATTATACATAAATAAGATGGTTGACAACTGTAAAACGCCATTTTTGTCCGTTTGGGAAACTGACATTGTAGTCCCACCAGAACAGGTAATAGCTGCCGTTGAGATGTTAAGGAATAACTCCGCTGATTTTACATCACCCTACGAAAAAAAAGCCTTAGATACATCTTTTCTGATACGGCAACTTTTTTATGAAAATCAAGATTGGAAATTACTTGATAAACATCAAAATAAAATGAAAAAAATGTATCCACCTAACCCAGTTGGGGGAGCATTTTTCGCTAACAAATTAAAATATATCGAAGCTGGAATGGAAAATCTTTTTTTTTATGGTTGGGGTATCGAGGATGGAGAAAGAATTATTAGATGGAAAAAGTTGGGTTATAAGTATGAACGTGTTCAGGGTAACTTATATCATTTAACGCATACAAGAATGCAAAATAGCACACATAACGCAAAGCAACGAAGCTATAAACTCTCAGAATTGAACCGAATAAGAAATATGACAAAAGAAGAATTGTTAAATGAAACAACTCACAGTAAAAAAAATATGATATGCAACCATTAGTATCAATTATTACACCTGTTGTACAACGTAATCAATCATTTAGAACAGACTCTAAATTCAATTTAAAACCAACATATAAAAATATTGAATACATTATTATTGATGGAACAATAGAAATACTGAAAAAATAATGGTTTTATAAGTTATTGGATTAGTGAGATTTACAATGGCATTACTAACGTATTTAATAAAGGAGTGAAAAAAGCTAATGGGGGAACTTATTGGCATTATTAATTAGGATAATTGATTTTAAAAACTATTTGATTCAAGATGATATCTCTGTAAAGATTGATTTGCTTAAAAAGCAAATCAATAAAAAAAAAGAATCCCATCAAATACAGATCTATCAAAATACAATTCAGGAAGAAGATTTAAATATTTGCAGAAAGATATTCACTCGAGATTCAATACTGTGCGTAAAAGGTGTTGAATCTCAAGCTAAATACGACCTCTCAATGCAAACTCTTCTGCAAAAGAAATCAGCCTGTTTTGCATTTCAAAACTCTGTTAAAAATATAGAATCGACTATTTTGCAATTACAGCAAACAAATATTGACCTTAAAATCCAATATCAAAAAGAAAAGAATCAATTTATGGCTAATCTTCATAAATCTCAACAATTGTTAGAAAATCAGATGACTACATGGATTGAAAAATACATGATGAGATCGCCTATAAATGGAACGGTTACTTTTACAAAATTTTGAAGTGAGAACCAAGTAATAAAAGCAGGAGAAAGATTAGCAAGTATTGTACCCGAAGGAGAAAATGAAATAATTGGTACAATTCAAGTACCCAGTTCAGGATTTGGTAAGATTGAAATTGGACAAGATGTAAATATAAAACTATCAGGCTTTCCCTTTATGGAATATGGAATACTAAGAGCCAAAGTAAAGTCGATGGCATTAGTTCCTGAGGAACAATATTATGTTGTAGCTGTTGAGCTAAATACAGGAATGCGTAGCAGTTATAGTGAAAAATTAAAATTTATACAAGGAATGGATGGTACTGCTGATATTATGACCAAAGACAGAAGACTGATAACTAGGTTTATTAGTCCTTTGCGTGCATTTTTTGATAATGGAGTAAAACAATAAACTATGAGCAAAATT
>JADGEF010000152.1 GCA_016744515.1 Marinifilaceae bacterium | reverse complement strand
AAAAAAAAGCCCAATTAAAATTGAGCTTTAGAAAGTAAATTCATTAAAAGGATTAGTCAATTTTTACATTAACGGCATTCATTCCTTTTTTTCCTTCAACAACATCGAAAGAAACAACGTCTCCTTGGTCAATTTTGTCAATTAATCCTGTAACATGTACAAAGATGTCTTCGTCTGTCTCATTGTTTTTAATGAAACCAAATCCTTTAGTTTCATTATAAAATTTTACGGTACCTTGTGGCATTACTTAAATTTTTTGTTATTAATAGTGTAGTAAATATACTTAAATTGATGTAAAATAATAATTATAGGGCATTTTTTCAAACAAAATTCACACCTTTTATTACAAAATATCTTAGATTAAAACTATCCTTCACAAACCTATTCCAATTTCAAAAATCATCACAAACTACAACATATCAAGACTTTTAAATGTAAAAAACAGTCATTAATAAGCTAATTAATTACATTTGCCACTCTTACAACTGAAGTTTTTAGAAATGGATAAGAGATCGAGCACTACTGCAGGCTATATTTATACCTTACAAGCATTTCTTACTTGGGGAATACTCCCAATTTATTGGAAACTACTTAATAGCGTTCCTGCATTTGAAATTCTTGCTCATCGCATATTTTGGTCTTTTATTCTTCTATTTCTTTGGCTTTTATGGACCAAGCAGAAAAGAATTTGGGATTTGCTTAAACAAAAAAAGACCCGAAACAGTTTACTTCTCTCTTCATTACTAATTGGATCAAATTGGGGCTTGTATATTTATGCAGTAAATTCCAACCAAATTATTGAGGCGAGTCTTGGTTATTATATCACTCCTTTGATAAATATCATGCTAGGCATTATCATTTTAAAAGAGAAATTAGATAAACTTAAACTATCAGCCTTAATTGTTGCCTGTCTATCTGTATTATACCTGACTTTAGACTATGGTCAGTTCCCATGGATCTCAATATATTTAGCTGTATCATTCTCCCTTTATGGTCTTATCAAAAAAACTGCTGGAATTGAAGCAATGCCTGCCTTAAGCATAGAAACATTAATTCTTACGCCAGTAGCCGCAGCATTTATAGGCTATAAAATGGTGCTAGGTTCAGGAGCTCTATTCGTAAACTCTAGTTTTGTCGATATCCTGTTTATATTATCAGGAGTTGCAACAACACTACCTCTTTATTGGTTTGCAAAAGGTGCACAACGTATTCCTCTGTCTTCTGTCGGGTTTATGCAATACATTGCACCATCCATTATGCTTATATTAGGAATTGTGATGTATGGAGAAACATTCAAACAAGAACAAGCCATTGCTTTTGGTTTAATTTGGATTGCTCTTGTGATGTATACTATTTCGATGATTAGAAATACGAGAAAAAATAAAATAAAGGGTAAAGGTTAAAGTCAAAGGGTAAAGGGTAAAGGGTAAAGGGTAAAGGGTAAAGGGTAAAGGCAAATTTAAATATTCCACATTTCACACTCGACCTTACATCTGAATTTTAATCTCATTTTTCCTTGCCAAACCCACTCGTTCCGGTATCGAAAACATATTTCCAATTGTTACGCTCATCTTTCTTCCAGATGAAAACATAACAGCCTTTGAAAGTAGAATCAGAAGTTATATACTTGTAAAAACCATAAGTGTAAGCCATATCTCTCGACACAGACACATCAACATACTCTGGCTTCCAACTTAATGTATTTCCTTTTACTTCTGTTTTATCAAAAAGAGCCTTAATCTTCTCATTTCCTATAATTGGAAACGAATTATCACGAAGTATAACAGCCTTGGGAGAAGCAAACTTATAAAATGATGCGGCTATTCCATATTCCAAAGAGTAAGTTGAAAAAGCTCGATCCGTTTCCAAAACAGTATTACATTCCTCAATTAACGAAGTTGATTTTCCGCAAGACAGCAGGCTTAGCATAAATGCGATTGCTAAAGAGGCAAGAATTAAATTTTTATTTGGCATAGCTTTCATTATTTTAGTCACATAAAAATAGTAAAACTAATTCCCTAATTTAGGAGAATTATACAAAATCAACATCTAACAATCCTATTATGCATATCAACAATCTCTCTCAGGAAATCAAAATATCAGGTATCGATAAAAAACAAATCTATAAAAACGACCAATTTGAATCGCTAATTGTTTCCGTTGAAAAAGGAATGATCGTTCCTACACAACCCGCTCCTGCCGATGCTGGTTTATATCTAATTTCAGGAAAAATTGAGTTTGAAATAGCAGGACAAAAAACCTGTGTTGAAGCTGATGATTTTTTTTCCTTCTCAGAAGGAGAACAACACGCTTTAAAAGCTATAGAAGATTCAAAATTCATCATTTCACGAAATTTATTTGAATAATAAATTTATCCAAAATGAAGAGAGGCTGTCAAATGATTGACAGCCTCTCTTTATGCAATAAGCAAATGCTTTATTCTTCGCTTGGAGTTTCTTCTTCCTCAGCTTCAACTTCATTCAACATATCGTTTTCCTGAAGGATATTATACCACTGAAAAACTTTCTTCATATCAGAAACATAAACACGATCTTCATCATAGTTAGGTAGAATTCCTCTCATATAAGCCTTCAACTCATTACCTGAAGCTTTATGACTGATAGCTTGTCCGCCATTCTCTTTTTCCTTGATATTCTTAATTACCTCTTGCAATTGAACATCACCCTCTTCAGTAAAAATTGCGATATCTTCCAAAGCAGAAATCTTTGAAGTCGCATGTGCAGGCATACGTTTCTTATCAATTAAAGATTCTACAATAAATCCACTCTTTGAGTTTGAAACTAATTTAAACAGACCAGTCTGTCCTGATATAGCTAATATTCCTTTCAACATATTATCTTTTTTTAGTTGGAAGCACAAAAATAAAATTACAGTTGATTAAAAAAAACTTATTACGAGTGTTTTTCAACCTTAACCTTCATATTATGCAAATGCTCTCTCTTTTTTTATTTTTTCGTAAGCCTCACTCACTTTTTGAAATTTCTCTTTAGCTGCTTTCTGTACATCATCACCCAAATAACTTACTTTATCAGGATGATATTTAACAGCCATCTTTCGGTATGCTTTCTTTATTTCATCAACACTCGCTGTTTTCTCAACCTCTAATACCTGATAAGCCCATCCAGTTTCCTGAATAAACATAGATTTAATGGAATTATAATCAGCCGATTTCACGCCCATATAGTAATAAATACGCTCAATCATACTAAGCTCTGATGCATCAATTGATCCATCAGCTTGTGCGATACCAAATAGAAGATGTAAAAGCTGTAAACGAGATGAGTAGTCAAGCTGCTGGCTAATCTGAACACAAACCTGTTCTACAGGAATATCCTTACTTAACAGATCACGAAGCAAAGTTAATGCCTCACCAGATTTTTCTGGTCCGAAACTCTTGATTAAATATGCTTTTACGTAATCTAGTTCAGATTTAAGCACCTTCCCGTCTGCTTTCATAACAGCAGCAACAAGAACCAATAAACTCATTAAAAAATCGCCTTGAGTTGTTCCTTGTCTACCCGTAGTTGCTTTCATATCTACCGAATCGAAAGCCGATCCCACAAAATAGCCTAAAACACCACCTATTGGACCTAAAAATGCCCAACCTAGACCTCCAGCGATCCATTTTCCAAATTTTGCCATATTTATTGATTCGAAAATTCTTAATTCCAACTGCTTTTTAAGATACATTCCTTAAAACAATCACAAAAAACAAAGAAACAAAAGAAGAAGGAAATACATGCTTATATTGAGAGAATTATTCTAGACTAACAAAGTTTAATGCCTATTTAGAAGCATTTTTCTTTAATATAGAATCGATAATTAAAGCTCTAAAAGCTGATTATGAATATCTATAATCTGAGGTATAACTAGTTCTGTATTGTTATATATTACAAAATCTGATTTCTCTATTTTATCTTGTTCTGATATTTGTTTGCTCATTCTCTCCAAAACTGATTCTCTAGAGCAAGAATCGCGCTCTACCACTCTACTTAATCTGATTTCCTTATCAGCAGTAACCGTAATAATCTTATCAAAATTCTTAAAAAGTCCCGTATCAAACAAAATAGCAGATTCTTGGATGACGTATGATACACCAGTATGTTGCGATAACCATTCCTTATAATGTAAACGCACTTGAGGATGTACAATACTATTCACCTTTTTTAATGCATCTGCATTATTAAAAATAATTTTAGCAAGTTCTGAACGATTAAGTTCTCCAGAATCGGAATACACAACTTCACCGAAAGCGTTAATTAGATTCTCGCGAACCAAGCTATTAGTTTGCATTAATTTCTTTGCTTCCAAATCTGAAATATAAACAGGTATGCCTAATAGTTTGAAAAAATCAGCTACTAATGATTTCCCACTTCCTATTCCTCCAGTTAGACCAATACTCAATGGTTTGTTCATCAATCAAGAAATTTGAGTTATTAAAATACTAATCTACAAGAGGTTTACTTTTTTCCAGAATTCTTTTTCTCAATTAAATAACCAACTTCACCTGGATAAAAACTAATATTAGAAACATTCAATGGTGAATTCTTAAGGTAAACTTTCAATTTATTACTGGCTGCATCCATTGTTGAATAATCAACTTCAAGTTCAAACTGCTCTACTGATATCGTTTCATAATCCTTTAGACCAACCAAATACGACAATTTTATTTCGTGTGGAAAAAGGCGTAAGAAAACAGAATCTGGTAAATTTACCACTTTTAAACTAACATGCTTTTGCGCCTCGGTAAACTGTTCTACAGGCAATTCAACTTCAATCTTTTTCTGAACAAAACTCAAACCTTCAACCTTTACTAAACCTATTTTTTTAGTTTTGGTTTCATTCAATTTTTTAAATTCCAATAGTTCTGTTTCAACTAGTGTTATACTATCCATAATAGCCTGAGCACCAACAACCCAAACACTATCAGGTTTCAAAACAACATCACCAGCCAAACGAAACTGGGGTTCAAACTTCAATTTTGTATTAAGATGAACAGGTATCTTCTTCTCAATTAAAGAAGAAAATTGAAAATTAATTGTATCTGGTGAAATATGAGTCACACTAATTGCCGAAGACAACTGTGTTGCAACCTGGCTTGTCATTCTGTTTGTTGGGAATAGGAAGTTATTATCACCAACCTTCTCCATTTTATTATTGGTATATTCATTCACAGGAAAATTAAGTGACTGAAAAAAACTAAGCTTATACCTCAACAGATCGAAACCTTTAGCTCTAACTGTCAACTTTAACCTTGGCGGCAGCTCATTACTTAAAATCTTTTTTGAAGGAAAGTCTTTATAAGTAACAGGATAATTAACTGTCGTAGTATACTCCTTACTCAGTGCATTTAGAAACCAAAAAATGGTTGCCAAAACAACAAAAAACATATAGGTTGCCAATTTTTTATTGGCTTTTATGTTTTCCTTATCAAATACGCCTTTTATTTTTCGAAAATCGGACAAAGTCAAGATCTTATATTTTAAGAGGTTAAACTATCACACAAGTTTATTCACTATGCTTTTTCTTATGCTAATTATTCAAGGATGAATTTAAATAAAAAAAGCTATTACTCAACAAAGTAATAGCTTTTAGACTAAAAAATACGAAAAACGTATTTTATAATATTCTAATAGTGATGATTCATACTCTGTCTTATTTCTGAGCAACGTCACTCATGTCCTTAATAACAGCAACCTTGTCAATTTTCAAACGAGATTGTCCTTCAACTTCCATAATAAGTGTTGTTTCACTCAATTCGATAATCTTACCATAGATACCACCTGTAGTTACAATCTTATCTCCTTTTTTCAACTCTTCGCGGAATTTCTTTAGATCCTTCTGACGCTTCATCTGTGGACGAATCATGAAGAAATAGAAAACAACAACGATTAATACTAAAGGAAGAAATTGCATTAATGGGTTTTGTCCTTCTTGAGGCTGTCCCATAAGGACAATGTTTAATAAATTAAGCATTTGATATAAATATTAAATTATAAATTAAATTTTCAACTGATAACTATTTTATTGTAGCTGTAATCTTAAGTTCTTTTACTTTTCGCTTTGTGTTTGCGAATATAGTCAAAACCTTGTATTGTTTACCATTTCTCTTCTTAGAATCAAACTCAACAGTAATTTTAGATTCTTCACCTACTTTTATGGGCTGCTTCTTCCATTTTACTACCGTACATCCACAAGAACTTTCAATAGTTTTGATAATTAGGTTAGCATTCCCCGTATTTTTAAAGTAAAATTCACAAACAGCAATTTCCCCTTCCGAAATTTCTCCAAATTTATGTATTTCTTTAGAAAACTCAAATTTAGGATATCCAGATTCATTAGTTACTTGCACATTCTTCTGAACATCACTCACAGCAGATTTACTATCAGCCTGAGCAGCTTGTTTACAAGAAACTGTCGAAGAAAAACAAATTAATAAGACAAAAATAAATCGACTACTAAAAGGCATTATTATATTTTTTAAACAGGCGCAATTAAATCAAAAAATCTTCACAAAGATAAAGAATTGAGTTTTTTTAACAAAACTTTGTCTAGCCTTGAACCGTTAAATGTTCATAAAGAATATTTGTTCCTAAACCAATTAGAATTACGCCTCCAATTAAAGTAAACTTCCAATTTACTTTTGTTCCTAAACGGCAGCCAATAAAAATACCTGAAAAAGATAAAACAAAAGACACTATTCCTATTGTGTATATAGGTGTTAAAATAGGCATATCTAGAAAAGCAAAATTTACTCCTACAACTAGAGCATCTATAACTCGTTGCCAAAGCTAAACCCATTACTACAAGCCTCTTTTGTGGGTCAAAACAGCAAGGATCATCTTCACACTTAGGAACTATGACGATATAACATGACTCAACTTCAAGTTGTCACCTCTGAATATCAGATGATAATGCTTTTGATTATATCATGTTATTTCTCAACAATCCCTTAAGATCATCATATATCATCTTCCCACCTAAGCCTAAAAGAAGAAAAAATGCTACCCAATGATCAAAGCTAATGATATAATGTTTAAAACTCATTCCAATCATCCAACCAACAACAGGCATTAAGGCTTGAAACAGCCCCATATAAAAAACTATTCAAATGAAATGCTTTGAATTAAATTCTTTCAAAATTAAACATGCAGTAATAGAAACAGCAGAGCTATCCATCGCCAGACCAATCACTATCAAAATAATTTCAAAAAAACTCATATTCGTATAGAAAACAAAAAGTTAAAATGATTGCACTAATTTCAGAATTGGACTGAAATAACAAACCTGCACAAAAGTCTTATTCAAACTTAAACACAGGCTATTAATAAAAGAGGGAAGTTGTAAACAACTTCCCTCCTAATATTATGATTTTACGGTTTTCGATTCTTCAATCAAACCTCTACCAATTTTATTAATCTTTCCTTCCTTCTGAAGGTCTTTAATCATCTTATCAAGCAAACCATTAATAAATGTACTAGAATTACTTGTGCTATAATATTTAGCAATTTCAAGATATTCATTAAAACTTGCTTTAACTGGAATACTCTTAAATTCCTGAACTTCGGTAAGAGACATCTCCATAATTAAGATGTCCATAAAAGCGATACGTTCCAAATCCCAATTCTTTGTATTCTCTTTTATAAGGCTCAAATTCTCTTCGTGCTTCAAAATAGTCTTGCGGAAGAGAACTTTCACAAACTCTTCATCATCACTATCTTTAAATAACGGCATTAATGAAACATGCTCATTATCACCAGCCTTAAATTGTTTAATAGTACGAACAACCATACTTAAGATGAATTCAATTTCATCATTCCAATAGATACTCTTATCTTCCATTAAAGAATAAAAGTTCTCATCTTTTGCAATAATATTCATGAATATCTTCTCAACCAACTTCTTGTCTGCTGCAAAATCGTTAGTCTCAGCATTCATATAGTTGCTATACAAATCAGATTCTGTAATAGTTTTATATAAACCTCTAACAAAACCTTCTTGGTCTGCCCAAGAGATAGTATGAGTATCAACATAGCTATTCAACTGAACATTCTCAGCCAATTGCTTTAGCAACTTATTCTCAACAAAACGTGTATTGGGATGAATATCTACAGGAGTAGGAACCAATTTATTGCGACCTGCTTCGATTTTTTTCTCAGCTATAAATGCAACATCTACAAGTAGTAGAAGTAAATAATGATATAAATCGTAAGCTTTTCCAATACTGAAAAACAATTCCTTTTCGGATTTTGCTAATGAACGATCATCATTCTTGTAATAAGCGTAAAGCATTTGTAACACTTTCACACGCAGCAATCTTCTACTAATCATACCTTTAAAGAACTTTGTTTATTACTCTGATTCAATGAATGAAATAGAAGTAATGATTACAAAAAACGAATTGTATTTTGCAACACACTCAAACTTCTTCAACAAACCTTACTTTTAAACTCGCTGCAAATGTAGCTATTTTTTTTAATCAGCCAAAGCTAGTCATATCATATTGCAGGGCAAA
>JADGEF010000151.1 GCA_016744515.1 Marinifilaceae bacterium | reverse complement strand
GTTGAAAAAGCCTGGGAAATTGGTGATGGCCTTTGGACAAATTACGATGAGAAATTCTAATTATAAAATAAACGAAAACTGAACGTAACCGAAGTGTGAATAAAAAATATTAACACTTTAACGCTATACCTCAATATATAGGATATCAATTTCACTTTAGTCTTGGCTATAAGGCTAAATGGTATAAAAGCAGCTTTATAGCTGCTTTTTTTATAAACTATAATTGCCAATATTAAATAGTATCCTGAATTTAAACTACTAATGCACAAGAAACCTATTTATTCTAATTGCGACTTGTTTATCCCCCTAAATTCGATTTCTTTGCTTGGAACAATACGTTTTTTAAAAAAATAACCTTTAATAAATAATATTTTAATCAAACCCTTTTATTTAGATTCATTTTAAATTACATTTGTTCTAGAATGGAAAAAATAAAACACCATATAAAATTATTATCCTATATCGGAATAGGAATAATTGGGATGCTTATTATTAATAGCATCCTGTATACTCACAGCCAAACTTTAGCTGATGGGTCAGTTATTGTTCACGCTCATCCTTACAACAAAACAAGTAATCCCCCTTCAAATCACAAGCATAAAGCTGATGAGCTGTTAATATTAAATAGTATTGCTCTCTTATTTTTTATAGTAACACTAAGTTTTAACTTTCAGAAACAACTTATCAATTTTGAAAAAACCTATTTTCCTCAGGTTCGATATATTAATATCCTATCGTTCCGAAAATTAGGAAGAGCTCCCCCTATTCAATAATCCCATTTTATTTAGTCTTATTTTAAAAGACATCATTATTCTATTAGTAAAGTCAAAAACGATACTAAGGGATTGTTGAGAAATAACATGATATAATCAAAAGCATTATCATCTGATATTCAGAGGTGACAACTTGAAGTTGAGTCATGTTATATCGTCATAGTTCCTAAGTGAGATAAGTACATCCTCATTTCCATAAACAATCACCTCCAATCGAACAAACGGTGATAATAATTCATTTTTATGAAAAAATATATAATCAGCCTAATCATATTATTGATTACACAAGTAAGTTTTGCTCAAAAAAAACACAACGATGCCGTTATTGTAGGTCATGTTGTGAGTAAAGGAGAACATATTCCCTTTGTTAATATTATCGTGAAAGGCACAACTATAGGGGTTGCAACTGATGCTACCGGACATTACAGACTTATAGATCTTCCTTTAGGGAAACTAACACTTATAGTATCGGCATTAGGCTACAAGAGTCAGGAGAAAACTGTTGTTACCAAAGCTCATAAAACAATTGAGGTAAAATTTAATATAGAACAAGACGCTCTAGGTATTGATGAAATTGTGGTAACTGGAGATAAAGGAGCCTCTAAAAGAACCCAATCGCCTGTAATTGTAAGTTCTATATCGTCAAAATTATTTGCTGTAAGTCAGTCTACGGTTTTAAGCGAAAGTTTAAATTTTAGTCCTGGACTGAGGATGGAAACAAATTGTCAAAACTGTGGTTTTAATCAGGTTAGAATGAACGGTATGCAAGGGCCTTATTCACAGATATTAATTAATAGCCGACCCATTTTTAGTGGTTTAGCAGGTGTATATGGCTTAGAACTTATCCCAACCAATATGATTGAAAAAGTTGAGGTAGTTCGTGGTGGTGGTTCAGCTCTTTACGGTAGCAATGCAATTGCAGGAACAATAAACATGATTCTTAAAGATCCGCTCAACGATTCATATGAAATAGGAACAAGTTCTAGCCTTATTGGTGTTGGTGTAAATGGTGCAGATAGCCCAGCCTTGGATTATAATGTGAATTTTAATGCCTCGGTTGTTTCTGACGACTACAAAACAGGACTCTCAGTATACGGTTTTTATAGAGACAAAGAAGCTTTCGATTCTAATAATGATGGTTTTTCAGAACTAACACAATTGGATAATACTACTGTAGGCTCTCGCTTTTTCCACCGCTTTGGTTTTAGAGGAAAACTCGCCATTGATTTTTTTCATATCAACGAAGAACGACGAGGTGGAAATAAATTCGACTACCTGCCTCACGAAGCAGATATTGCTGAACAGTTGGAACACAAATTAACAACAACTGCTATTTCATACGATCAATTTTTTAGAGATGAGGATAAGCTATCGATATACTTATCAGGTCAGAAAGTAGATAGGGCTTCCTATTATGGGGTTGAGCAATCACCTGCTGATTACGGACAAACCGATGATTTTACATACAACTTAGGGGCACAATATAATGGTAAATTCGAAAATTCATCTTTTGTTTTGGGCTTAGAATACACAAGTTCTTCCTTAGAGGATAATAAACTAGGATACTATGATCGAGAGAATGATATTCATACCGCCAACACACTAATTTCCGATCAAACAAGTAGTACTACAGGTTTATTTGGACAATATACTTACAAGTTTGATAAATTAAGCTTATCCATTGGAGGACGTTTAGACCATTATAACATTACAGATAATACTAAAGAAACGAGAGACGAAAATATCGATAAATCAGGAAATATATTTAGCCCAAGAATTAATATTCTTTATGATATTGTCCCAAATTTACAGTTTCGTGTCAGCTATTCACAAGGTTACAGAGCACCACAAATATTCGACGAAGACCTACATATCGTATCATCTACAGCACAAAGAATTATTCATAAAAATAGTGTAAATCTTAAAAAAGAAACTAGCCATTCTTATATGTCATCCTTAGACTTTAATACCAAAATAGGATCAACTCAAATCGGTTTCTTGGTAGAAAGTTTCTATACAAAACTAAACGATGCCTTTGTGAACGAAAAATCAGATCCTGATGCTGATAAAGTTGTTGTTTATACAAGAACAAATGCTGAAGATGGTGCTTCTGTTTATGGTATCAATACAGAGCTTAATATTGTTCCAACTGGTAATTTTTCATTAACTGCAGGTTTTACTTCTCAAAAAAGCAAGTACGAAAAAGCTCAAGAAATTTCATTCTCGAAAAAAGAGTTTATGCGTACACCAAACAACTATGGTTTTGTGACTATAGACTGGGATTTCATGACTAAATGGTGTTTCTCAGCTTCAGGAAACTATACGGGTAAAATGTATGTTCCTTATTATGGTAACACTATTGCCAATCCTACAAAAGGCGAACTTCGAGAGAGTTCACCATTCACCGATCTTGGAGCAAAAATAGAATATACCACTAAGCTTAATGGTGCTGATATTCAAATTTGGTCTGGTATTAAAAATATGTTTAATTCTTATCAGGATGATTTTGATAAAGGTGTAGATAGAGACCCTAGTTATATTTATGGAGCAGGAAACCCTAGAACAATTAGCATAGGACTTAAAATTGGAAATCTCTTATAATCCAAATTCGATAAAAAAAACATCAGAGCTCAGGTCACAGCAAAGAATATTTGCTGTGACCTTTTTTTTTATAAAGCCAATTACAAACCTATTAATAGTTAGATCGAAAGCAATGACTAACTCAGAGAAAAAAAATCCAGACTCCACGCCTCTGCCTTTGTAGAATAAAAGCTACTTTTAACTTCTCTAAAAAGCTAATCAATAAAACCGACTAACATGAATAAACGAGGATTCGCTAGTGATAATTTTTCAGGAGTTCTACCTGAGGTAATGGAAGCCATTCAAAAGGTTAACCATGGTCATTCAATGGCTTATGGTGGCGATCAATATACAGCTTCTGCCATCGAAAAGTTCAAACAGTTATTTGGTGAGAATATCGATGTGTATTTCGTTTTTAATGGTACCGGTGCTAATGTTATTGGCTTATCAACTCTAACACAGTCGTGGAATTCTGTTATTTGTCCGTCAACAGCTCACATACAGGTTGACGAATGCGGTGCGCCTGATAAATTTACGGGTTGTAAGCTTATACCTATCGAAGTGACTGATGGCAAACTAACTCCTGAATTGATTAAAACGCAGCTGCATGGTTTTGGTTTTGAGCACCATTCACAACCTAAGGTTATTTCTATTACACAATGTACCGAACTGGGGACTGTTTACACACCTAAAGAGGTTAAAGCAATTTGCGATTTAGCTCACGAACACAATATGTATGTGCATATGGATGGAGCTCGATTGGCCAATGCTGTAGCAAATCTTAATGTGGATGTGAGAGAAATTACCAATAAGGCAGGTGTTGATGTTTTAAGTTTTGGAGGAACAAAAAATGGCATGATGTTGGGTGAAGCCGTTATCTTCTTTAATCCTGAGTTATCGAAAAACGCAAAATATGTACGTAAACAAAGTATGCAGCTTTGCTCTAAAATGAAATTTATCGCTTGTCAGTTTGAAGCCTTATTAACTGATGATCTTTGGCTAAAAACGGCTCGTCATGCCAATAAAATGGCTAAGCTTTTAGAAACAGAAGTTCGAAATATTCCGACTATAAAAATCACTCAAAAAGTTCAGACCAATGGCATTTGGGCTTATATACCCAAAGACAAAATTGAAACGCTTCAAAAAGAATTTTTCTTTTGGGTTTGGGACGAACACGCAGGTGAAGTGAGATGGTTGTGCTCTTTCGATACAACCGAAGAAGACATTAAAGGCTTTGTTACTTTATTAAAAGAACACCTTACTTAAATTGAGATAGGAGACTTGAGATGTGAAATTGATTTACAAACGACTTACTTGTTATATTAATTGAATATCGCAGATTTTAAACAAGCTCATTATCTAACAGCATCTTAACAAATTGTTGTTTCTAGACACGAAATATTAATTACAAAATGGCTATTCTACACAAAAATTACTCTTTAAAACCATATAACACCTTTGGCATTAAAGCTAAAGCCGATTACTTTTTCCAATTCGACACGGTTAATGAAATTCAATCATTCTTGAATGAAAATTCAGTTGAGAGTGTTAACTACTTGATTCTTGGTGGAGGTTCTAACATACTATTCACAAGTGACTACGAAGGTTTAATTCTACACCCTAATATTAAAGGAATGGAAACCGTAGAAGAGAATGATGATTCTGTTTTGGTGAAAGTTGGTGCCAATGAAGATTGGGACGAATTCGTAGCATGGGCGGTATCAAATGGGTATAGTGGTATAGAAAATCTATCCAACATACCTGGAGTAGTTGGAGCTGTACCTGTTCAAAACATTGGAGCTTATGGAGTAGAGGCTTCTCAGGTTGTTGAAAAGCTGGATGCGATATCCATTGAAAGCAAGAAGCAAGTCGAATTCAAGAATTTCCATTGCGAGTTCGATTATCGTAATTCTGTATTTAAAAACGAATACAAAAACCTTTTCATCATCACTCACGTTTATTTCCGACTAAGTAAAAAACCAGTATTTAACTTAGAGTATGGTGCTATTAAGATTGAACTTGAAAACTACGATGAAGTTAATATAAAAAATATCCGTGAAGTTATTATCAAGATTAGAGAATCGAAATTACCAGATCCTGAAGTGATAGGTAATGCAGGTTCTTTCTTTAAGAATCCAATTGTTGAAACTCAATTTGCAAAAGAACTATTAACTAAGTTTCCAGACTGTCCAAATTACGAGATGGATAATACAAAAACCAAACTGGCTGCAGGTTGGCTAATCGAGCAATGTGGATGGAAAGGTAAACATGTTGGACAAGCAGGCGTTCATAAAGACCAAGCTCTAGTTCTAGTCAATTTAGGCAATGCTAAAGGCTATGAGGTGCTTCAGCTAGCCAATGATATTAAAAAGTCAGTTCTATTCAAATATGGCGTTAAACTAGAAATGGAAGTCAACGCTATTTGATGTGTGGATGCGGTAATCTGAAACAGAAGACTTTCTTTAGATCAATTAATAAAATACAAAAAGAGTGATTAGCAATAATCACTCTTTTTTTGACTTTTGGACTAATTTCTAATTTCAACTCTGTCAGGTCTGCCTTCGGCTGACTCTAACAGGTTTTGACTTTTGGACCTTTCTACTTTTTGACTTTTATACCTTATTTAAAAATTCGCTGCACATTCAAAGCTCGCTGATATTTACTCGCATTCTTATTATGCTCTCTCAAGCTTCGAGCAAACACATGGTAGCCATTAAACTTAGGGCTTGCACAAAAATAAATATATTTGTGCTTTTCACAATCTAAGACCGAATTCAAACCTGTAACAGAAGCTTGACGTATTGGTCCAGGTGGCAAACCAGCGTTCTTATACGTATTATATGGTGATTTAATCCTCTTATGCTTATTAAGTACTCGGCGCATACTAAAGTCGCCCCATGCAAATTTCAATGTCGGATCAGCATCAAGTTTGATACCTCTTCTTAAACGATTCACGTACACACCTGCAACGCGAGCTTTCTCGTCATTCTTAACCGTTTCCTCATCAACAATTGAAGCCAGCGTACTCACCTCTATTGGAGTTAAATTTAGTTCCCTAGCCTTTTTCATTCTATCCACATTCCAAAACTTCACATATTCCTTATACATCCGATCTGTAAACGCCTTAGGACTCATATTCCAATAAACTTGATAAGAGTTAGGAATGAATAAGCCAATCACTGTTTGGGACTTAAATCCATATCGTTTCAGATTAGCCTCATCTTGCAAAAAATTCAAAATGCTTACAGAATCAGCCTCTATTTGACGACCTATTTTCCCTGCAAACTCCTCTAATGTACGTGTATTATTAAAAGTTAAATTAATAGGTGCTTGACTACCCGATCTTAGGATATTAACCAAATCATTATTACTCGCTCCCGATTCAAGACGGTATCGACCAGATTTAATCGATTCCCCATACTTCTTTTTATTCATCACCCATTCTAATGATGAAAGGTCGCTAACACAATTACTTTCTTCGAAAAGATGAAGAACGTCTTGCATATCAGATCCGCTTGGAATCTGAATAAAAAATTCCTTTTTCTCACCCAAATCGATATTAGATGAAAAAATGTCACGGTAATAATTCAATAAAACTGTTCCAACAACAACGAATAAGATAAAAATAGCAATCAATGCATATTTTAGTTTTTTCGATTGAAGTTTCTCAAGTCTAAATAGGTTAATCATATTTCTTTATTTTCGAGTCGTATGCTTACCCACAAATTTATACAAATAATTAAGTTTATCAATAAAAACTCAAGTTCAGGCTTGCAAAAATAAAGGCAAACTATAGGTCTAAGTTTTCAAAAAAATTATCTTTGGTAATCTATAAAAACGACAACTAAAAAACACTCGAATATGAAAATCAGTTCAAATTTTGATAGTGGTAATATCAAGGTCATAGATTGCACCACTGCTTCAAATATTCAACTAGAAATTAATAAGGATACGAATTCTGATTTCTTTCAATGGTTTCACTTCCGTTTACAAGGTGCACAAGATAAATCTTGTAAAATGCGTATTATGAATGCTCACGAAGCATCTTACCCCGATGGATACAAAGGGTATTCTGCAGCAGCTTCTTACGATAAGGAAACATGGTTTAGAGTACCTAGTAAATATGATGGTAAGGAATTAGTAATTGAACATACGCCTGAATTCAACTCTGTATTTTATGCTTATTTCGCTCCGTATAGCTACGAACAGCACCTTACCTTAGTTCACAACGCTCAACTTTCTCCTGAGTGCGAATTGGTATCTATAGGCGAAACAGTTCAAGGACGCGATATCGATATGCTTATTGTTGGAGAACCATCTCCTGAAAAGAAAAAGGTTTGGGTAATTGCACGTCAACATCCTGGTGAGTCAATGGCTGAATGGTTTATGGAAGGATTCCTTGGGAAACTTCTTAACGAAGATGACGCTGTTTCTAGAACCCTATTAAGCAAAGCCGTATTCTATATCGTTCCAAATATTAATATTGATGGTAGTATTCTTGGTAATTTAAGATCAAATGCTGCTGGTGCCAATCTAAATCGTGAGTGGGCTGAGCCTAGTCTTGATTTCAGTCCTGAAGTTTATCATATCCGTAATATGATGGATAAATATGGCTGTGATTTGAATATCGACATTCATGGTGATGAAGACTTAGCTTACAACTTTATTTCAAGCATTGAAGGGATACCTTCTTTTGATGAAAGGTTAAAAAATCTTTTAGAAAATTTCACAGAATCATGGAAGACCTCATGTCCTGATTTTCAAGATACTCATGGCTACCCCAAGAACGAACCTAGCAAGGCCAACTTAGCAATCTGTTCAAAACATATTGGAGAACGATATAAATGTTTATCTTTGACCGTTGAAATGCCATTTAAGGACAATAATGATCTACCAGACCCTGAATTTGGATGGTCTCCAGAACGAAGTATTTTATTTGGAGAATCAATATTACACCCTATTTTACAGGTGGTCGATCAATTAAGATAATAAAAATATATACACTCTGTATATTACTCAGAGAATGCCACATCTACGCTTCCTTGATGTGGCATTTTCGCTTTTCACCCTATTTGCAAACACTTGTTCACTCAAAAGCCTCAAAATAGGACAGATCTATATAATTTATATCGGCTTTGCCGCACAAGAAGGAAGCCAATATAAATTTATATAAGCTTTACCACACAAGAAGGAAGCCAATATAAGTTTATATCGGCTTTGCCGCACAAGAAGGAAGGCTATATAAGTTTATATAAGCTTTGCCGCACAAGAAGGAAGGCTATATAAGTTTATATAAGCTTT
>JADGEF010000230.1 GCA_016744515.1 Marinifilaceae bacterium | reverse complement strand
GCTTCTAGATTATTCATCAGATAAATTGCGAAAACAATATTTAGTATGTGCATAAACTATTCTGAAAAGTGAAGAAACACACAACACCGATGAACACAATCTCCTCAACGCTCTTGACTATACTTTAGAACTCAAAAAAATCGAGGTTAAGGAAACTACATTTTCAAAGAGTTTTACATTGGTTCAAACAAGCATTTCATGGTTAAGCTATTTGTAACTATTGCTTGGCTGTATTGATTCGATTTTACACCCCAAGTGGTAATCATTACTGTATATATCCCTTTCTTAGTTTTAGTAGATGCCTTAAATTGATTTTCCTTGTTCCTTAATCTTTGCAAATAGGTAGCATCAAGTAAAAATTCATCATTATAGAATTTAATTTCACACAAGTTCACAACATCATCGTCTCGATCAATAACCAAATCTACCTGTGCTTTAGGGTTATGCCAGCTATAATTTTTGGACTCAATTTGGTCGCACTTCAATGCTTTTTTAACTTCTTTATCATGCTTCAAACAAATTGTTTCAAAGGCATAACCACACCAAGATTTGTACTCTTGTTTCTGAAATATCTGAGTCCATTTTGATCCTTTAAATGGTTTCATAAACTTAATGTGGAATAAACAAAATTCATCGTAGATTCGATACAATGTTGATTTTATGTCATCCTTATATGCTTCGTATTTTAATACGAAACCTGACTGCATCAATTCTTCTAGAGAATCCGAGAATCTCCCTCCTGATGAAATCTTTAATTCTTTCAAGATTTCATCTCTCGTAAACCCTTCCTTCTTGTTGTTGACAAGGGCGTTCATTATTTTCTGGTGATATGAATTTTCATCGAATAAAGATTTAAATACTTCATCGTATTCATTTTCTAGATATGCATCTTGTTGAAAGCATAAGCGGTCTATTGTTATTACGGCTGATTCTCCCGCTTTTACATGTTCTAGATATTCAGCAATGCCCCCTATAACCATATAAATCTTCAATATGTCATACTCTTCCATTAGTATTTTTTTATACTTGAAAAAGCGTTGAGTTTCATGCAGATTAAAGGGTTTAAGCTTAATTGTCTGTGTTATTCTTTTACTTAAGCCTTTTGAATTTCTAATAATCTTTTTAACCATATATGAAGCTGCCGATCCACAAACCACCACCACTAAATCACTTCTCGTGGTACAGTAGTCATTCCAGAAATTTTCAAAGGCATTTAAGAAGCCCGATTTGTGAGAATCTACCCAAGGAAATTCGTCGATGAATATTACCTTTTTTTTCTTTGATTCTTTAATCCCTTTAAGGAATGCCTTGAGGTAACTAAAAGCTTCGAGCCAATCGGCTGGATGTTTCTCATTTTTAAATTCATTCGTTACTTCGTTTAGCTTAAGTATGAAATTCTTTATTTGGTCCGCTCTTTTTCCAGTACTTAATCCAGTAAAACTAAAAGTGATTTTATTGCCGAAAAATTCTCTAATCAAGTAGGTTTTTCCAATTCTTCTTCGTCCATAAATAGCGACCAGCTCTGATCTGTGGCTAGTTAACGAGTCGGTTAAAACTTGCTGTTCATACGCTCTTCCTACTATTGTTTTAGACATAAGCTCATTTCTTTAAACATTTATTCATGTGCCAAATACATGAATAAAACATCAAATTGGCACACTAATAAACCAACAAAATCAATTATTGATGTGCCAACACAACAAATAATACACCTATTTGGCACACTAATAATCGACAATTAGATTGAGTTCCGAAATATAGATCAGTCTTTAGTAAGCCTGTACCATTGAAAAAAAATATAACATATTTGATTTCAGTAATGATTTCCAAAGGAGATCAAAAAAAAATGGTTATTCACACATTGCGTATAGTGGTTCGTATAAGAATAGTAGCCGATAACAGTCTATACCTATCAAGTTGTAAGAACGTTTAAGCGAGTCAAGAAAACTGAAGTTAAGGAAACCACCTTTTTAGGATATGAAACTAGGCTTAGTATGTTCAAAAAAATCATTGAACAAATGGTTACACCCTCTATTCAATTAAGGATATAAACTAAATCACAAAAATTTATCTGGAGCTTAGAAAGACCTTATCGAAATACGACACCATACAACAACTTAGCTTAATAACTGGGCACGAGAGTAAGGC
>JADGEF010000150.1 GCA_016744515.1 Marinifilaceae bacterium | reverse complement strand
ACAAAAAGCGAGTGCGGATAGCCCGACCCGCAGGGATTGCCCCAATAATTGATACTTTAGTCTGCCTCGGGCGAATTTAAAAAGTGTGCGTTTGCCCTGCTTGGGTATTGTATTTCCTTTGTTTTGTATGAATTAAGCATCAAATATTATTCACACTGAGTTTTTAAACGATCTATTCTGTTTATAATGCCAATTCCTCTAGCTAAAAAGCACTTTCAATATGGCTTTCTTCTTCGATCTCTTTCTTACCTCTTTCGATATAAGCCATTAGTTCTCCAGCAAGATTATTTTGAAAATTTTCTGGCTTGCTTATTAGTGTTTTCAATTTGAGTAAATCATCTATCCCAAGCTCTTTTAATAAATTAAGCAAAACAGGATTGTTATCTACATTAGCCAATGCAATGGTGCTTAACCTATCGAATTGCCAATATTTAATATCACTTTTTTGCAAGCCCGAAATCTCTTTTAGCTTATCGCCTTCGGGAGTGCAACTGTGCGTTATGAATAAAAAGGTGCGAAAAACCAGCTTATCTCCAATTACATTGGCTACAAAATAACCAACCTTAACTTCGGAAAAGCTGACAAAAGGAAGTAATAAATACTCGCCGTAAAATTCGAAAGTTTTAATATTACAAGTTCCTGTTATCAGTTGATAATTTAAAGACATATTATCTATAATATCCAAACGTTCTTTTAAACGATTTAGAGCGTGAGATTGTATATAAACATCTAGCTCTTTCTCCTTTCCCTTATAATGATCGCCAACAAGACTAGCTGCTACACTTATCCAAGTAAATTGATTATCGGGGCATGGTTTTCCCAATCGGAACACCGGTCTATTATTGCCATGAATCATTAGCATAGAACTTTGAGCTTGATGAACCGAAATTACCGAATTGCATTTCATCAATACAGGGCTTGCTACTTCCGATTGCAAGCTCGTTTTATAGGCGTAATATCTTTCTTTAGGATTAGATAAATATAATATGGTACGTAAATAAATGCTATTAGATCCGTCGGTTAAAATTGCTAATAACATGATTGATTCAAAACGCTTACAAAACTTTGTGCGTAACTCGTCGAATCTTTCAATTCCCTCAGCCTTTTGTTCGAGAAAATCAGCTAAGCCAAATAAACTATTACACTCTAAAACTGACATAAGCTTACCATCAACAGGAAGCATTCTGCATCTTAAGCCTAACTGGTTCATATTATTAATCAGTTGAAGCCTACTCGACGTTATTTTATGACCTGGGAAACGTGTTGGCCTAGTCGCCTTATAAATACAAATACTCATATACTCTAACTCCAAATCCTTAAACAAAGGAAAGTAAGCCTCGAACCCAACTAGTTTCATTGCCCCATATAAAAGCTCCTTAAATTGAGGCACAGCCTGTTTATTGGTACTATACTTTTGCGGCTGTGGTTTCTTTTTCTTATTCCTTTTCTTACTCATATTTTTCTTTTTAAGAGGTTCGAATCGAACAAAACATTACTTATCAAAAAAGAGGTGCCTTGTTGTTTCAAAAATTCATACCGAAGATACAAAATTTCACGACACGAATTTTACATATCTATTTACTTTAATTGACAAGCCTCTCTGTGCATTTTATTGATTTTTAACAATCAACAAATAAAAAGACACTTTAAACGACTACAACAAGCATAAACACAAGAATAATAAGTTGTTTTATGTAAAAAAACACCCCGTCGTATCAAACTAATAATAACAACATTAAATCTAAAACACCAATAAATATATTGCTATGTCAGATTTAATTTATAATTTCATTGCCGATCATAAACAATTAAACAGAAGTTAAATCGATAAATCAACACAAAATTAATAAGCAAAACAAGGAGTAAACATATCACAACAACACTGAAGCTACTAACAAACCCAAATTAAATTTCAGAAAGATCCGAACAAGCGGACAGTAATTAACTTAAAATCATAAAACAATGGCAAGAATGCTAAATACTCGCATGTCGAGTGAATCAATTTTAAACAATGCAATCAGACATCAACGCTTATGCAAGCAAGTGGTAGGTGCCGAACATCTAGCTACGGCTATTCAAATAGTAATCGACAAGCTGAAAGGGAAGCACTCAATAAGCCTTACTGCACTTGAGGACAAAGGCGCAGCCTACGACAATGTGGTACTGAAAGACACCATTCTCGACGATGTGATTCGCGACATATCGGACGCTGCCAAGCAATACGATCGTAAAAATATAGGACGTGGCATTTACACCAACCTATTTCCTAATGGCAAAACCACATCAATCACCAATGTATCGTATAGCCAAGAGCCTATTGAAGCAGACAAGTTCTTATCACGTTTCGACAAGTTTGAAGAAGGTAACAGCTTATTGGCTCACAAAGCACCACTAACAGCGGCTATTACTGACCTACGAACTATGATATCAGCCTATAAGCTTGCTATAGACAACGAACAAATGGCCTTAGAAGTTGAATCATCAGCTCAGGATGATGTGATTAGACAATATGAATTTAACTACTTAGATGCTGCCAAGCTGTTTGGTAAGAAATATACCAACCGCTTGTTTCCAAAAACACCTAAGTCTAAAAAGAAGCAGATTATTGAAGAAGCTTTAACAAAGTAGTATAATTTTATACAAATGCCGGCTACATTTCGGTGTAGTTAGCATTTAAGGCATTAAATTGGTTCTACATTTGTGTGTAGCGACCTTTTCAGCATTAAAAGCAGATTACCCCACGGGTTAGTCTGCTTTTTATGCATTAATTCACCTCTACATTTTGGTGTAAGTGTGAACTAATGCCTTAGTAGCACACTACACGCAAATTTTGTGTGCTACTAAGGCATTAAAAGCTATCGTAACCAAAATTTCGTGCACTTTTATGCCTTAAATGCTATCGTAAACGTTTTTTAATGAGAAAACCCAAGCTTGATAAGGTTCTATTAAACGATCAATAAAAACAGGATTTTATAACATATCATAATTACAAAAAATACCCTACATTTACACCTCCATTCAAGAATCAGAATCATGTATTGAATAGAAACCTACTACACTTTTCTATCCAAAAAAAAGAAACGCTATGAAAGAGAAGTCATCTTCAACTAAATTTCAGTCGGGCAATGTCATTCTCGTGGCCGCATCGCACATGCTACACGATATTTATTCCTCATTTTTAGCACCACTTAGACCTTTATTAATAGAAAAATTCGGGATTAGTCTGGCACTGGCATCCATATGGGATCTTATCATGCGAATTCCTTGGTTCTTAAACCCTCTTATTGGCATTATTGCTGAACGAACTGCCCCTCGATATTTTATTATCCTAACACCAGCCATTACAGCAATAGTTATGAGTCTATTGGGCTTGGCACCTTCTTTTACCATTATATGCATACTCCTTTTTACTATGGGTATAAGCAGTGCTATATTTCATGTGCCTGCTCCAACCATGATAAAACGATTGTCAGGCAAATCGACAGGACGCGGCATGAGCTATTATATGTTTGGTGGTGAATTGGCAAGAACCGCAGGTCCTTTAATTATTACGGCATCCGTTTCGTACTGGGGGCTCGAAGGCATATGGAGACTGATTCCTTTTGGTTTAATTGCCTCATTTATTCTATTCTTAAAACTTAGAAACATTAAAATATCCGATGAAATTAAAAGAAAACCATCGGAAACAAAAGATCTATTACCCGTATTAAAAAAGTACTTACCCTTTTTTAGTGTGCTTATTGGCATTACATTATTTAGAGCCATTATGAAATCGAGCTTAACCGCATTTCTGCCTACTTTTTATTACTCCGAAAGAGGAGAAAGCCTATGGTTTGCCAATTCAGCATTGGCTGCATTTCAACTTGCAGGTGCTATAGGAACAATTTTGGCGGGTGGCATCTCAGACCGAATCGGACGCCGATCAACACTATTAATTATAAGTATCATGTCACCCATAATGATGTTCATGTTTATCAACTCTGAAGGATGGGTCTCATTTGTATTTCTGATACTACTCGGTTTCTTTGTTTTTGCTCCAGGCCCCGTATTAATCGCTCTTGTGCAAGATAGGTCGAAAGAATTTCCCGTATTTATGAATAGTATTTATATGACCCTTAGCTTTGTAACTTCGGCATTCGCTGTATTTTTTGCTGGCTTAATGGGAGACTGGATCGGTCTGGAAAAAACATACCTTATTGCTTCTATCCTATCCTTAGGAGCCATACCTTTTGTCTTATTCTTAAATAAAAGTAAGAAAACAGCTACACAAATAAAATGATGAAATAAAACGGATAGTGTTTTTAGCCTTAGAAGCTATCGTAAACGTTTTTTAATGAGAAAACCCAAACTTGATTGGGTTTGGGGAATAAATTTCATTACTAAATGAAGAGTAGTCCTCATTTTTGTTAAATTTGATTTTTATTGTCAGACAGTATCCTTTGAAATATTCTGACTTAAATTGACTATTGTTTTATAAACAACTAGCAAACAATAAATATTTTGTAAAAATTTAAGAATAAAAACATGAATCATTTCTTAACAAGCATACAGGTTAACAAGATTCTTCATCTTGAAAATTTCAATATTGAAATTGATAAGAATGAAAAAAAACATTTGATTATTACAGGAAAAAATGGCTGTGGTAAAACAAGCCTATTAAATGCTTTGCTTGTATACTTACAAAGGATTAAAGATGATAACAGTCTTTATTTTATGAATGCAGAAAGATACGATGGCTTAAAATACATTAATCGTTTAAGAGAAGAGAATGCTCCAAAGCAAGACATATTGCGAGCTGAAGAGAATCTGTTAGAATCTGGACTAGATAATAAACTCTATTTTGGTGAATTAAAATTAGAGTTTAGTGATATAAAAAAAATAGCACATTTAGTTAATTCGGGTGAATTCCTATTTGCCTTTTACGAGGCTAATCGTAAAACAGAAGTAATAATACCCACTAATCCTCAGAAACCAGACTTAACTGCAAGTCATAATATAAATGATTCCAAAAGATCAGAATTTGTTAAGTTCCTTATTGATTTAAAAATACAAGAATCTCTTGCTCGCAACGAAAACGAAATATCTTATGCAAATGATATTAAAACATGGTTTATCAGCTTCGAAAATCTATTGAAAGAGCTTTTTGAAGATGAAGAGTTAGAATTGCATTTTAACTATAAGAATTATGTCTTCACAATAAAGCAAGGAGGCAAATCTTTTGGTTTCAACAAATTATCTGATGGTTATTCAGCAATTATTGATATTGTTGCTGACCTTATTCTAAAAATGCAATCAACTGATAATCTTACCCGAGCATATAAAAAACAAGGCATTGTTTTAATAGACGAAATTGAAACTCATTTGCACTTAGAGTTACAAAAGGCGATTTTACCTATGCTAACCAAAATCTTTCCAAATATTCAGTTTATTGTAAGCACACATTCACCATTTGTTCTCAACTCACTGGATAATGCGATTGCTTATGATTTAGAAAAAAGACAAAGCCTAAATGAACTCACAGAATACTCGTACGAAGCTTTAGCCGAAGGGTATTTCAATGTTTCTTCAAGTTCAACTTATCTACAAGCAAAATTAAATCAATTTAAACTTTTAGCTGAAAATCCAAAACGTGATACGGCAGAAGAAATAGAATTTAAACGATTAGACGAAGAGTTCAGTAATATGAATGAGGCTTTAACTCCAAGTCAAATTAGAGGTCAATATTTACAGATCAAATTCACTGCTAAATAACCGACTGTATGATTAGAGTACACAAACACAGTATTATCCCTGCATCTTTACAAGTTGAGGGGTGTTCCAATTACGATGGGCAGGATGTTCAAGAACAACTAGTAGTGGATCAGCATGAAAAATGTTATCTATGCGAACAAATTACAGGCAAAGATTTTCAAATAGAACATCTTAAACCTAAAGCAGAAGATCATCACCCAGAATTAAAATACACATGGACTAATCTTTTTTTATCATGTCCATTTTGTAATGGAAGAAAGCCAAATTCAAGCAAGATATTAGATCCTAGCCAGCACGATATAGAAAATTTAATTAATCAGAAAATAGATTTCTCCAATAGAAAAATTGAATTTACTGGTGACACAGCTCAAATTGAGATTAAAGACACGATTAAGCTCTTGGATAAACTCATGAACGGCAAAAAAGGGATTAGAGATATCAAAGCCCAACTTCTATATAAGGATATTGAAAGAGAAATATCATTCTTCCTATCGCTCCTTATTAACTTTTCAGATGATCCTTGTGATGTAAATCGAAATGCTATTATGGACAGCCTTAATATCAAAAAGGAATTCCTAGGCTTGAAATATAATCTTTTAAAGGAGAATGTGGCTCTTGCAGACGAATTTAGCGAATATATTTTATGGAGTAAGACTGCTTAAAGCATATAAACCCTAAAGAAACCAATGTCCACTCCGATAAGACCTAGGCATTTTTCATTCATCTTAATAGTAATCTTGCAAGAGGAAGTTTCGTCCTCAGCAAAGCAGGTGGACACCCATAAATGAAGAAGTCGTTAAAAAAACACATTCGTCATTCTGTCCCGATACTTATCTGGGACAGAATGACATTCAATTATGATGTTTCTCCTTTGCGTCCTTTGCGAAAAAACTTAGCGAACTTTGCGTTAAAATGTTGGAACAGGTTTTAATTACAAATCTCCTGTCCTTTGACTCCGCTCAGGAACCCAATGGGAGAATACAGCACGCAAAGCAATATGAGAACAAAAAAAAGGAACTCATTAGGATTCCTTTCTGTATTTTATTGAAGCTTCTTACTTTTTTACAGATATTAAATGCACATCGAAAATCAAGACAGAACCACCTGGTATGCCTCTAGTATCGTAATTCCCATAGCCTAAATGAGCAGGAACCAAAAGCGTTCCTTTTCCGCCTTCTTTAAAATAAGTGATTCCTTCGGTCCATCCTTTTATAACACCTTTCAACGGAAATGAAATACCTCTCTCACTACTCTCGTCGAAAACTTCTCCATTTAAATAATAACCTTTATAGGCTACCTGAACAGTTGATGCACTTGTAGGTTTCACACCTTCTCCTGCCTCATCAACAATATAATACAAGCCCGACTCACACTTTGTTGCTTCCAGCTTATTCGTTTTTATATAATCGGTAATTTGCTTCTCATTTATAGTCGAGAAATCTTTCTCAGGTCCGCTTGAACATGAAATTAAAAAGGCACATACGATGGCTAATAAGCTATACTTCATTTTTATCAATTTTATTGAAAAACAAATATAGCAAAATGTGGGCATGTTGGCTATTGCTCCGCTTACACATGTTCTGCAAATGCAGTCAACAAAAAACTATCGACTAGTCATACCCTGACATTCAAGGCTTGCTTACAGTCAGAGCATGACGCTTCATGAACTTCATTCTGTTCAGTACCCTACCCCTATGCCGAAAGCTTTCGGAACCCCCAAAGTGAACTTTTAAAACTACTAAGCTTAAGCTCCTTTAGGGGTTTGGGGTAATATAAAATTGAGCAAAACAAGACAAAATGCTGTCAGCTACAAGCAGGCTGACAGTTTAAACAATTTGCAATTACAAATAAAACAAATCACTAACACTAGGATAAAAGCCTATATTTGTGACTATTGGTGGCTTTTGAGCAACAATCATACTACATAAGTAGTAACTATTACTATATATATAGTAATTATTACTACAAACATAGTATGATTTAAAAATAAACGATTACATTTGTAGTGTAAATTAATACTCAAAAACTCTATGGACTTAAAATCATTGACAAAAGCAGAAGAACAAATCATGCAAATTATCTGGAAATTGCGCGAAGCTATTGTTAAGGATATACTTGCACAATTTGAAGGATCGAAACCTGCCTATACAACTATTGCAACAGTTTTAATCGTACTAGAAAAGAAAGGCTTTGTTTCGCATCGTAAAATTGGAAATTCTAAACTATTTACGCCTGCAATAAGCAAAGCTGAATACACCAAATTTCAGTTTACCTCTTTATTGGGAAACTACTTTGGCGGATCGTTCCCTAAAATGGCTAGCTTTTTTGCTTTAGAAAACGATATGGACATTTCCGATTTGGAAAAGGTTCTGAAAGAAGCAGAGAAAGAAATGAAGAAAGGTCAAGAAAAAATTTAGAAAGATGGAAGTATTATTAGATATATTAATTCGCGCATCAATCAGTATAGCTGTATTCTATACACTGTACTGGATGCTTTTAAGGCAATCTACTCACTTTACTGCGAACCGCATTTTCCTACTGATAAGCCTACTAATTTCAGTAGTACTAGCAGCGGTTCCCGTTCAATATCAAGTATTAATATCAGCTCCTTCATCACCAATTTTGAGTGAGTACAATGGGGTTTTTAATCACAATGTTGCGAATACAATTACCGATGCTCAAAAATCAAATAGCATTGGCTTATTTGGTGTTTTGCTCTTAATTTATAGCATTGGAGCTGCAATTGTATTGCTGCGCTTACTGATACAATGCAGAAAACCGATACTGATTATTACCAAATCGAAACCTAAAATAATTTACAATTGTTTGATTCACGAAAACAAGGTATTCAATTCACCATTTTCGTTTTTCAATCGCATATTAATCAATCCTGAATATTTTCAACAGGACGAAATATATGACATATTAACTCATGAAAAAGTGCACATTCAGGAGCGTCATTGGATCGATCTGTTCATTATAGAACTGTTAACAGTGTTTTTCTGGTTCAATCCATTTATATGGTTCTTTGAACGAGCAATTAAACGAAACCATGAATACCTGGCCGACGAAGGTGTATTATCCCGGGGCCATTCACCTGTCAGAT
>JADGEF010000149.1 GCA_016744515.1 Marinifilaceae bacterium | reverse complement strand
ATTATCTAAAGCCATTTTAGCAAATCCTTTATAAGCAGGTACGGTATCAAATATGCCCGCAAATTGTATCTTAATTACTCCTTCAAATATTACTCCATTATTCTGAAATGCCTTACCCAAGGCTCCTCTGGCAGGTATTTCTATCTCTTGAAAAGAACGTGAATCTGTTGAAACTAACTTGGTACTTGCGGCCTCGTTGCCTATCAAAAATGAGCTTTTTTTCGCGATTCATATAGTAGGCTTTGATAAAAAACCAAATGGCGGGTGGGAAAAAAACAGGGGCCAACATAAGTGCTGTTCCCAATAACTTACTATCAAAACCAATACTAAACAATCCGATAAGCATGATTAAACCCCAGACGCCTAAAAAGCCCCATGCCCAATAGAGATCCATTTCTTTTGAGTCGGAATCATCAAGAACAATGTAATTATCATCGATATAATTAAAATAGCCTGGTGTAACTTTATCCTTACTAATAATACCTGGTCCAGGCAATTCACAAATACAAAAGTCGGGGTACTTTTTTTTCCAGTCGTGGGGTACTTTGGCTTCTATTTCCCTTTTGGGCTGATAATATTTATTTACATCCATTGTATTTCTTTTTATTCCCAAGTTGAAGGAGCTAATAATTTATTTCAAGGCCAAAAAGATGCGACTAAATTCAAGATGTGCCATTGCTGCTATAGTGTTTTTATAAATCTATAAATCTTTAGTACGATTTGAAGAGCCCAATGCTTTTTGGCTATCTCTTCTTCTTCTTTTCTCTTTTTTTCTTCATAAGCTCTAAATGCCGAACCATCATCATCGTTTATCGACATATTGTACATACCCGGTATGGTTTTGTTTTTTTCCACCATTAACTCATACGCCGTTGTAAAGTATTCTGGCGTTTTAATATAGGAAGTATGTAAGGGTTCAGGAAAACCTTCTGCCTTGCGGCGCTCGTAATCTCGCTCTCGGTAAGGGTCTAATGCGTCGCCAGGGGGTAGTGGTCGGTTTTTATCCATATACCAAAGCCAATAGCTCCAAGACTGATAAGCTTTAGCAAATATAAAGGGTAGCATAATGCCTCCATCAAGGTATTTATCGGCAAACGTTTTGTTCCTAAATAATTGCAAATAAAGACCTCCCTGAGCTCGTGTTTTTAAAGCCAAGACAACATGCAGCTCGTTAAAACGAATGAGTTGAGGGCTATTCCAAAAAGAACCTGGTACTTGAACCATGCCTCGCTGCCTATCAAAAATGAGCTTTTTTTCACGATTCATATAGTAGGCTTTGATAAAAGACCAAATGGCAGGTGGAAATGTTATACCAGCTGTCATAAGTGACATTTTTAATAATTTAATGTTAAATTCAAGTTTGAAAATACCTAAGAGAACGATAAACAGAAAAAGGCTTATCCAACCCCACGCCCAATAAAGGTTCATTTCTTTTGAGTCGGAACAATCGAAAATTAGATAATTATCATCTGCAAAATCTATATATTTTCTTTCAATGTCGTCTTTACTAACAATTCCTGGTCCGGGTAATTCACAAATACAAAAGTCGGGGTACTTTTTTTTCCAGTCGTGGGGTACTTTGGCTTCTATTTCCCTTTGGGGCTGATAATATTTATTTACATCCATTGTATTTTTTTTATTCCCAAGTTGAAGGGGCTAATAATTTATTTCAAAGCCAAAAGGATGCGACTAAATTCAAGATGTACCATGGCTGCTATAGCGTTTTTATAAATCTATAAATCTTTAGTACGATTTGAAGAGCCCAATGCTTTTTGGCTATCTCTTCTTCTTCTTTTCTCTTTTTTTCTTCATAAGCTCTTAATGCCGAACCATCATCATCGTTTATCGACATATTGTACATACCCGATATGGTTTTGTTTTTTTCCACCATTAACTCATACGCCGTTGTAAAGTATTCTGGCGTTTTAATATAGGAAGTATGTAAGGGTTCAGGAAAACCTTCTGCTTTACGGCGCTCGTAATCTCGCTCTCGGTAAGGGTCTAATGCGTCGCCAGGGGGGAGTGGTCGGTTTTTATCCATATACCAAAGCCAATAGCTCCAAGACTGATAAGCTTTAGCAAATATAAAAGGTAGCATAATGCCTCCATCAAGGTATTTATCGGCAAACGTTTTATTCTTAAATAATTGCAAGTAAAGGCCTCCCTGAGCTCGTGTTTTTAATGCCAATACAACATGCAGTTCGTTAAAACGAATGAGCTGAGGGCTATTCCAAAAAGAACCTGGTACCTGCACCAAGCCTCGCTGCCTGTCAAATATGAGTTTTCTTTCTCGATTCATATAATAGGCTTTTATAAAAAACCAAATGGCGGGTGGATATGCTATGCAAGCCATCATTAAAGCCACTTGTAAAAACTCAAGCCCGAATTCCATATTAGTAAGTCCTAGACAACAAAGTAGTAGATGTGCACCAACCCATCCCCATGCCCAATAGAGATCCATTTCTTTTGAGTCGGAACAATCGAAAATTAGATAATTATCATCTGCAAAATCTATATATTTTCTTTCAATGTCGTCTTTACTAACAATTCCTGGTCCAGGCAATTCACAAATACAAAAGTCGGGGTACTTTTTTTTCCAGTCGTGGGGTACTTTGGCTTCTATTTCCCTTTTGGGCTGATAATATTTATTTACATCCATTGTATTTCTTTTTATTCCCAAGTTGATGGGGCTAATAATTTATTCCTAAAATCGCGCTTGATATGATCACCAGATACACTTACATATACCAGATTACGTTTTCTGTCGACTTCTTGTTTCTCGTTAAGCTGTTTGGTGTAAGGTGAATTTGGCTGAATGGCAATGGTTTCTCTTTTATATAATTTATCGCGCATGGCTACATACCTTGGCTTATTATCATGATCGATTGGGAAGGTGTGCGTATTGTCTTTACATCTGCAAAGGACTATAATTTCAGCTTTCGTTCGATATTGACTCGTATTGGGTAAGAACTGATATTTTTTTGGAATATCGAATAAGGCCACAAAATAGTCTGCTGACATATCGTTTTGTGCAATCAGTCGAATGTTTCCTTTTCCTTTCTCCTCTGTTAAACGTATTTGAGCTTTCCCAGACTGAAAACCATCGGGAAACAAATAGATTTGCAAATCGATATCGGCAATAAACATTTTAGCCATACTAAAGTTGACTTTAACATACAGTTCTTTCTTAAAGTGTTCTTGAATGGTAGTTGGTCCAACCGTACGGCTAGAAATAACATTGGGTTTGTTTTCTATAACAAGCGAACCCCCAAATAATATATCTGTTAGTCTTCTATAAAAAATTAGGTAATCAGCATATTGCTCAAAACCAGATAGAGTCATTTGATTGCCCGATGCATAATGAAAATCAACACTTTCCTCGATGCTACCCTTAAATTCGAAGACATTCTCTCCCAAACCAAACCATTTCTTATTTATGCGAAACTGAGTACATTCACATAATTCTTCTAAACGATCGTCTTCGAAAAATATCGCTAAAATTGAAAGTCCTGTTCCTGCGGCTAATAAAGCAATCCAGCCTAGTGGATTCCATCCATTCCACATGCCAACAGCTGCCACAGTACCTAGTATGGCAGCTAGAGCCTGCATAGCAGCAGCATCAGTATCGCCCCTATAAAAATTAAGCCCACTATCCATAGCATCTACACCCGCACCTAGCCATATGCCTACGGCACTAGCTCGGGTTGGTAAACCTTTCATTAATTTATCTGCTATTTCTTTCGTAATTTCACCACTTAGTTTCCTCGAAAGTATTTTGTAGGTCGCTCTTGTTTCAACAACACCCGCTAATGCAGAGAAAGCGGATAAAGTATTTTTAGATGTTTCTAAATTAAGTTGAAATCCTTTTCTAAACTGAAACAGTGCACTCCCCATATTAACAATAGCGACTTTAGCTACAAATCTGTTCCAAGCAAGTGAGTTTGTTAGGTGGTTGGCTAAATCGTATAGCTTACCTTCACGCTGAAATGCGGCATTAAACTTTTGAGAAATGCTAACCTGCTCTATGCTAATAAAACTACCACTAACTGCTGCAATAAATTTTGTATCCTCAAGCAGTTCTTCGGTCATATTCATCATCTGCAGTCCCGATTCAAGAAAAGCCTTTTTATTACGAACAGCCTTATTAATGGTAGATAAATCGAAACATTCGTCGAGTACCATTTCGCCATTTCGGAAAATACGGATTCCATTCAACAAGTCAATTTTAGTCTGAAGGTATTGGGGGTATTTTTTTGCAAAATCACTAATCCCTGAAGCAATGGTGTTCCATGTTAAAATAACTCTATCAAGAGAATCGCCACCTTTCTTAATATCCACATCTACGGGTTCAAACAGAATTCCCTTCTGATCATCGAACTCTTTTTTAAGGTACTCAATCCCAACATCAAGCTTATCTGATATTAGCTTGTTCTCATCAGCCAAATTATACACATGATCTTTGGCATTAACCCTATATTGTAGATTGCTAATGTGAATAATTTTTCTATTTTTCCCTACTAATTTTACATCGTCTACCTGACTTACATACTCATTTATAGCTTGAATGTAATATTCACTTTTTAATAGAATTACAAATTGCTCCTTTACATTTGCAATTTTAGTTCTAAGGCTAGCCCTATCGTCTTTGCCTAATAAGAGTTCAATCCGTTCTTTATCTAAGTTATCTCCATATTTTTCACTATTTTCTTCAGAGCAGAAACTAGTTTGATACAAAAGCATAACGGACTTATGCATCATTTCTATCTGCTTCAGTTTGTCTTTATCTACAAGGTCTTCAGGTTCTTTATCGCCAGGTATAATCGTATTCAGGACGACATTCCGATCAATTCCCGTCTGCATTGCAATAATCAATGCTTCCATTTCCTTCCAACAATCATCTAATTCAATAGCCAATTCGTCAGCACAGCCAAGCGGATCGTGCAAACAAAAGAAAACCTCTTCTCTCTCGTCGGGAACCTCTTCAATTACTTTTACGTTATTGTAGTAACTCATCCACCATTGAATCTTTGCCGAATTCATTAAGTCTTTCATTAATCCGCCAGTCCATCTTCCATCCTCTAATTGATTTGGAAGTGTGTCGTCATCTTCAAGTGGGAAATAAGCATCGATATTATCTACAGTAAAAGCATCAACTTGATTTTGATTACCTGCCCATTGTGTTGCGTCAAACTTTTGCATTCGGTTTTCGCGCAGTTCTGACTTAGTTCGTATATCGTTTATATGAGCAGCACTCCATTGAAATTCTGAAAATGCGATCCAAACGATATCTTTGTTCGTTATGCAATAATACTTACGACTTAGGGGGTCTTTTTGCTCTCGAACATCATCTTGTAAATCTGAAATGATATTGGTAAGTGTACCCGTAAGATCTATTTGTAATTCCTTGAATAAATCGGGTTTATTATCGAAATAAATATAGATATAACCTTCACGCACACTTGTTGCTTTAACAGTGTAATTAGCAATATCAACTGATTTATTTAGCGAGTAGGCAGTTGTTTGTTCTCGCTGTGGCCACGTAAAATGTTTTTGCCTATCGTCCTTTGCCAAGGTATAGCGCATAAAGCTTAAACTAAATGTTGATGGCTTTATAGTCATCACATTACCTTTCGCTTCTACTTCACCATTATTATACGAGGCAGTAACTTTACAATCAGCAATATCTGGTATCTCAATCATTATTAGAACCTTTATTGGTAGTGTTATCTTCTTCTATTTCCCATACGGCTTCTACTGTGCCTTTTACAACTGTTCCACTTAATTCTATAATTTGTTCACTACCATCACTTTTTCTTTTTCTCGCTATGGTAAAATCAACAGTTTCTCCTTCATCTATATTTATTACATCTGCAATAACTGTAACCTCTTTAAGTTCTTTAGAATTTTTAACGATTGTGCTCTCTTTCACCCATCGCACATTATAAATATTCGGCTCTAGCTCGGTATTGCCTCTTTGTATGGCTTCAATATTGCCCTGTGCTTGAGCTAAATCGGCTGAGTTTCCACTCATTGCAGCACCTAATTTATCAACAAGTCGTATTTCGGGAAATGGGATTTGAGCAATGGGCATCGTTGCTGCTGGTGTTGGCACTTTGGGGCCAATTGTAACACCTGGAATTCCTGATGTTATTTGCCCTCCGTGAGCAGTCATACAACCAACACTAGCAACAGGAACACCATTTATGGTAATACCTGGACAGCCTTGCACAATTACATCTGGTGGACCTATACAAGTACACATATCGCCCATTACGGCTACTGCTTGTCCGTTAATGGTTACGCCAGGCATTCCTGGACCTGTTACTGGGCCTCCTATGTGTGGCACAAGACCACTACACATTGGGCAAATGTGCATACTGCCTACTGTTGCTATTGGTTTTCCTGCCATTTTCTTATTATTTTATTTCAATTGCAAAAGCTGCACCTTTTACAGCTGTCATTTGTCCTTCAACATTAACTTTCATTCCAATTAAACGGGCTTCTGATTGCCCCGAAACACTCGCATTTGCACCACTCATCGTAGCATCGGCAGTTGCGGCAAGCGTTAAGGCTGCACTACTACTTACCGTAGTATCTCCGGTCGATTGAAGTGCAAGTTTTCCTTCAGCCCCTACAGTTGTATCGGCATCCGCTCCAAGTTGCAGATTCGATCCAGCTCGTACTACTATATTTTCTTCGGCAGATATATTGATATTTTTTGCGCTGATATCAATATTTTCAACCGAGCTAATGCTTAGCGATTTTGCTTGCGTATCGAAAGTGATAATACTGCCTTCGTTATCGTAAATATTAATTTTTTCTTCACCATCGGTATCATTTAACTCAATGGTATGTCCGCTTCGAGTTCTTATGGCTTTTACATCGTTAGTATCGGTGGTAAAGCTTTCTGGTTTGGCTGTGCCATGGTATAGCGTTCCTATTACAAATGGTTTTTCGGCGTTTCCAGCTTCAAAGCCTACCATCACTTCTTCTCCTATTTCAGGAATAAAATGAAAGCCTTTATCAACACCGCCATGTGGTTGAGTCATACGAATCCAAGGTGAGGGAGCTGTTAGCTGCCAGCTAAATTTAACTCGTATTCTACCTAATCCTTGTGGGTCGGCATTCTCAACAACCAGAGCCGTTTGGCTTTGGCATTGCGGAAATAGGGCAACATTTGTATACGGAGGGTAAACTACATTTTCGGGAATTGCTTCAAAATCGTTTTTGTAATCGCCCGCCATTTGGCAGCTGTGTTCCAGTTTTGTAACAATATACTTACCATACGATGTTTCGCCATCTGCCGTTTTTTGTGTAATTGAGATTAAACAGCCAATTTTTAGTCCCGAATTCATTGTTGTACCCGATAAAACAAGCGTACGGGCAACATTGGCCTCGCCTTGTATTATAGCTGCATTTTCTAGTGCCTGATTAAGGTCACCGTCGGCAGTGTGTTTGTGGTAATCAATAAGGGTTTCTTGTGGAAACATGCTTTCCGATCTTTCAGCCATTACGGTATGATAATCGGGTAACTCTGTACCTGCTGCAATCGAACTCTCCAATTTTTCATCCGTATAATAATCACGGGTCACATACTTAAATGTTTTAGGATGCGTTTGCATTTTCAGGTTAAAGTCCATCAAATCGACTCCATATTTTAAATTTATGGATTCGGAGGTTTCCGATCCAAAAATCATTTTTTGTCCGTCGTAGTAAAACCATTCTCCAAAGCGAGAGGCTATATGGCTTAAAAAACCAAAAACACTCTGATCGTATTGTACGATATAAGGAAAAACATCGCGCGTAACAGGCTTAATAGTAGGAGCTGTCTCCAGCGTATACGAGGCTGTTGCAAGACGTACGATCTCCGATAAATCTTTTTCTTCGTAGCTCATGCAATGCGGACCATCGTCTAATAATATTGTAGGACTATAGCCTTTTATTCTTATATGGTCGCCAATAGTCGAAAAATCTGATTTTATAGATTCGGCTTCGTTTATGATACCAACAAAATGACCTTCAGCGTCATGTATGTATTTATCATTCACACATGAATATCCCATTTCACCACTATAAATAATATCGTCGAGTTCCTGAATCACTTTTGGCAACCAACTTTGGGGCCCTTTGTCTCCCATTTTGTTTTTATACTTATAAGTTTGGTGGGTAATTTTGCGATGCAAATCCTTTTTTTTATTTTTTACTGCCATGTTTTTGCTTATTTTAACCTTTCCAATACCTCTCTCTATCCTTGTTTTTCAGGCGTGGCTTCAGGATGGGATAATTAATTAAGCAGGAAATTTTTTATCCAAATACTTTTTATTACCAACTATATAACACATCCCCTGTATAAAAAGTAATAAACCGGTTCCTATTATAAGATTATCAAACCAATTATATCTTTGATCCAAACATTCATACCAAAATGGTACCAGTTGAAATAATAACATAAATAAAAACACCCAATGTTTTACTTTTACCCGAGTAAGCTTTGCCCACAAAATATTACATATAAACAAGTTTGCAAGCAAGTAAACCAAAACAACATCAGTATCTCTCAGTTTAAAGAAATGCTTTACTATAAAACATGTCAGTAAATGTAAGATTATAATCGCTCCTATCAGATAACGACTTCTTGTATCAATTTTTAAAAAAAACGCAGGAATCATTTAAAATAATTTAAGAATAAGTTAATTATATATGAGTTATAAATTTTACTGTTTCCGAATCTGTATCAATATTAGGCTTGTATCAATAGGAGTTATGTTCGGGTTGGAAATACTCAATATTTTATTTCCAATATTTTTCTCTCTCTGCTTGTTGTTCAGGCGTCGCTTCGGGGGTTGGTATTTCGCTTCTGTATAGTGGCTTAGGGAATCTTCTTTTTTTGCG
>JADGEF010000011.1 GCA_016744515.1 Marinifilaceae bacterium | reverse complement strand
AAAAGAAGCTCTATTGCGCCTTGAAGAACCTTTGGTAGCTACAGCTTAGTTCGTCGTTAAATTTTCAAATTAAAAAACATGGTCGTAAGGCTAAACGTAGCAGAATTCAACTCATAAATGCAACCTCTGCGTTAAATAATAATTTCTTCATTATAAATATAGGATTTTCATAGTCAAATCTTTTTTTAGGTCTGGTGTTTAGTATTTTTTCAATCTCTTTAATTCTTAGTTCTGTAATCTTTGTAAAGTCACTATCTTTTGGGCTTTACGTCTAATAGAATTGACTTGTGTGAGTTAGCACTTGTACATAAATCAGCATCTGTTCCATGTGAGAATGGAGCCCCTATGAGTAATGAGCGTCTCGAGTTTTTAGGAGATGCCATTTTAGGATCTATTATTGCTGATGTTCTTTACAAATACTTTCCCAATAAGAGTGAGGACTTTCTTACTCAAATTCGATCAAAAATTGTTAGTCGTGAATCATTAAACAAGTTGGCTGTTACAATAGGATTAGATAAAGAGGTTTCACAGCCAATAGGTTTTAATAAAGCCATTAGCTAATATATTAGCTTTTTCGCATGAAAATACGTGTCTTTAGCTAATATTTAAGCTGTATGTATTCACTATTATCAACACCAACAGATATTGGTAAAGCTTTGGCAGAACGCCATAAGGCTTTGCGTAAACACCTAAAGATTTCACAAGTTGAAATGGCTGAGCGATCGGGAGTCTCATTGGGTAGTTTAAAACGTTTTGAAGGGACAGGACAGATTTCTTTGGAATCACTTCTCAAATTGGCACACCTGACGAATCATTTGGGTGATTTTGAGGCTGTTTTTCAAATAACAGAAGATGAATCTGACATTGAAAAACTGTTTACCACAAAACCTTAAAACATGAACGAGACAAAAAATATACTTGTAACGCTTAATTTAGAAGGTCACTCATACGAAGTAGGTGAGCTGGTTTTGAATAATCGTAAGATCTATTTTAGATATCATTTAGATTTTTTGAAAACAGGATTGAATATTTCCCCTATAACACTACCCTGTGCAGGCGAAATTACAAATGCAGAGAAAGATACATTTGATGGACTTTATGGTGTTTTTAACGATTCGTTGCCCGATGGTTGGGGAAGATTGTTGTTGGATCGTAGTCTAAGCTCAAAAGGAATTGATATAAACAGATTGACACCTTTAGATAGGTTGGCTTATGTTGGAGATACTGGCATGGGAGCGTTATCTTACCTGCCGCAACAGGATGGAAATTATGATTTTAAAAAGCAACTGGAATTGGATGTCATTGCGAAAGAGATGGCGCATGTTCTCAAAGGGGAGAGTACAGAAATGATAGAAGAGCTTTTTACCTTAGGTGGATATTCAGGAGGATCTAGTCCTAAGATTTTGGTGGGATTTAAGAAGCAAACTAATGAATTGATTCATACTCTCTTCTCCAACGCCTGATTATTCCGTCATTAATACCGTATTCATCACTAAGTTCTTTAGCGGTTCTTCCTGATTTTAATAGCTCAACTATCATGACCTTAAAATCATTCTCATATTTATTTCCCATAATTCAAAAATATAAATTTATGGACTTAAAAAAAACGTCACACGAAAGGTAGACATTCCAGAATGAGTACAATGGATTATGGGCACCTGATGGATTGTGCTTTTCGCTTGGAAAGGCATGTGAATGCTTACGAGAAAATATTCCGCTTGGCAGTCTTTAACGTTTATGCTCATAATAGAGACGATCACTCTAAAAACTTTTCTTTTTTAATGGATGTTCAGGGAAATTGGAAAATGGCACCAGCTTATGACCTAACTTATTCCACTTCGGCTTATGGTTTGCATAATACGATGATTGCAGGTGAAAGTAAAAATCCTGGAGAAACGCATTTATTGAAATTGGCAAATCATTTTGGACTTAAGAAGCCTGAAGCAATTCTGGAACAAGTAAAAGAAGCGATTTCTCAATGGAGAGGTTTATCTCAAAATTGTGGAATCTCAAAACAACTAATTTTCGAAATTGAAAAGACTTTTAATCGCTTAAATAAAATTTGAATTCAGAAAGGTAGACATTTCATTCTCTTCTTGGGCTGCTGCAAAAAGTCCGTCAGGGGTTTCCAAAATACTGCTGGCTGCTCCACTGTTTTTTAACCTCATCCTTTTTACTTTTTATCTTTAAAGGTTTCACAGCCAGTAGGCATTTGTTACCTAAAGCAGCTGTCTCCACCAATAGAAATCTAAGTTTGAAAACTGAAAATTTATAGATTCAGATTTATTAAAAGGAGATACCACCGTATATTTTAACTCCACCGCAAGCCCTTTACCTACAATAACTCTAACGTCTTAAAATAAAACCAGTATCGTCTAATTCTTCTATATCAATTCTGTTCTTAAATTTCTTTAGCTAAGGAACTGTTAAGAAATAACATGACTACAACACAATCACATCAGCCTGAAAATCAAGAGTTGTAAAATACAAAACAATCATGTTATACCGTAATGCTTCCTAAGAAGCTCCTTACTTGCCTTCATAGTACCCTCCTTATCAAAACCACATTCTTTATAAAGCTCTTCTTGGCTACCATGTTCAATCCATTTATCAGGCACACCAAGTCGTTTAACTTTAGAAGCATAGCTGTTGTCACTCATAAATTCTATGACTGCTGAGCCTAAGCCACCAATGATAGAACCATCTTCAATAGTAATGATATTCTTATGATTTTTAAATACTTCATGCAGTATTTCTTCATCAATAGGTTTAAGAAAACGCATATCGTAATGTGCGATAGAATGCCCTTCTTTCTCAAGTTCTTCTATGGCATCACTTGCTAGCATACCGATTGGCCCTATAGAAAGAATGGCAAGATCTTTACCGACTTTTAACTGTTGACCTTTACCAACTACAATTTCTTTAAATGGTGTTTTCCAATTTATTTCACGACCATTACCACGAGGGTATCGAATAGAAAAAGCACCCTTGCCACCCAACTGAGCGGTGTACATTAGGTTGCGTAAATCTTCTTCATTTAGTGGCGAAGAAATCGTCATATTAGGAATACATCTAAAAAAAGCTAAGTCGTATACCCCATGATGTGTTGCACCATCAGCACCAACTAGACCACCTCTGTCTAAACAGAATACCACATCTACATTTTGCAAAGCAACATCATGAATAACCTGATCGTAGGCACGTTGCATAAATGTAGAATATATTGCACAAAAAGGAATCTTTCCTTTAGCTGCTAATCCTCCAGCAAAAGTCACAGCATGTTGCTCGGCTATTCCAACATCAAAAGCTCTATCGGGCATTTTTTTCATCATGATATTCAATGACGAACCCGTTGGCATAGCAGGCGTAATACCTACAATTTTTTCATTTTGTTCAGCCAACTCAACAAGTGTATTTCCAAAAACCTCCTGAAATTTTGGAATTTGAGGTGTATCTGATTTCTTCTGAAGAATTTCGCCTGTGTCCGCATCAAATTTAGCAGGAGCATGCCAGTAGGTTTGATTAAGCTCGGCAGGACCGAAACCTTTTCCTTTTTTTGTGATACAATGTAGAATTTTTGGTCCAGGTATTTTTTGTAAATCACTCAATACTTTAACCATATGATTTACATTGTGCCCATCAACAGGGCCAAAGTATCTGAAGTTTAAAGCCTCAAATAAATTACTTTGTTTCAGTAGAATGGTCTTGATACCGTGTTCTACTTTCTGAAATATTTTTTGAGTATTGGGGTTTACTCGGTTAAATTTTCCAAGAAAACGCCAAACATCATCTTTTACTTTATTATATGTTTGAGAAGTCGTAATGTCTAACAAATATTCGCTCAATCCACCCACGTTAGGGTCAATAGCCATATTGTTATCATTTAAAATTACCAATAAATCTGCATTGTTTGTAGCCGCATTGTTTAAGCCTTCAAAGGCTAAGCCAGCAGTCATCGAACCATCGCCAATTACAGCAACTGTTTTCCTATCTTTTTCATCACTTAATTGAGCTGAAACAGCCATGCCAAGTGCAGCTGAAATCGACGTTGAAGAATGCCCCACAGTGAAAGCATCGTATTCGCTTTCACCACGATTTGGGAATCCGCTAATACCTTTATATTTTCTGTTGGTATGAAAAAGATCTTTTCTCCCAGTTAAGATTTTATGTCCGTATGCTTGGTGTCCAACATCCCATATCAAATTATCGTAAGGTGTATTTAAAACGTAGTGTAATGCAACACTTAGTTCAACAACACCAAGGCTCGCTCCAAAATGACCTGGATTACAAGAAACCTGCTCAATAATCTCCTGACGAAGCTCTGTACAAACTTGAATTAGATCATCTTCCGAAACCTTTTTTAGGTCGGATGGAAAGTTAATTTGATCCAATAATGGTTTTTCAGACTTTGTCATTTGTTACTCAGTTTATAATATATTGTTGATCGAATTTTGGTCCAATTTTAAAAAAGGATCTAGAGGACGAAGATAGGAAAAATTGAGCAATCACACAGTAAAGCCAATTTTGGATAGGGTATAAATAGATATTTATCATAAGTATTATAAAGTTAAGAATCTGACATGAGAAAATTAAGCTAAAAGAGGATTTGTATTGTGATTCAGTTTTACTCTCTTTATATTTGTTTTTGAAATTCCGTTAAGCAATGTGTTGATGAACACTAGTTAGGTAATTAATTGATAATTAAGATATGAAAAGAATTAAGCAGTTTTTATTTGTTCTTGTAACAGGAGGAGTCCTTTTCTCATGTGTGCCAGCACGTCAATATCAGACCTTGGAGTCGAGAGCAAATGAAAATCAGAAAAAATATGAGGAACTTAAAGATGCCAATAGATTACTTACTGAAAGTAATGCTGAGTTGGAAGGAAAGTTTGACGTTCTAGAAGATAAATACAAGCGAGCTGAGGCCGAATTTAACGAAAATGCTGAGCGATTATTAAAAAGTAAAGCACAATTAAAACGTTGTGAACAAAATCAAGAGGATTTGCTTAGGCAGTTGGCAAAACAGCAAAAGGGTAGTGCTAGGGAATCTAAAACCTTGCTAGATCAGATTCATAAAACTCAGGATAATTTGAATTTGCGCGAAGATGAAGTGATGCGTTTAGAGCAGGATTTGAAACGTAGATTGAAAAAGTTAGATGATCTGCAAAATGAAATTGGTCGACGAGATAAGCATCTACTTGAACTAGAAAGAGCACTTGCTAAGAAAGATGAAGCTGTAATGGCCTTGAAAAATAAGGTGATGAATGCTTTAACAGGATTCGATAATAAAGGATTGAGCATCTCTAATCGAAACGGGAAGGTGTATGTGTCAATGGATGAAAAGTTGCTTTTCAAATCAGGAAGCTATACAGTTGATGTTCGTGGTGCACAAGCCTTAAAGCAATTGGCTCAGGTTTTGTCTACAAATAAAGATATCAATATTGTGATTGAGGGTCACACCGATAATGTACCTTATAAAGGGAGTGGTGATTTAAAAGACAATTGGGATTTGAGTGTAAAACGAGCAACATCTATTGTTCGAATCTTAAGTTTGAATAAAGGCATTAACCCACAGAGGATGACTGTTGCCGGTAGAAGTAAATATTTGCCAATTGGCACCAATGCAAGTGCCGAAGGTCGAAGTAAGAATCGTCGTACAGAAATCATCTTAACGCCTAAGTTAGATGAGCTTTTCCAGATACTGGGGCAGTAGTAATAGAATGATGAGAAGATGTGTTGATTTGATAATAAGATAATGAATTGAATCTTTTAATATGTAAGTTGATCATTTCAAAGCTCATTAGCTAGAGTTTCCATTTTTTTGCCTTTAGGCTTAAAATATAAAGAGAGAATAATGCAGTTTTTAGAAAAAAAATCGGTCATAGGAATGATTCATGTGCAGGCATTACCTGGCACACCGAATCATAAAATGAGTTTGAGAGACATTTCTGTTTTGGCAGTAAAAGAAGCCAAGCAATACGAAAATGCGAAGCTCGATGCTATAATTATTGAGAACATGCACGATGTACCTTATATGAAAGGTTTTGTTGGACCAGAAATAATTGCAGGAATGACAGTAGTAGCTAAGGCTATACGTGAAGCGGTCTGCTTGCCTATAGGGATTCAGATTTTAGCAGGTGCAAATATGGAAGCTTTGGCAGTTGCTAAGGCCGCTGATTTAGATTTTATTCGTGCAGAAGGTTTTGTTTTTGGACATGTAGCCGATGAGGGCTATATCGATTCCTGTGCTGGAGAGCTAATGCGATATCGAAAAATGATTGATGCAGATAAGGTGAAGGTTTTTACTGACATTAAAAAGAAGCACAGCTCTCATGCCATTACCTCGGATGTCGATATTGTAGAAACGGCTCATGCGGCTGAGTTTTTCTTAAGCGATGGTCTCATTATTACAGGATCGTCTACAGGAAAAGTGGTTGATATTCGAGAGTTAGACGCTTTGAAGGATTTAGTAAGTAAACCCATATTGATTGGTTCTGGAATTACAGATGATAATATTTCAGAATACTGGACATTCGCTAATGCCTTTATTGTGGGATCTCACTTTAAGGAAGCGGGTTACTGGATGAATCCTATTTCTAATGAGAGATTGAATAAGTTTATGAGTGTAGTCAGTCAGCTGAGGAATACATAAGGTCTATGTGAAAATATTTTTTATTCAAAATGGAAACTATGTTGACATTAAATAGATTTGTTTATTGAAGAATCTTTTTACTTTTATGGTAAATAAATTATCATTCTATGAACACAATGAAAACTCCTGGCGTTTACATCGTTGAGAAAAACGCCTTTCCGAATTCTGTAGTCGAAGTAGCTACTGCAGTTCCAGCGTTTATCGGGCACACCGAGAAAGCCATTAATGGAAATAAGTCTTTAGTAAACAAGCCCTATAGGATTACCTCAATGGCAGAGTTTCATTCTTATTTTGGAGGAACCCCACATCCTGGTTTCAAAATAAATGAGATGGGCGAAGGGGGTGCTGGTGAACCCGATTTTGTATTAGGAGATAAAAATTACAAACTCAGTCAGGATAAAGGAAAGTACATTTTGTATTACAGTATTTTAATGTACTATTCTAATGGCGGTGGTCCCTGCTATATTGTATCTGTAGGAGATTATAATACCGATTTGGATTCGGATAAGATGGTCAGTGGTGTTCGGCAGCTTATCAAAGAACAAGAGCCAACCATACTTGTGATTCCTGAAACCACTCTGCTTAATGCAGATAATAGTCAGAAAGTTCATCAGAAAATGCTTAGCCATTGTGGATGTAAGATGAAAAATCGTTTTGCAATTTTGGATATATGGGAAGGATTTCGCGATAGAAAAGATCCGGCAGGTGATCGTGTTTTGGATTTTAGAAATCAAATAGGAATCAATTTTCTTGATTTTGGAGCGGCTTATTACCCTTGGGTTAATTCCTCAATTGTACAGGGCAAAGATCTTGGCTACGAGAATATAATAAATAAAGATGTATTGCAGTCCATCTTAAAGGAAGACTTAATACCAGAAGGAAGAGAAGTTGATGCGGCTAAAAAAACTGAAATAGAAGAGAAAATCAACCGCATCGCAGATGATACACTTTCAAGTACAGACAAAGCCTTGTTAGATAAGATGCTGATACAGATAAGTCCAATCTTTAAAACCATAATTGTTAAAATTAAGGCTGTATTAAATCTGATGCCTCCAGGATCTGCAATGGCAGGAATCTATACAATGGTTGATAACACACGTGGCGTTTGGAAAGCTCCAGCAAATGTAAGTATGAATGCTGTCGTATCTCCTGCATTAAATATAACTCATGATGATCAGGAGGAATTGAATGTTCCATTAAATGGAAAGTCGATTAATGCAATTCGTCCTTTTATTGGTAAAGGAACTCTTGTGTGGGGTGCTAGAACTCTAGATGGGAATTCTTTGGATTGGAGATATATTAATGTCAGAAGGACAATGATTATGCTTGAGGAGTCTATAAAAATTGCAAGTAAAGCCTATATCTTTGAATCTAATGTTGCCAATACCTGGGTTACTATGAAGGGGATGATATCCAGCTTTCTGACTGGTATTTGGAAAAGAGGAGGTTTGGCAGGCGCTTCGCCTGAAGATGCTTTTAGTGTACATATAGGATTGGGTGAAACCATGACTTCTGAAGACATACTTGAAGGGATTCTGAAAATTACTGTACTGGTAGCTATTACAAGACCAGCAGAATTTATTGAGATTACTTTCCAACAACAGATGCAAAAATCATAATTGAATTGATATTAATAACAACAATTAAAAATTTCAGATATGGTAGATGATGGATCAGCTCAATCAACAAATGTATGGCCCTTGCCTAAGTTTTATTTTCAAGTAGAATGGGATTCTGAGAAAGTATCGTTTCAAGAAGTGTCAGGGCTTGATGTAGAAGTTCAGCCAGTTGAATATCGACATGGTGGCAGCCCAGAATTTTCGACAATTAAAATGCCGGGAATTAAGAAATCGAGTAGTGTGACTATGAAGAAAGGTATTTTCAAGTCAGACAATACGTTCTGGGATTGGTTTAACGAGATAAAAATGAATGTAATTAAACGAAAGACCGTGACCATTAAGTTGTTGAATGAGGGTGGTAGTCCGACAATAACATGGGTTTTGAAGAATGCCTGGCCAACCAAAATTACAGGAGCCGATCTAAAATCTGACGGTGACGAAGTGGCAGTGGAAACTCTTGAGGTTGCTCATGAAGGTGTTACGATTTCTAACGGATAAGATTTGAACTTGTATGCATATAAAAATGGCTATCGAAAAATATCGATAGCCATTTTTAATATTAAAATTTCGTAGTTTATTTCACTAATTTATTTACAAAGTGGTAGTGAGAACCGAATCTTTCGAAAGCAGCTTTATCTAGTTCCTCTCTGAAATCAGGATGAGCAATTGAAATAATAGCTTTAGCTCTTTGCTGAAGTGTTTTACCAAATAGGTTAACACAACCGTACTCAGTAGCAAACCAATGCATATTGTTGCGTGTAGTTACAACACCCGACCCTTGTAAAAGAGTTGGTGTGATTTTTGAAACACCTCTTCCAGTTACTGAAGGCATAGCGATAATTGGTACACCACCTTCCGAAGCAGCAGCTCCACGAGTAAAGTCAATTTGTCCACCTACACCCGAGTAGTGAGTTGTTCCAATTGAGTCTGCACAAACTTGCCCAGTAATATCGATAGAAAGAGCCGAGTTTATAGCACAAACTTTAGGGTTTTGCTTGATGATATGAACACCATTAGTGTAAGCTACATCCATCATTAATACCCCAGGGTTGTCATCAACAAAATCGTAAAGCTCCTTAGTACCCATTAGAAAACCTGCTACAATTTTACCTTGATCTAGCTTTTTGTTCATACCGTTTACAACACCGCTTTCAACCAATGGAAGAAGACCGTCAGCAAACATCTCTGTGTGAACACCAAGATTTTTGTGATTACCTAACTGAGCTAATACAGCATTAGGAATACCACCAATCCCCATTTGAAGACAAGCGCCATCAGGAATAAGATTGGCTACATTTTTACCAATAGCAATTTCGATATCAGATAAAGGAGCGTTATGATGCTCGATAAGTGGAGAATCATCTTCACAGAAAACATCGAAAGAGCTTAATGGCATCATAGCATCACCGAATGCACGAGGTACATTTGGATTAATGATTGCTACAACTGTATTAGCAGTTTCAACAGCAGCACGAGAACAGTCAACTGAAGTGCCTAAAGAAACATATCCATGTTTATCTGGAGGACTTACCTGTACAACAGTTACGTTTACATTTAAATAACCTTCGCGAATTAATTGCTGAGTTTCACTAAGGAAAACAGGAATGTAATCAGCATATCCAGCTTGAGTTTGTTTACGGACATTTGATCCAACGAATAAAGATTCAAGATGGAATATGCCTTCGAACTCAGTTGCTGCATATGGTGCTGGCCCTTCGGTGTGGATGTGTTGAATGGTTACATCGTAAATTTCGCCATTACGTCCACGTTCACACATTTCTTTAATGAACTTATGTGGCGCTAGAGCAACTGAGTGTAGGTGTACTCTGTCACCTGATTTAATCACCTTTGCAGCTTCTTCGAATGATACTGTTTTAATACCGTGTTGCATTGTTATTCAGTTTATATTGAGCTTATAAATTTCAAATTAGCTCGCTAAAGTACTATATTTTTTAAGCCTTAAAACTGCTGTTTAGCATTATTGCTAAATAACATGTTGAAAGAGTGTGTTTTATTTTTTTTAAATAAAAAAAAACAGCCAAAAGACCCATCTTCTGACTGTTTTAACCCAAACATCTAATAAAACTTATAAATAACAAAAACTATTAAACTATATGATATTGTTTTAATTAATGAAATAGTATAGCAGCTATTTTATCAAACTCAATCACTATTCCAAGTCTTTAAAAACATTCATCTAGTAATATTTTATTATCGACCTAGGATAGTTGTTGTCGTTTAATAGACTTAACACAGAGACTGTTTGTCATCTTAATTAAGCTTGAAACATTAGTCTAATACAAATATAGACTAGTTTTAAATATCAATCAAATCAATATTGTATATAAAGTAATAGATATTGTTTATATTTGTGGATCAAAAACAATAAATACTAAATAATACACAGATATGGTTACATTAACTCAACTTGAATATATAGTTGCAGTAGATACGCACCGCCATTTTGCAACTGCTGCGGATAACTGTTTTATTACACAGCCTACATTAAGTATGCAAATCAAGAAACTTGAAGAATTTCTTGATGTTACCATATTTGATAGAAGTAAACAGCCAATTATTCCTACCGATGTAGGTATTCAGATTATTGAACAAGCTCGTATTATATTAGGCGAATCGAAAAAAATTGATGAAATCGTCAAAAATCATAGGAATACAGTTGAGGGGAGTTTGAAAATTGGTATCATCCCTACTTTAGCGCCTTTTTTACTACCAATGTTTATTGGTGACTATATTAGAAATTATCCAGATGTAAAAGTTGAAGTTGAGGAAATGGTATCAGATGATATCGTAAAAGCACTTAAAAAGGATCTTCTTGATGTTGGGGTTTTTGTTACGCCATTAAGAGATGAAAAGATACAAGAGCAACCTTTGTTTTTTGAAGAGATGATGATTTACGCTTGTAAGGATCATGATATACTTAAAAAAGAGGTTGTAGAAGTGAAAGATATTGCGACTTCTGAGATTTGGATGTTGGGTGATGGACACTGTTTCCGTAGTCAGGTAATTAATCTTTGTGAGATGCATAGTATGCAACATCAAGAATTGCCTTTCGAATTTGAAAGTAATTCATTGGAAACACTCATGAAAATTATAGATCGAGAAGGTGGATTTACACTGATTCCAGAGTTGGCTACGCAGTATATGTCGACCGAAAAGCTGAAACAAGTGAAGTCTTTTACAAATTTACATCCGCTTAGAGAGGTAAGCTTGGTGTATTCTCGACATTATTCAAAAAATAAGTTATTGAATCTATTAGGAGATCATATACGTAAAATGATACCTACTCCCTATCTAAACAAGGATAGAGGGACAATTGTTGAATGGAATTAAAAAAAGATCATGCTCAGGAATAAGGGGTTAGCTTTTTTGTGGAAGAAAACTGGTGTCTTTTTGTATTTACCTCTTGTGTGATTGAAGAATTATAATTTACTTTGCATCGCAAAAGAGAGAAAAGTGAGACTTGTTCTCAACGATTTTTCCGATGTAAAAAAAATTGCAAAGTGTTTGTCTTATTAAAAACTTCAACTATCTTTGCAGCTCCAAATTCGTTTGGTCCGTTCGTCTAGGGGTTAGGACGCTAGATTTTCATTCTAGTAACACGGGTTCGATTCCCGTACGGACTACATAGTATTGCAATTCTTTAATTGCTTTTTGGAGATTTTTTTTGGTCCGTTCGTCTAGGGGTTAGGACGCTAGATTTTCATTCTAGTAACACGGGTTCGATTCCCGTACGGACTACAGTTTTAAATAATTATTATACAATAAAGAGATGGCAAATCATCAATCCGCAATTAAAAGAATTCGTCAGTCTGAGGCTAGAAGAGTGCATAATAAGTACTATGCCAAAACTACGAGAAATGCCGTAAGAAATTTACGTGCGACTACTGATAAGGAAGCTGCTTCTGAGTTGCTACCTAAAGTTACTGCTATGTTGGACAAGTTGGCTAAAATCAACATTATCCATAAAAACAAAGCTGCTAACTTGAAATCGAAATTAGCTTCACACGTTAACGCGTTGTAAGACTCAATAAACTCTTATACGAGAGCCTACTAAGAAATTAGTGGGCTTTTTTATGTTTATTTATTTCGTCTTAATGTCTTAATCGATAATATAAGGAAGTACAGAAATTATAAATCCCTACCTATTCGGGATCACATACAATTTCTGGGTTTAACCGAAGACCGAATCTAAATAGTTTATTACTTTGTTCAATACCCATTCTTTGGGATCACGTACAATTGAAGCTTAGATTTTCTAAAAAGTAGAGAGTCTTATTTTTAGTGATGAAATTGTGATCATTATCTAAGGAGCTCTAATCTATTTGCATCAAGTCTAAGGAAGATAAAGAGTAGGATGGTGAAAGACCATAGAGAAGAGCCTCCATAGCTGAAAAATGGCAGAGGAATACCGATAACAGGTGCTAAGCCGATTGTCATGCCGACATTAATAGCAATATGGAAAAATAGAATTGCAGCAACACCATAGCCGTATATTCGACTAAAGCTGGAGCGTTGTCTTTCTGCTAAGAATAATAATCTAAGAATTAGGCCGAGGAGTAAGAGGAGCACAACACCAGAGCCTAGAAAACCCCATTCTTCTCCAACCGTACAGAAAATGAAATCAGTACTCTGTTCAGGAACAAAATTGAACTTTGTTTGAGTTCCATTCAAGAATCCTTTTCCACTAAAACCTCCAGAACCAATAGCAATCTTTGATTGGTTAACATTGTATCCTGCTCCATATGGATCTGATTGAATGCCTAAAAGTTCATTGATTCGTTTCTGATGATGAGGCTCTAATATTTTATTGAAAATATAGCTAACAGAGAATGTGTAGAATAAACTGCCTATAACCATTAATAGAACCATTGCAGCTTTAGTTATTTTCTGACGATAAATGTGAACTAAAAATGGAATGGTATTCAGAAGGATTGCTATAACTACAAGAGAAAAATTCTCGAGTTGAAGATCAGTTCCTTTATTGATTAGCCAAAGAGTTCCGAAGCTACCTGCAAGAATTCCAAATGCAATGACGATCTGTTTTACTTGTACGCCTATCATTTTTAAACTTACAGCAGCAATAGCAATGATTAGAATAGCTACAGTAAAACTGGAGTAAATAAGTGTGAGTACGAAGAATATTGCCGCTAAGAGCGCTAAGAATAGTACAAACCCAGATAAGCCTTCCCTGTAAAGGACAAGTACGAAAATTGAATATACTAGTGCTGAACCGGTATCATTTTGCATTAAAATTAAAACTGCTGGAGTAAAGAGAATAAGCCCAGTAATAAAAAGGGATTTAATTTTGTGAATCTTAAAGTTGTGTTGGCTAAGATATCTTGCTATGGCTAAATTTGTGGCAAACTTTGCGAATTCTGCGGGTTGAAATCGTATTGTGCCCAATTGAAACCATGAGCGTGCTCCATTAACCTTTACCCCAAAAACCAGAACAGCCAAGAGGAGAACCACCATAAGGATGAGAGTAGGGTATGCAAATGCGGAGTAAAATTTACTTTCAATGGTTAGAATGATAATTGCAATAAAAAATGCAGCGCCAATCCATATTAGCTGTTTCCCATAACGTTGAGTCGCATCAAAAATACTTTGATGATCTTCGTTATAGACAGCAGCATATATATTAATCCAGCCCAAGAATACCAACATAGCGTAAAGCATGATGGTTATCCAATCTAAGTTTTTAATTAGGCTTACTCTTCTATTCATAGCTGCTATTCTTTATTCTTCTTTGTCTTTTTCTATATGGATCAAATCTGCATCAAGCATTCTCTTTTCCAAATATTTCTTGTTTTTGGAAATCTTTCCTTTTAGATATTTTTCAATCATTAAGCCTGAAATTGGAGCGGCATATCTTGATCCCCATACACCATTCTCAACATAAACAACTATGGCAATTTTTGGGTTTTCTCTTGGGGCAAAAGCTACGAATACAGAATGATCGTCCCCATGGGGATTTTCAACCGTACCGGTTTTCCCACAAACACGAATATCTTTTATAGCAGCAGATCTACCTGTGCCATCTTCGCCATGAACAACAAGGTCCATCCCATCAATTACGGGTTCGAAATATTTTGGATCAATAGTAGTTTGTTGTTTTTCTAGAAATTTAGGATCTATTATTCCATCATCACCTATAGATTTGACGATATGAGGTATGTAATAATAGCCACGATTCGCTATGCATGAAACCATATTAGCCATTTGAAGAGGGGTGATCAAAAGTGGCCCTTGACCAATGGCCATTGATACAATATTAAGAGATTTCCAGTTTTTTGTTTTAAGTTGTTTTGCATGATAACTAGCTTTGGGTATAAATCCAGTTAATTCACTCGGAAGATCGGTGCCTAACCTTCCACCAAAACCAAACGAAGTGATATGTCTTCTCCAATTTGTGTAGCTTTCACTAACTGATCCAAATCGAGGTGCATCCAAAATATTTCGAAATGTTTGAGCATAATAGGCATTACAGGAGTGCTGTATTGATTCTTTTAAATCGAGAGGCGATTTGTGATGATGACACTTTTGTGTAAATCGACCAACATGATAGCCATTGTGACATTTAAATCGAGTATGAGGAGTGATTATGCCTTCTTGAAGTGCAATTAATGCTTGTACCAGTTTGAAAATTGATCCTGGCGCATAGGTTGCCATCATAGAGCGATCGAATAGCGGTCTTAAAGTATCATTGTTTGCAAGTTCACGATAATTCTCTGACATAGCCCTACCTACAAACATTTCGGGATCGTATCCAGGGCTTGATAGTTTAACCAGTATTTCTCCAGTATTAGGTTCGATAGCGACAATACCGCCTTTTTTGTTTTGCATGAGTTTTTCTCCATACTCCTGCAGGGTAATATCTAATGTTGTTGTGATATTTTGTCCTTCGACAGCATTTTTGTCTAGATCACCATCGTGAAAAGACCCTTTGATTCGATTATAGACATCTACCCAATATACTTTTAGTCCTTTTGCACCACGTAAAACAGATTCGTAAGTATTCTCAAGTCCACTTTTTCCTATATAGTCTCCTTTAGAGTAATATTTATCCCTCTTAATATGCTTATCATTTACTTCCCCTAGATAACCAAGTGTATGGGCTGCGTTATGATGTGGGTATTTTCTGAGCGTACGTGTTTGTACAAAGAAACCTGGGAACTTATAAAGTTTTTCCTGAAGGACAGCATATCTCTCAGAGGAAATTTGCTTCATGAAAATTGAGGAGCGATAACGGGAATACTTCTTTGCTTTTCTGATTCTTTTGATGACATCCTCTTTTTCAATACCAAGTAGATTGCAAAAATCTAGTGTGTCAAATATTTTAACTTGACGAGGAATAATCATTATATCATAGGCTGCCTGATTGTAGACTAAAAGTTCACCATTTCTGTCATAGATTAATCCACGAGCAGCGTATTGAGTCACTCTTCGTTGAGAATTACTTTCAGCTGAGAGCTTGTATTGATCGTTAACGATTTGGATATTAAAAAGCCTGATTAGGAATATTAGAATAACAAAGGCAAAGATGCCTCCAATAATAAATCTTCGGTTAGAATAGTTATTCATATTTGCTCAGACAATTTTATTTTTTTGAAATTATGAACTGACTTGTAATGACAAGGACTAAAGTGAAAATACTACTCAGAACAATTCGGATTAATGTATCACCGAAATTATTGAAAGAAAAAACTTCCACTATAAATAAGAAACTGTGATGTGCAAGAATTAGTATGAGTGCGTATTTAAAAAACCAAGAAAACCCATAAACGTATAAGCCTTGTTCAATATCAGATTCGTAATTATCTCGTACAGAAATATAATTTAAAACGAAAGGTCTTAAAAACCCTATGAAAACACAAGCTGAAGCGTGAATTCCAATTGTGTTCGAAAAGATATCAATACTGAGTCCCATAAAAAAGGAAAGAATCAATAGTAACCAAGGTGGTGTTTCAAATGGAAGTAATAAAATAAATAAAATATACAGATATGGATTTACAAAACCACTCAACTGAATGTTATTAAAAATAGTAACCTGAAGTAAGATTAAAATTATAAATCGGATAATATTTTTGACTATAAAATTCATTTTTCAACCTCTTTCTCTAATTCTAATCGTTCATTTTTTAATAAATCACCTATCACATCAACATAAGAGAGCTGATTAAAGTCGTTACTTATTAAGACGATAACCTCTCGAAAATTGCCACCTGCTGAAGGCAGTATTTTATCTGCTATTCCTAACAATATGCCTTCTGGGAAAACTGAGGAAAAACTACTTGTTGTTATTGTGTCACCCACTTTAATGTCAACATGAGATGGAATTTCAATTAATCGTGCTCTACGGTAATCTTTACCATCCCAATATAGTGAGCCATGGTGGTTATTCTTTTTAATCTTCGCTGAAATCTTTAATCTACTATTTAATAGAGACAGGACTGTCGAATAATTGTCGGATACAGATTTTACAATGCCTACAACGCCATTGTTGGCTACAACACCCATTTCGGGTTCTATTCCTTGATTCTTACCCTTATTTAGGGTAATGTAGTTTCGTTGTTTATTAATCGAGTTGTTAATCACTTTAGCTGAGCGATAAACATACTGCTGTTTAAAGACAGAGTCTTCATAAAAGAAAAATGAGTCGGCGGATAATTTGTAGTTTTCTGAGAGTAAATTGTGGAGTAATGTATTTTCAGTACTTAATTGGTCATTAATTGTAGATAGCCTAATATAGTCAGAAAAAGTAGAGACTTTGTTGTAGATATCTCCGCTTATGGCATTGTTAGAATTTAGAAAGACTGTTTTGTGATAGTTGTTGTTATTTATAATCAGTAAAAAACAGACCAACTCTATTATTAGGAATAGAATTGTGAAATGAAATCTGACAATGATTTGTATTAGATTCTTCATTCAATAGTAAAGGGGTAAGCGGTTTTAATTTATGCTTGCTGATTGGCTTTAAAACCAATCAACAAGCTATAATTTGCAAACAGAGTTACATTGGCTGTTTGCTATGTGTTTATCTCATTAAGAATGAGAAATTGTTCACGTTTTTAAGTGCGACACCTGTTCCTCTTGCAACAGCTCTCAATGGATCTTCAGCAATATGGAATGGGATGTTTAATTTATTCATTAAACGTTTATCTAAACCACGAAGTAGTGCACCACCTCCAGCTAAATAGATTCCTCTATTCACAATGTCAGCATACAATTCAGGAGGAGTTTGTTCTAAGGCACTTAAGATTGCAATTTCAATTTTTGAGATAGATTTCTCAAGACAATGAGCAATTTCCTGATACGAAACAGGAATCTCAATTGGAAGAGCAGTCATCTGATTTGGTCCTTGAACACGGAAATCAGTTGGTGGTTCTTCTAACTCAGAAAGTGCTGATCCAACATGAATTTTGATATCTTCAGCTGTACGTTCACCAATTTTAATATTGTGTTGATGACGCATGTACTCCTGAATGTCAGCGGTTAAATCATCACCAGCAATTCGAATAGATTTATTGGTAACGATACCTCCAAGTGAGATAACCGCAATTTCTGTTGTACCACCTCCTATATCTACGACCATGTTTCCTTCAGGGGCTTCAACATCAATTCCGATACCAATTGCAGCAGCCATTGGTTCATAAATCATGTAAACATCTCTACCTCCAGCATGTTCCGAAGAGTCACGAACGGCACGCATTTCAACCTCGGTACTACCCGATGGGATACATATTACCATTCTTAACGAAGGAGGGAACAGACGTGGTTTCTTGTTGATCATTTTGATCATCCCACGAATCATTTGCTCGGCAGCATTAAAGTCTGCAATTACACCGTCGCGTAATGGACGGATTGTACGAAGGTTGTCGTGAGTTTTACCTTGCATTTGGCGAGCCTTCTCGCCAATAGCCACCATTTTCTCGGTGCGTCGGTCTAATGCCACAATCGAAGGCTCGTCAACCACAATCTTATCATCGCAAATGATGATTGTGTTTGCCGTTCCTAGGTCGATGGCAATTTCCTGTGTCATGAATGAAAAAAATCCCATATAGTCGTGTGTATCTCGGTTTTATCTGTTTTATATTTTCAGAACTTTGTCTTCTGCGTTTAGAAGCATCCTAAGTTAGTAAGTTTATTAGGATTAATATACTGCTCGAAACAAAGAATCTGATATAATTTTAATGTTTAAAATGACGCATTCCTGTAAATACCATTGCAATACCATACTTGTTTGCTAAATCGATAGATTCTTGATCTCGAACTGAGCCTCCAGGTTGGATGATTGCAGTTATTCCAGCTTCGTTTGCAGCTTCAACGCAATCACCGAAAGGGAAAAAAGCATCAGATGCCATAGCACTTCCTTTAATGTTTTCACCACCTTGACGAATTGCATTCTCTAAAGCCCAAATACGACTAACTTGTCCTGGACCAACGCCAGTTGTTGTCAGGTCTTTAGCAATAGCAATACCATTCGATTTGGCATGTTTTACAGCTTTCCATGCGAACATTAGGTCTTCCATTTCTTTTTCAGATGGTTGACGTTCAGTTACAATCTTCAACTCATCGTTAATTAATTTCTGATCTTGTTCTTGAATCAATAATCCTCCTAAAACAGTACGTGCTTTAAAGGTTGAATATCCTGTTTTTGAGATTTCTGGAAGTTCCAGTAATCTTACATTCTTTTTCTTCGTTAATATCTCAAGAGCCTCAGGGCTGAATGATGGAGCAACAATAACTTCAAGGAAGATTGTACTCATGATTTTAGCTGTAGCAGCATTAATTTCACGGTTTGCAGCAATAATACCTCCAAAGATTGAAACTGGATCAGCTTCATATGCTTTTTTGAATGCTTCAGCAATAGTTGGAGCAGAACCAATACCACAAGGATTAGCATGCTTTGCTGCAACAATTGTTGGCTCACTATATTCTTTTAATGTTTCTAAAGCACCATCAGTATCACCAATGTTATTATAGGAGAGTTCTTTACCGTGAATTTTATTCGCAGCAGTTAGAGTTCCTTCTGTCTCTTTAATTTGAGCATAGAAACTTGCTTGCTGATGTGGGTTTTCACCATATCTAAGGTCTTGTTTCTTCTCGTAAGTAAGGGTGATTGTATCTGGAGATTTAATATCCAATTTTGTATTGAAATAGTTTGAAATTAAAGCATCGTAGTGTGCAGTATGTTGAAAAACTTTAGCTGCTAGTAGTTCTTTAGTTTCGAAACTTGTATCACCACCTTCTTTAAGTTCTGCAATAACAGTATCGTAATCTTTAGGGTCAGTAATTACTGAAACGAATTTGTAATTTTTTGCAGCAGCTCTAAGCATTGTTGGTCCACCTATATCTATATTTTCGATAATTTCTTCGTGACCAGCCTCTGGATTTAAAACAGTTTGTTTAAAAGGGTATAGGTTGCAAACAACGATATCTATTGCTTCAATACCTAATTCTTTCATTTGTTTCTGATGCATTTCGTTATCACGAATAGCTAAAATTCCACCTTCTACGTTTGGATGAAGAGTTTTAACTCTACCATCAAAACATTCTGGAAATTGAGTTAAGTCTGAAATATCCATAACAGGAATTCCTTCAGCCTTAAATTTTGCAGAAGTGCCACCAGTAGAGATAATTTCCCATCCTAGCTTATCTAGTTCTCTAGCAAATTCAACAATATTTGTTTTATCAAAAACACTGATTAGAGCTCTTTTCATGATTCTTTTTTTGGGGTAATTTATATGTGTAGAAAATTAACTTTATTATGAAATAATTCTCGAGCTAAGGTGTTTGCATTAAAACTCTAGTTTGTAGCGTGTTATGCAATTTGTTTTAACCTTTTGCAAAGTTAAGAAAAAGCCTAAAAAATAGGACTTATAAATAGAGCTTTTTTTAAGGAAATTTTCAAAAATGCGTTTCTGTCTGTTATAGAGGGGGTTGGTGTTGTGGTGGCGTTTTTGTAAGGGTTTAAAAATCGTTCAGAAGAATGATTTTTTTTTAGGGAGAATTTTTGTGTAATGATTTCGGAAATGCGAGATGTTATGATTCATTCTAACAAACCGAAGTTGTTTTCGATTTATTAGAACGAATAATATTCTAAACTAAGCCATAAAAGTAGGCTCCAATTGATAAGTAAATTAATAAACCAACAATATCATTCAATGTTGTGATAAAAGGACCAGTTGCTAAGGCAGGGTCAATTTTAGCTCTGTTTAGCATCAAAGGGATAATAGTTCCTGCAATTGCTGCAAAAATAATAACAGCAAATAAGGCTACAGATACGGAGATGGTTAATGCAAATGAATCACTAAAGAAATAATTGTATAAAAATAAGAGTAAAGAACAAGTTAGGCCATTGATAACAGCTCCTCCAAGTTCACGCATTAAACGACTGAAGGTGCTTTCGATACCCAATGAGTTACTCGCAATACCTTGTACTATGATTGCAGATGATTGAACACCAACATTACCTGCCATAGCGGTAATGAGAGGAATAAAGAAAGCAAGGGCAGGAGTAAGTTTTAGTCCATCTTCATGAATCGCAATAACCGAAGCTGCAAAAACACCTCCTATAAGGCCGATAAGAAGCCAAGGAAGACGTGCTCTTGTTTGTAGCCAAACGGAGTCATTTGATTCGATATCTTCAGAGATACCAGATGCCATTTGGTAATCTTTCTCAGCTTCATCACGAATAACATCTACAACATCATCAATGGTAATTCGCCCCATTAGTCGACCAATACTGTCAACTACTGGAAGGGCTACTAAGTCATATTTCTCCATAATAAGAGAAACTTCTTCGTCAGATTCATCGGTATGTACCGACATAACATCGGGTTCGTAAATGTTTACGATTTTGGCAGATGTTGGACTCAGAATCATTTTCTTAAGCGAAAGAGTTCCTATTAACTTTCCATCATCATTAACAACGTAGACATAGTAAATTTCGTCAATGTCTTCAGCTTGACGGCTAAGTTCACGTAGACAAGTTAGAACGGTCCAGTTTTCATTAACAATGACAAGCTCTTTACCCATCAGACCACCGGCTGTGTCTTCATCGTAGTGTAGAAGATCTACAATATCTCCAGCAGTTTCAACATCTTCAATCTGTGAAAGAATTTCTTCTTGTTTTTCTTCTGAAAATCCACCAATGAGGTCGGCAGCATCATCAGAATCCATATGATCGATAAATTTCTTGGCAATTACCTCAATTGGAAGAACTTTGATAAAGCGCTTCCGGTCATCTTCTTCAATTTCAGAAAGAACATCAGCACCAGTGTCGGCATCAAGAAGTAGAAATATATATTTGGCTTCTTCTGTATTTAATTCGTCTAGAATGTCAGCAATATCAGCAGCATGCAGTTCTTCGATCTTAGCTTTTGCCTCGGTCGCATTTTCCTGATCTATTAGATCTTTTAGATCATCGATGTATTCGCGAGTTAATTCAAATTGCATAACATCTTATTTTTTTTGAGTGTGTGACGAATTCCCTTAACGCATTGATCTTGTTATTGACATATGAGTGGACACTTGCTTCGAAAAGTTGGAGCAGAATGTAGTATTGATTATATGAAAATAGGCTTTTGTTTAAAAGTTAAGATCTGATGACTATTTATTTAAGCATCTAATGTAATTAAATACTTTATAAAGTAATAGAAACTCTTTTATTAGAAGAACTTTTTATAGCAATATAGAGTACTATTCTGCCAAAAGTTTTTCAATTTTATTAGTTAATTCTACAAATTCAGGAACAGTAAGTTGTTCAGGCCTTTGTCCCATTATTTCGTCTTCGAGTTTTTTATCGCCAAGTAGACTTTTAAGGGAATTTCGAAGTGTTTTACGACGCTGATTAAAGCCCGTTTTAACGACTCGGATAAATAGAGGTTCACTACATTTTAATTCAGAAGTGGTGTTTCGACGCATTCGAATCACTGCAGATTTTACTCTTGGGGGTGGATCAAAAACTTTTTCACCAACAGTGAAAAGATATTCGATATCATAAAAAGCTTGCATAAGAACGCTGAGTATACCATATGCTTTACAGCTAGGTTTAGCACTCATTCGTTCAGCAACTTCTTTTTGAATCATACAAACGACCTCAGGAATTTGATCTCTGTAGTCAAGAACTCTAAAGAAAATCTGAGATGAAATATTGTATGGAAAATTACCAATAACAGAAAATGGCTCATCAAATAATTTTGATAAATCATATTTTAGAAAATCTTCGCCAATAATCCGACCATCAAGTTCAGGATAGTTCTCTTTTAAATAGGTTACAGAATCTGTATCGATCTCAACAACGTGTGTTTCGAAATTTTTATTGGGTAAAAGATATTGTGTGAGAACACCCATTCCTGGGCCTATTTCTAATACTTTGTTAATTTGTTTACCATCTAAACTGTCAACAATTTTCTTTGCGATATTTAAGTCTTTTAAGAAATGCTGACCTAATCTTTTCTTTGCTCTAACTTGTCCCATACTCTGGTCGTTCAATACTTTTTTTAACAGGATAATCTATTCTTAGGCTAAAAAACCAAAGAATTTTACAAACATTTAGTTATTTTTGCGCTTCACTTGTCGTATAATTACGGCAAATTTAGAACTAAATACCATAAGAACAGGGTCTACTTGTTGAAATTTTGAAAATCATTAACAAGAAAAACTAGAATTGTTTGCTTGGGTATATTCATAACATGATATTTAATTTGAATTTCAGACTTCAAATTGAAAAATAATTGTTAGAAATGAATAAAGTAAACTTGAGCATTTAGGGCAGATGTTGAATAAAAACCTATCACATTGAAGAAAACATTAAGTCAAGGCATAAAATTCCTAATTTTCTTATCCATAAGCGCATTCTTATTTTGGCTAATTTATAGAGGACAAGATACATCTGAGATTTTTGAGGTGTTGAAAAATGACGTGAATTACTTTTGGATATTCATTTCTCTTACTTTTGGACTTCTGAGTCATATTAGCCGTACTATTAGATGGAATATGCTAATTGAATCTTTAGGTAAAAAACCACGTTTTGCGAATACATTTTTAGCGGTAATGGTAGGCTACTTTGCAAATTTAGCTTTGCCAAGAATGGGGGAGATTTCTCGTTGTGGAATTATAAATAAATACGAGGATGTTTCGTTTTCGAAGTTAATTGGGACTGTGGTTCTGGAAAGAGCTTTAGATATATTAATGTTATTATTGTTTTTGCTTCTTACAATGGTGACACAATATGATGTTTTGTCTGATTTTATGACTCGGAACCCACAGATCAGTTCTAAGTTATCGGCAGTATTTGCATCTTCAATTACATTGTATGTATTGGCTGGTATTGCTGTAATTTTGTTTGTTTTCAGAAAGAAATTTAAACACACGGTATTTTACAAGAAGATTATATTCACATTGGGGAACTTTATGGATGGCTTTAGAGCAATTCGTAATCTTGATAATAAGCTGTCATTTGCACTGCATACTGTATTTATATGGTTGATGTATTATATGATGACCTATATTTGCTTCTTTAGTTTTGGTTTTACATCAAACTTACCCGCTTTAGCAGGCTTAACGGTTTTTGTGATGGGTAGCTTTGGAATGGTTGCACCAGTACAAGGTGGAATTGGAGCTTGGCATTTTATGGTCATTTCTACATTGCTAATATATCTTCCTAGTACTCCAGATATTGAGAAACTTTCTCGAAGTTTTGCTTTGGTTGTTCATGGTTCTCAAACAGCAATGATTATTATTTTAGGAGCACTTTCTGTCATTGCGCTGCCTTTTGTAAATCGCAAAAAAAACTTCAAATAGAAAAGTTAACAAAATAGTATGAGTGTAGGTTTTCAAATAGAAGAGGTTGTGGGGCAGCTATCAAAACAAAACTTTTTGGAGCTTCCTGTGCTCTTGTATCAAAATGAATCGAATTGGGTTCGCCCTCTTGATAGTGAAATAGAAGCTGTTTTTGATCCTCAAAAAAATAAAATGTTTCGACGTGGCACCTGCTGTCGTTGGATACTGACAAATGCAGAAGGTCATACAATTGGACGAGTTGCTGCTTTTGTCGATAATAAAACTAAAAATTTAAGTGACCAACCGACAGGTGGTATGGGCTTTTTTGAATGTGTTGATGATAAAGAAGCCGCTTTTACACTGTTTGATTGCTGTTTTAACTGGTTGAGAAATCAAGGTATTGAAGCTATGGATGGGCCAATAAACTTTGGTGAGCGTCATCAATGGTGGGGTTTGTTGGTTGATGGTTTCCATAAACCATTGTATGGAATGCCTTATTCTTTCCCTTATTATCGAGATCTATTCGAATCTTATGGTTTTAAAACCTATTTCGAGCAATATACCTATAAAACTATTTTTTCTACTGCTAGCTTAAGTGAAATTATAGCATGGAAAGCTAAACGAATAGAGGCGAATCCTGATTATTCAATTGTGCATTTTAAAAAGAAATATATGGCAAGATTCGTTAAAGATTTTGTTCATATTTATAATGAAGCATGGGTTTCAACTATTCCTGGCGTTGATTTTATGACAGAGAATCATGCTATAGAGACTTTCAAAGCTATGGAGTCTGTTTTACATGAAAAGCTATTGTGGTTTGCATATTATAAGGATGAGCCAATTGGGTTTTTTATAATGACACCAGATATGAATGAGGTGTTGTCAGACTTGAATGGGAAATTTGGCTTAATTGGTAAACTGAAATTCTTGCAATACAAATATTTAAAGAAGGATAAAAATGCGATGGGTCTGATATTTGGTGTTGTTCCAGCATTTCAATCAAAAGGAATTGATGCCGCAATGATTTATCAATTTTCAAAAGAAGGTTTTAATTCGAATTTCCCTTTTAAGACCCTTGAGATGAATTGGATTGGAGACTTTAATCCTCGCATGATGCATATGATGGAGCATATTGGTGCATCAATTTATAAAACGCATATCACCTATAGGAAACTCTTTGACTCTGATAAAGAGTTTAAGCGTTCACCGATTATCAATTAGTAATTTTCATTCTGAAATAAATGTAAAAGAAAAGCCATCTTTTTAGAGATAGCTTTGTTTTTTACTTAGAGTCCATTTTCGGTGTAGAATTTAATTCTTAGTAGGCGAATATCATTCTCAGAGTAGTCTTCTTCTCCCAATTCATCTAAGGCCTCTTCAATATTATCTGTTTCAGATTCATTAAAGTATTCTAAGACCTCTTCTTGTCTGTCTTCATCAATAATTTCGTCAATATAATAATTGATGTTAAGTTTTGTTCCTGAATATACTATGGCATCCATTTCTCTAAGGAGATTTGAGAATTCCATGCCTTTAGCATCAGCAATATCTTCAAGATCCATTTTTCTATCAACACTTTGGATGATATAAACCTTAAATTTAGATTTGTCGGCAATGGATTTTACAACCATATCTTGAGCACGCTCAATATCATTTTCCTCTACGTGCTTGCCAATTAATTCAGCAAATTCTTTTCCAAAACGTTTAGCTTTAGCAGCACCTACTCCTTGAATATTAGCCATTTCTTCAATATTTATTGGATATTGAATAGCCATATCCTCAAGAGATGGATCTTGGAAAATAACGTAAGGTGGTGTGCTTTTAATTTTTGATATTTTCTTACGAAGATCTTTTAGCATTTTCAGAAGAACAGTATCAACGGCTGCTGTGCCTGATGATTTTAGAGCATCTGTATCTGACTCATTAAACGCATGATCATCGGTAAGCATGAAAGGGGAAGGCTTATCTAAGAATTCATGACCTTCTTTCTTTATTTTTATTACGCCATATTGCTCTATGTCTTTTTCAATAAATCGATTAATAAGCAAACGGCGGAATACCATATTCCAAAAGTGTTGATCCTTGTCTTTACCGCTGCCAAAAAGCTCGAGCTCGTCGTGCTTATACGATTTGATTGATGAATTGGATTCACCTGTAAGGATATTTACAAGGTGATCAATTTTAAATCGTTCCTTAACATCTTTAACTACATCAAGGGCTTTAATTACAAACTCTTCTCCTTGAAATTCTTTTTTAGGATGTAAGCAGTTGTCACAATTTCCACAATATTCTTCAGAATGAGATTCACCAAAGTAATGAAGGAGTACTATGCGTCGGCATACAGCAGATTCAGCATAGGATACAGTCTCTAGTAAGAGTTGTTTCCCAATTTCTTGTTCAGCAATTGGTTTCCCTTGCATGAACTTTTCAAGTTTCTGAATGTCTTTATAACTGTAGAAAGTTAAGCAATGTCCTTCGCCACCATCTCTGCCAGCTCTACCAGTTTCTTGATAGTAGCCCTCTAAACTTTTCGGAATGTCATAGTGGATTACAAAGCGAACATCTGGCTTATCAATACCCATACCAAATGCTATGGTTGCCACTACAACGTCAATATCTTCCATTAGGAATTTATCTTGGTTTCCCGATCGAGTTGCAGAATCCATACCTGCATGGTATGGAACGGCATTAATACCATTTACTTGTAATGATTCAGCTAATTCTTCAACTTTTTTTCTGCTTAAGCAGTATATAATACCTGATTTGCCTTCATTTTTTCTAATGAATTTAATAATCTCCTTAGTGGCATCAACTTTAGGTCTTACCTCATAGTAGAGGTTTGAGCGATTAAATGATGATTTGTATACTTTGGCAGTTAACATGCCAAGGTTTTTTTGAATATCGTGTTGAACTTTAGGTGTTGCAGTTGCTGTTAGGGCAATTATTGGAGCTTTCCCAATTTCTTCAACAATAGGTCTAATTTTACGATATTCAGGTCGAAAGTCATGTCCCCATTCCGAAATACAATGAGCTTCGTCTACAGCATAAAAAGAGATTTTTATATTCTTAAGGAATTCAATATTGCTTTCTTTTGTCAGAGATTCAGGAGCAACGTATAATAGTTTTGTCCTGCCTTCAATAACATCTTCTTTTACTTTTAAGGTAGCTGATTTTGAAAGAGAGGAATTCATGAAGTGAGCAACACCGTCATCTTCACCAAAATTTCTCATGGCATCAACCTGATTCTTCATCAAGGCAATAAGTGGGGATATAATTATGGCTGTACCTTCCAACATCATAGCTGGTAATTGGTAACACAATGATTTTCCTCCGCCAGTAGGCATTAATACGAATGAATCGTTACCATTAAGCACGTTATTTATAACCTCTTCTTGACTTCCCTTAAAGGTGTCAAAACCAAAATGTTTTTTTAAATGACTAACTAGCTCAAACTCCGTTTCCATCTTCTATAAATTGTTGTCATTAAATATATGTAAGATATTCTTTTGTATTGCTGAAGAATATTTCGATCTAAATGTCAAAAAAATAACTTTAGATTATTTGTTGCTTATTTTCATAAAGCTGAGAACCTGCGAAATTAATAAAATGTTTTGCAGCTTTAGCTTTAAAAGGTGTGATTTTACCTCTGTTCAGTCTTTTTTATTCAATAAATGAATACTTTTGTATTTTAAATTTAGATAAACATTTGAAATAAACAAAACCTTGAAATTATTTAGCAGCTTTAAGCATTAGTTAATCTTTTAGCTGTAATTAGAGGTTAATAGAACATTAATAATTTAATACTGATAAGTTTTGAATTCAATAGATAAAATAAAAGGAATAGCAAAAAATACAATATTAGACGAAGTTAGAACTATTAGTCAACTGGTTGATTATATTGATGATGATTTCGCTAAAGTTGTTGAACTTATATTAGAGAGTAAGGGACGTGTTGTTGTTACAGGAATTGGTAAAAGTGCTAATATTGCTAATAAGATTGTTGCTACTTTTAATTCTACAGGGACACCATCAATGTTTATGCATGCAGCTGATGCTATTCACGGAGACCTTGGTATGATTATGCCTGAAGACATCATTATTTGTATATCTAAGAGTGGAAATACGCCAGAAATCAAGGTTTTGGCGCCATTGATCAAAAACATTGGAAATGTTTTAGTAGGAATGGTATCTGGATTGGATTCATTCTTAGCCAAACAATCAGATTACGTACTTAAAGCAGTGGCTGATCGAGAAGCTTGTCCAAATAATTTAGCACCAACGAATTCAACAACAGCACAGTTGGTAGTGGGTGATGCATTAGCAGTGTCCTTACTTGAGATGCGTCAGTTCACGTCTCAGGATTTTGCGAAATTCCATCCCGGAGGAGCTTTAGGGAAAAAATTATATTTACGAGTTAGTGATCTTTTAGCTAAACAAATGCCACCTCAAGTAAAAATAGATGATGATATTCGTTCAGTTATTCTTGAAATTTCGTCTAAGAGAATGGGAGCAGCTGCAGTTGTAGGTGATGATAATATACTTTTAGGGATAATAACTGATGGTGATCTACGAAGAATGATGCAGCAGTACGAGGATGTAAAGCCTCTTAAAGCAAGAGATATCATGTCTGAGTCGCCAAAAACAATTGGCGAAGATGAGTTAGCGATTAATGCTTTCCATATGATGGAGGAGAGTAGTATCACACAGTTAGTTGTTTGCGAAGGTAATAAGTATATGGGTTTAGTTCATTTACACGATATTTTAAAAGAAGGAATTGTGTAACTTGGAATCTTTTATTCACCGCTTAAGAGATTTTTTATATCGTAATTGATTTTATATGTCAGAGAAAGAAGAAGATGGAATGAGTTTCCTAGAACATTTAGAAGAGCTGCGTTGGCACCTTATTCGTGCAGTGTTAGCCGTTTTGGTTTTTGCGATAGCAGCTTTTGTGTTTTACGATATTATTTTTGATGAAATTTTATTGGCTCCGAAGAATGTTGATTTTTTCACAAATAGGATGTTTTCGATTTTTGCTGACTATATAGGAATTGAATCTTTAAAGATTAATACAGAACAATTTCAGGTGATTAATATTAATATGGCGGGGCAGTTTGCTACTCACATTACTGTTTCTCTAGTATTTGGATTGATTGCTGGTTTTCCGTATTTGTTTTTTGAATTTTGGAGGTTTGTAAAGCCTGCATTATATAAAAAAGAACAGAAACATGCTTCAGGATCTATCTTTTATACAAGTTTCTTGTTCGCACTTGGTGTCTCTTTTGGCTATTATGTCATTACGCCTTTGTCTATACATTTCTTGGGGTCATATAATGTATCCTCTCAGGTAATGAATCAGATTAATCTGAATTCGTACATTTCAACAGTTACATCCATTGTTTTAGCAAGTGGAATTATTTTTGAGTTACCAATTTTGATATTTTTTTTAAGTAAAATTGGGTTAGTTAATCCTGAATTTCTTAGGAAGTATAGAAAGCACTCTATCGTTTTGATTTTAATTTTGTCTGCTATTATTACACCGCCAGATATTTTCTCTCAAGTCTTAGTTTGTTTGCCACTATTGGTTTTGTATGAAGTTGGAATAGGTATTTCTAAGCGAGTTCAAAAACAACAGGCCAAAGAATTTGAATAGATCTTTGATGCAACAAATTATTGTTTTGATAAGTTCTTCTGTTAGGGTGGATATATTGTTGATATTGAACCTTTATCCATATTCGAGGTTTTTCTTAAATTACAAGATTATCCAATCATGTTCACTTATTAAATGTACACATGCTGAAATTATCTAAAGGATTAGTGTTGTCTTTGTTTATTCTGATTGGAATAGGAGTAAGTCATTCTACATATGCTCAGGTTACCAAATTAAGAGGAAAGGTTGTCGATGCCAAAACTCAAGAGCCCTTACCTTTTGTAAATATTGCTTTTAAAGGTACAACTATTGGTACTACAACTGATTTTGATGGAAACTACTTCTTAGAAACGAGAACACCATCTGATTCTTTATATGTTTCTTTTGTTGGTTATAAAGAGAGAGTTTATGGAGTTCATAAAGGTATTTTTCAAACCTTAAATATAGAGTTACACTCTGAAACAGTTGCTCTTAATGAGATTAAAGTGATTCCTGGTGAAAATCCAGCTCACATACTTCTACGTAAGATAATTGCACGTAAGAAAAAGAATGATCCTTCTCATTTGGAATCGTATCAGTACGAGTCCTATACGAAAATGGAGATGGACTTGAATAATATTGGAGATGATTTTAAGAATAAAAAAATCATGCGTCAATTTCAATTCGTTTTCGACTATGTTGATACATCTGTGGTAACAGGTAAGTCGTATTTGCCTGTTTTTATTACAGAATCGATGTCTGATTACTACTACCGTAAAAGGCCAAGACTAGAACGAGAAGTGATTAAGGCTTCAAAAATGTCGGGTATAAAAGATAATGCCAGCTTAGCACAGTTTACGGGACAATTGCATCAGAATATTAATATCTACGATAACTATATCGATCTTTTTGATAAGGGGTTTGTGAGTCCTATAGCTGATGGTGGTTTGAGTTATTATAGATACTATTTAACGGATAGTGCTTATAGAGATGGTAATTGGAGTTACCACATGTCTTTTAAGCCAAAAAGAAAATTGGATCCCTGTTTTGTTGGTGACTTTTGGGTGGCGGACACAACCTTTGCTATTGATATAATGAAAATGCGTATCACCAAAGATGTAAATCTAAATTGGGTGACAGATCTAGTGAGTACAAATGAGTTTCAAAAAGTAGATGATTCAACTTGGTTTTTGAAGAAGCAGGATTTATTTGTTGATTTCATGTTGACCAATAAAGATTCTACAGACCAAATGGGATTCTTCGGGCGAAAATCTATTTCATATAAGGATGTCAAGTTGAACCTTCCAATTCGTAAAGAGATTGTAAAATTAGAGAATAACGTTATTGTAAATGATGATGCTTTGGGTAAAGAAGCTTCGTACTGGGATAACGCACGCCCTTTCGAGCTTTCTAATCGTGAATCTGGAATCTACTCTATGGTTGATTCCATTAAAAACGTACCATTATACAGGAATATCGTTGATGTTATTCAAACTTTTGTAACGGGTTATTATACAAAAGGCATGTTTGAATATGGACCATATTATAAACTATTCTCATTCAATGAGATTGAAGGGAAGCGATTCATGTTTGGAGGTCGAACGTCAAATGAGTTTAGTACTAAAGTCATGTATAATGCTCATCTTGCTTATGGTGATAAGGATAAGAGATTTAAGTATGGGTTAGGTTTTTTATACATGATAAATAAGCTGCCTCGCGAGACTTTTGGGATGCAATACAAACACGATATTCATCAGTTAGGAAAGAGTCCTAATGCTTTTACTGAAGGGAATATTTTAGCTTCTTTACTAAAAAGAAATCCTAATAATAAGCTGACCATGATGGATCAGTTTGAAGCCCACTACGAAAAAGAGTGGTTTCAGGGGTTTATGAATACAATTAAATTTAGATATAGAGATATTTCTTCAACTCCAATAGTTCCTTTTGCGAAGCCTAATGGAGTTCTGGTTTCAGGAATTAAAGCTTCTGAAATTGAACTAAAAACCCGTTGGACAAGAAATGAGAAAGTTATAATGGGTGAGTTCGAAAGAAGACACTTTGGAGGTCTAGTACCGATTGTTAATTTGTATATGACAATGGGATTCAAAGATTTGTTTGGTTCAGATTATGAATATTTTAAAACAGACTTAAGTGTAGATCATATTGTGGAATTACCTCCATTTGGGAAATTACGTTATGTGGCTACAGCCTCGAAACTCTGGGGTAAAGTTCCTTATCCATTGCTGTCGTTGCACGAAGGAAATGAAACTTATGCTTTTGACCCTTTTGCATTCAACATGATGAACTATTTCGAGTTTGCCAGTGATCAATATGTTAGCCTATCCTTGGAGCACCACTTTCATGGCTTTATAATGAATCGAATTCCTCTGTTTAAAAAATTAAAATGGCGTGCCGTAGCAACAGCAAAGGGATTGTGGGGAACTTTATCTGATAAAAATAATGGTGCATTGGTAAATAGTGAAGCTGCTATGCTATTTCCCGCAGGTTTATCTGATGTAAAGGATCCTTATTTCGAAGCGAGTGTAGGTATTGAGAATATTTTCAAGTTTTTCCGTGTTGATGCAATGTGGAGACTGAATCATTTAGAATCTAATCCTAATCAAGATTTTGAAGAATTTGGAATCCGAGCTATGTTTCAAATGACATTTTAGTCATAAAATTAAGTTTGGAAAGATATATTAACACATCAGTCTAAAAACTATTCCTAACAGTTTCATATATTTGCACAATTCGGGGACAAAACCTAAAGATTTTTTATGATTTTAAGAGCTGAAAATTTAGTAAAGAAATACAAGAGCCGAACAGTTGTAAAAGGTGTTTCGGTAGAAGTAAAGCAAGGTGAAATTGTTGGATTGCTTGGTCCTAACGGTGCAGGTAAAACGACATCATTCTATATGATTGTTGGATTGATTCAACCTAATGGGGGGAGAATTTTTCTTGATGATAGAGAAATCACAAAAGAGCCAGTTTATAAAAGAGCTCAAATGGGAGTTGGCTATTTGGCTCAAGAAGCCTCTGTGTTTCGTAAGCTAAGTGTTGAAGACAATATTATGGCAGTTCTTCAGATGTCTGACTTTACGAAGGAGTATCAAAAGCAGCGATTAGAAGAAATGCTAGATGAGTTCAGTTTACAGAAGATTCGTAAGAGTTTGGGTATTCAGCTTTCTGGAGGGGAGCGTAGGAGAACTGAGATCGCAAGAGCTTTATCAATCAAGCCTAAGTTTATTCTTTTGGATGAACCATTTGCTGGGGTAGACCCTATTGCGGTTGAGGATATTCAAGATATTGTTCGTAAGCTTAAGGATAAGAATATTGGTATCTTAATTACAGACCATAATGTACAAGAAACACTTTCGATTACTGAAAGAGCTTACTTATTATTTGAAGGTAATATTCTTAAATCGGGTACTGCAGAAGAGTTAGCTGCTGATGAAGATGTTCGTCGAGTATACTTAGGTAAGAATTTTGAGTTAAGACGAGCAAAATAAATTAGATAACTTCATTGCTGAAAATAAATCACTAATGACCCTAACTGGTTATAGTAGAGTTTTGTGGAGGAATATTTTGGTAGGGATTGACACTTTTATTTTAAGCATTGAGACCCTGAGAATAAAAAATATCAAAAAACTTTATCTTTTTTCAAAAATACTATTGCACAAATAAAAAAAGACGTTTATATTTGCACCGCAATTAACCCGCGGATGTGGCGTAATTGGTAGCCGCGCTAGACTTAGGATCTAGTGCCGAAAGGCGTGGGGGTTCGAGTCCCTTCATCCGCACTACAGAAAAATAACCTTAAACCGCCCTCTGAAGATGTAGATACATCATGCATGTGGCGGTTTTTTGCAATTTTAAAGGTTTTATCATTCTAATAGCTGAAAAATGAATATCACAAGAACCAACACTGATGATTTGAATGCTGTAATTAAATTACAGTTAGTAAAGGAAGATTATATGAGTCAAGTTGACTCTGTGCTTAAGGAACACCGTAGAAAAGCAAGTATTGATGGTTTCCGTCCTGGTAAAGTGCCAATGGGTTTGATCAAGAAAATGTATGGTACTCCAGTTTTAGCTGACGAAGTAAATAAAGTTCTTGGTCAAGAGCTTTATAAGTATATCGAAGAAAATAAGTTAGATCTTTTAGGTGAGCCTCTTCCAAATGAGACTGAGCAAAAAAGTATTAACTGGGAAAAAGATACTGAGTTCGAATTTGCATTCGACATTGCTATGGCTCCTACGTATACGCTTAACCTAAGCAAAAGAGATAAAATCAACTTCTTTAAAATTGCAGTTGATGAGAAAATGATTCAGAACGGTGTAGATATGCATGCTCGTCGTTTTGGTTCTAACGAGGAAGCTGAGGTTGTAGAAGACAAAGAAATCCTTGAAGGTGATTTTGCTCAACTTGATGCTGAAGGTAACATTGTTGAAGATGGTATCGTAAGCGAAGATGTAGCTATTTCATTGGAATATATGAAAGACGAAGAGTCTAAAGCTAAATTTGTTGGAGCTAATGTAAACCAGATTATTACTTTCAACCCTGCTAAGGCATTCCCAAACAGAACAGATTTAGCTTCTATGTTGGGTATTGCTCCAGAAATGGCTGAAACTTTAGAGTCTGATTTCCAATATACAATCACAAATATTTCTAAGTTTATTCCTGCTGAAATGAATCAGGAGTTATTCGATAAAGTATTGGGTGAAGGGAAAGTTGCTTCTGAAGAAGAATTCAAAAATCAAATTAAAGCTGATATCGAAGCTCAATTGGTTAACGATAGCGACTATAAATTCCTTATCGACGGAAAAGAGAAATTAGTTAAGAAGGCTAAAATTGAACTTCCTATTGCATTCTTAAAGCGTTGGATTATCGCAACTAACAAAGAAATGACTGCAGAGCAAGTAGAAAGTGATTTCGAAAACTATTCTGATGATATCAGATGGCAGCTAATTAAAGAGAAATTAGTAAAAGATAACGACCTTAAAGTAAACGAAGAAGAGATTGTCGAATTTGCTAAGAAGCAAGCTTTAATGCAATTTCAGCAGTATGGTATGATGGACGTTCCAGAAGAGTACCTTACTAACTACGCTAAGCAAATGTTAGAGAACAAAGAAGAGGCTAAAAAGATTTGGGATCGCAAATTAGACGACAAAGTTGTTGAATACCTTAAGAATACTATTAAGGTAGAAGAGAAAGAGGTTTCTATTGAAGAATTCAATAAAATGTTTGAATAAGCATTTATAGAATAAATATATTTACAACCACGCTCTTTAGGGCGTGGTTGTTTTTTATTCAGCATTTTGTTCTCCTGATGTTAATAACAGCAATATTTTAGTTAATTTAGCTAAACTTAAATACTGAATCAGTATATCAAATAATAGTCTTTTGTTTTGGTAGGCTTTAACCATCCAAAGCTCAAATAAAATATTTTCATCCTATGATACCACAAGACGAATTTAAACAGTTTGCGACTAAGCATAGAGGAATTAGTAGTCTATCATTAGACAAATACACTTCTATTAGTAACTCCTATATTTCTCCTACAATTATCGAGGAGCGTCAGTTGAATGTTGCTTCTATGGACGTGTTTTCACGTTTAATGATGGATAGAATCATCTTTTTAGGTGTACCTATCGACGATTATGTAGCAAACATTATTATGGCTCAGCTTTTATTTCTAGAGTCTACTGACCCTTCAAAGGATATTCAGATCTATTTTAATACGCCTGGAGGATCTGTACATGCAGGTTTAGGTATTTATGATACCATGCAGTATATCAACTGTGATATTGCTACAATCTGTACGGGTATGGCTGCTTCAATGGGAGCAGTATTATTAACAGCAGGGGAGAAAGGTAAACGTTCTGCTCTAAAGCATTCTCGTGTGATGATTCACCAGCCAATGGGTGGAGCACAAGGTCAGGCTTCTGATATTGAGATTACTGCTCGTGAAATTATGAAGTTGAAGAAAGAACTTTATACTATTATTTCTGATCATTCAGGAATGCCTTTCGCAAAGGTTGAGAAAAATTCTGATCGTGATTATTGGATGACGGCTCAAGAAGCTAAGGAATATGGTATGATCGACGAAGTTTTGATTCGAGAGCCAAAGAAATAAGGACTGAGAAATCATAAAAATCTTGGAAATGCAGAGTTTAGCTTAAAATACTTAACTTTGCATTTCTAATATAAGAAGGAATCGTATTCTGAAAATACGATTATTGATTTAATTGTAAAACAAATGGTTTAATGATGTTATGAACTGACATCGGCAAGCTAAAAGACTATATTTTACTTATGGATAAATGTTCATTTTGTGGGCGAGATAAAAAAGATACCAATCTTTTAATTGCGGGGATCAGTGGTCATATCTGTGATAGTTGTATTGAGCAAGCTCATGATATCATCAAAGAAGAATCTAAGGTTAATTCAGATCTTAATTTGAATGAGCTTAAACTGTTGAAGCCAACTGAGATTAAAACTTTCTTGGATCAGTATGTGATTGGACAAGATGCAGCTAAGAAATATCTTTCGGTAGCAGTTTATAACCATTACAAAAGATTACTTCAGGAAGAAGATGAGGAAGAGATTGAAATTGAAAAATCGAATATCATCTTAGTTGGAGAAACTGGAACAGGGAAAACACTTTTGGCAAGAACAATTGCTAAAATGTTGCATGTACCATTTACAATTGTTGATGCAACTGTATTGACTGAGGCAGGATATGTAGGTGAAGATATCGAATCGATTCTTACACGCTTATTACAAGCTTCTGATTATGATGTTGAGGCAGCAGAAAAAGGGATTGTATTTATAGATGAGATTGATAAAATTGCACGTAAGAGTGATAACCCATCAATTACTCGTGACGTTTCTGGTGAAGGTGTTCAGCAAGGTTTATTGAAATTGCTTGAAGGATCTATTATCAACGTACCACCGCAAGGCGGACGTAAGCATCCTGATCAGAAAATGATACCAGTAAATACTAAGAATGTACTTTTCATTTGTGGAGGGGCTTTCGATGGTATTCAGCGTAAAATTGCACAGCGTTTAAATACGGCAGTTGTAGGTTTTAATGCAAGTAAAGTTGCAGAGAAAGTTGATCAGGAAAATTTCTTGCAATATATTGCACCACAGGATTTAAAATCATTTGGTTTGATTCCTGAGATTATCGGTCGTTTGCCAGTTTTAACTTACCTAGAGCCTTTAGACAGAGAAGCTCTTAGAAATATTCTTACAGAGCCTAAAAACTCAATCATTAAGCAATACAATAAGTTGTTTAGTATTGATGATATTGAGTTGACTTTTGACGAAACTGCTCTTGAATATATTGTTGATAAGGCCTTGGAATACAAATTAGGTGCACGTGGTTTGCGTTCAATTTGTGAAGCAATCATGATGGATGCAATGTTTGAATTGCCAACATCTGATGAAAAATCTGTTACTATTGATGCTGAGTATGCTGCAAGTAAATTGGAGAAAACAAATATGAAGCACTTAAGAATAGCTTAAGCCATATTCTATATAAAAACAAAAAGTCTGATTATTTAATCAGACTTTTTGTTGCTTTATGCTTTTATAGTTTGAAGATATTCTTCTTTTAAAACAGACATGATAAGTTTGTCATGGAATTTTCCATCTCTGAAACAAGATTGTCTTAATCGACCTTCAGTTTTAAAACCAGCTTTTTGGTAAGCTTTTACACCTCCAATATTAAGTTCTGAAACTGTAAGCATTAATCGATTCAGTTTTTTATCTTGAAAAGCAATTTCGATAAGTTGCTTACTTACTTGGCTGCCAATTCCTTTCCCCCAAACAGATTTATCTCCAATGAAAATAAAATATTCTCCAGATTGATTCTGTTCAGATATATTGCAGATACCCGCATAGCCAACCAGTTGATTATTTTCTTTTAAAAAGATGCCTAGGTTAAAGTTTTTTTCATCTTGAAGAAGAGTTTCGAACCAAAGGTCGACTTCAGTCTGAGTATTGATTTTTTTAAAAGCTGAAAGAGAATATCTAATACTATCTTCATCATTCAACCAATCATAAAATGGAGAAACCTGAAGCTTACTTAAAGCTCTGAGTTTAATCATATTCTATTTTCTCACATAGTCGATGAAAGAATAAGCGTATTCATTTTTCTCGCTTGGCATATGATCTTCACGTTTTACGCTATTCCATATCTTAAAGTCGATTTTAGGGAAGAATGTGTCGCCATCAAATTTATTCTGAACACGAGTTAGATATAACTTGTCAGCTTTTTCGATTGCTTCCTTATAGATTGTTCCACCACCAATAATAAAAGCTTCTTGGTCGGCAGGTACTTTCTCAAGTGCTTCCTCCAAAGAATTAACTACAATGCAACCTTCAACTTTATAATCCGCTTGACGGGTAATAACAATAGATGTACGATTAGGTAAAGGTTTCCCAATTGAATCAAATGTTTTACGTCCCATAATAATATGGTGCCCTGTTGTTAAAGCCTTGAACCTTTTTAGGTCGGCAGATAAACGCCAAATTAGTTGATTGTCTTTCCCAATAACATTGTTTTGAGATGTTGCTACGATGATAGATAATTTCATACTTCAATAATTATAAATGATGAATAATTAATTATGAATTAAAATAATTCAGAACTCATAATTTATGAATCCTAATTAGTTTACACTGATATAGCACCCTTGATATTCGGGTCAGCTTCGTAGTTCTCTAGGCTGAAATCTTCGTATTTAAAATCGAATATGCTTTTTACGTCAGGATTAATTTTCAATTGAGGCAGTTTTTTAGGCTTACGTGTCAATTGTAAATCAACTTGTTCTAAATGATTGTTGTAGATGTGCGCATCACCTAATGTGTGAACGAAATCACCAAGTTCCAAATCACAAACCTGCGCAATCATCATTGTTAGCAAAGCGTACGAGGCAATATTAAATGGCACACCTAAAAAGATATCGGCACTTCGTTGGTAGAGCTGGCAAGATAGTTTCCCGTTAGCCACATAGAACTGGAATAAAGCATGACATGGAGGCAAAGCCATATTTTCGATATCGGCTACATTCCATGCACTCACAATTAGTCGGCGAGAGTTTGGGTTGGTTTTGATATCGTTTATCAGTTGTGAAATTTGATCGATATGTTCGCCATTAGCTTTAGGCCATGAACGCCATTGGTAACCATATACGTGTCCCAAATCGCCTTTCTCGTCAGCCCATTCGTTCCAAATTCTTACGCCATTGTCTTGTAGGTATTTTACATTTGTATCTCCATTTAGAAACCATAAAAGCTCATGAATAATTGACTTTAAATGAAGTTTCTTAGTTGTTAAAACAGGAAACCCTTCTGATAAGTCGAATCGCATTTGATGTCCGAAAATACTGATTGTTCCGGTTCCAGTTCGGTCACCTTTTTGGTTACCTTCTTGGCTTACCTTTTCTAGTAATTCGAGATATTGACGCATAGTAGTTTTAGTTTATTCTTAAAATCAGTTTAAAGTTAAACTTTCCATTGAAAGAATGTTTCTCTCAAAGATATATTTCATGCATCAACTTATTAACATGATGTTGAAAACTCGATATAATCGCGATAAAGCATACAATAAGATTTCTTTTGACAGATGTTTTTTTGTGAATTGCTTATTTAATTCAACATAAATTATATCTTTAATGTTCGATTGAAAAATTTACTACCTTAAAATAGAGCCCAATGCTTATTAAAACATACGGAAGTGCTGTGTATGGTATACATGCTACAACAATTACTATCGAGGTTAATGTTTTTAACGGAGTTCGTTTCAGTTTGGTTGGTTTGGCAGATAATGCTGTTAAAGAAAGCCAGCAAAGGATAGATTCTGCATTAAGAGAAGTCGGATATAAGATTCCAGGCAAGAAGATCATCATTAATATGGCTCCTGCAGATATTCGAAAGGAAGGGTCGGCCTATGATTTACCCCTAGCCATTGGGATTTTAACGGCTACGGAGCAAATTAAATGTCCCGATTTACAGAAGTATGTGATTATGGGTGAGCTTTCGCTCGATGGAAGTTTAGTGCCCATAAAAGGTGTGTTGCCAATGGCAATTAAAGCAAGAGAAGAGGGGTTTGAAGGTTTAATTTTGCCTAAGGAGAATGCAAAAGAAGCTGCCGTTGTCAATAATTTAAAAGTTTACGGGATTGAAAACATTAAGGAGTTAATTGACTTTTTTAATGGAGATGCTGAGTTAGTTATTACCGAAGTGGATACCAGAGCTGAATTCTATTCTCACCTGAATCATTTTGAACATGACTTTGCTGATGTAAAAGGGCAGGAGAATGTGAAACGTGCTCTAGAAATTGCAGCAGCGGGTGGGCATAATATTATAATGATTGGTCCTCCAGGTTCAGGGAAGACGATGTTGGCAAAGCGAATACCGGGTATTTTACCGCCTTTAAGTTTGCAAGAGGCTCTGGAAACAACGAAGATTCATTCGGTTGCCGGAACCCTTGATAAAGCAGGAGGTTTAATGACTAAGAGACCTTTCAGGAGCCCACACCACACAATTTCTGACGTGGCTTTAGTTGGTGGTGGAACCGTACCCAAACCAGGCGAAATATCTTTATCGCACAATGGTGTTTTGTTTTTAGATGAGCTACCAGAATTTAAGCGAACGGTGCTTGAGGTGATGCGGCAACCTTTGGAGGATAGAACCATCACCATTTCGCGAGCTAAATTTACGGTTGATTATCCAGCAAGTGTAATGTTAATTTCATCGATGAACCCTTGCCCTTGCGGGTTTTATAACCATCCTGATAAAGATTGCTTATGCCCTCCAGGTATGGTTCAAAAATATTTGAGTCGAATTTCAGGACCACTTCTCGATCGTATTGATATTCATATTGAGGTGACGCCAGTTTCTTTCGATAAAATATCAGAAGAGCGACTTTCCGAAAAATCGGAGAACATTAGAGCAAGGGTAGAGGCTGCCCGAGAGATTCAATCAATACGTTTTGCTGATGAGGAAGGTATTCACTCAAATGCGATGATGAGTTCTCGTCTTTTAAGAAAACATTGTCAACCTAATGAAGAAGGAATGAATCTTTTGAAAGTCGCTATGGAGAAAGTTGGACTATCTGCTCGTGCCTACGATAGAATACTGAAGGTCTCACGAACAATTGCCGATTTAGAAGGTTCTGCAACTATTGAAACTGATCATTTATCGGAGGCTATTCAGTATCGCAGCCTCGATCGTGATGGGTGGGGAGGGTAGAGAATTACGAATTAATAATTACGAATTATGATTTTGTTGCAAGTCCAGTGAGCCTATTAATTATTACCCAATCTTTGGAAGATAAATTTTTGAAAGTTTGCATTTAGCCGTATTGTCAACCAACGAATAATTGTTGTTTTATTAAAAACATCCACTTTATAATCGGATCGAAATTATTCATATTTCGGTATCGGATTGTTTTTTATTACTTTTGGTTTGTTGTAGTAATACAACTCATTTGACAATGATGTAAAGCTGTCGGCAATGGAGACGCACCAAAGCCGACAGTTTTCTTTATTCAGTTAACAGATCAAATCTTATTTTTCTACAATATTCAATACTGTTGCTATTCTTGTCCCTATTTTAAAATAAACACTTACATTATCACTACCTCTCATCGCAGGCTCCCAGTCGGGTATTTGAGTTAGGATTTTTTTTAATCCTGCATTAAATTCATGATTATCAAATCCCTTGATAATATGAGCATCTCTAACTTTACCATTTTTATCGATAATAAAACTGTAATCTATTTTATATGTCCCTACTTTACTTTTAGTTAATTTAACTATCTGATTTTTCATCCAATCATTCCATTTACCTTGTGTAAATTTTGCTGATTTAGATACATCTCCCATAAAATATACTAAATCATCAGAATCGATTGTTGATTGAACAACCCAATAACTCCCTTTCAAAGCTGCTCTGACTTCATCAATACGTTTAAGCGGAACAGCTTTATCTATGGATAGAAAAATCCAATCGTTACTTGCTTCTCTCCATTTTTTATCTTGTGACGAGATCTCTTCGAAGGAACATCGTTTGTTGTTAATGTAGTTACCATCTCTTTTGATCTCAATTCTTTGACTAAATTGTTCATGTTCTTTTTGAACGACTTTAGATGTTGTGATACTTGTTTCTGGCACATTAACTTTAGCTGGTGCTTTTTCTGCTTCTCTACCGAAAGCCATCAGTAAAAAGGCAAGTACTGGAAGAAAGGTCGCCACCTTCCAACTCAATACTTTTGTGTTTTTTGATTTGTTCATCATAGTAATACGATTTTTAATTTGACAATGATTAAAACTATTTGCAAGTGCGAACTTTTTATGTCCAACACTTTTTTGAATTATTAGTAATTGATATTTAGATACATCGACACCAGATTTAAGCGTTTTTTCATCTGCTTGAAACTCATGAATTTCTTTCATATCCTTATTCATAAGATAAACAAGCGGATTAAACCAATAGATTATTTTAACAAATTCCATTAACAATGAATCGTAAAAATGCCCCTGTTTTATGTGTGACAATTCGTGAGTGATAATTGCTTCTGAATTAGAGTCATAATCGTGTTGTGAAATTAGAATATACTGGTTGAATGAAAATGCGGGAATATCGTCATCTACAACCATTAAATTTATTCCATTCAAATCTTCTTTTCGTGCTTTCCTAAACAAGAGTAAAACAGAGCAGGTGTTGTAAATTAATAGTAATAAGGAAATAATAACACCTGTAAGATAAACGAATAGTACAATCATTTCAGTTGAAATAACAGTAGACTGTATTGGATCTGAAACTGGCACCGAAGAATGAACTGTTACAGAAATATCATTTGCCTGAATAGGCTTTTCAAGAATTGTATTGTTGAGAGAAATAGGATTTAAATTAACTAGATCAATATAATGAAAAGAGTGTGGTAAATAAATGAAAGGTATAATTATTGAAGCTAATATAGTGAATACCAGAATTATTCGGTTGGTGTTAAAAACGGTATCTTTACGCAACAGTATGCGAAAGAATACATATAGTAGACTTAATACTGAAGTCGATTTTAACAGGAACAATAACCAGTTATTCATTTTCTTTGTTTTTACGAGATTTAACCTGATGGATTAACTCCTGAATTTCTTCCGTAGAAATTTCATGTTCTTCAACAAACATAGAAACAACCGAAGTATAAGAGGTGTCGAAATATTTTTTCACTAGATTCTTGATTGAGTTTTTACTGAACTCTTCACGCGAAATGACAGCAAAGTATCGGTATGTATTTCCAAACTGTTCGTGACCTATAAAGCCTTTCTCCTCCAATGCGCGTACAATTGTCGAAATAGTGTTATAATGTGGCTTAGGATCATCAAGTCGTTCGATAACATCTTTAATAAACATAGAATCTTTTCGCCAGAAAATTTCCATTATTTCTTCTTCACGATTAGTCAGTTTTTTCATGATATAATATTTGTTTTTATAAAAGTAACTATATTTTCCAGTTAGACAACTATTGGTTGTAGTTTATTAACTGAAAAACTCAGTTTGCTGTTGTTTCGAAAGAAACTGAATAAGTGAGAATGTATGATATAGGCTTAATTTTTCCTCCAAATAATAGTGCTATGGGCGGTGACGGGTTGGCGAGGATGAGAAATAATTATGAATTATTTTTTTGTTGAATTTGTTGGGTATTCCATGGAGTGTCTTTTTTTATGTGCTTTTTCTTTTTGAGAATCCGAAAGGTTCATATGTCTATAGCCCACGCATATTTTTTATTGGTACGACCCTTTTAGGGTCGAATGTTTTCTCTGTGAATTTTCTATAGATATGTTATCCCTTTGTGATAAATATTAGGTTTCCTCCTGATGATCCCTAGGTAATCTTTCCATTGCGAGTTATCGGATAAATATTAAGCATTTACTAAAATTTATCCGATAACTTTTTCGGTATTCAAAACAAGTTGTATGCATTATCTATTTAATAAAGCTACTTGCAGATTTGCAAATGCCCTAAAAGATTCGATTTAAGACCCATAACTTTTGTAAAATGCCATTTTAAAACTTTTAAACTTATTTACAATTGTGTAAGTATCTATTTTGAATCTTTTTAGCTTCTAGCAATAATGTAAGGTGTAAAAATGAACCTTTTTGACTGTTTACACTTTTGTAGGCTGCCAAAAAGATTCGTTTCTGGAGCTCTGCACATATGTAAGACCATAAAAAGAATTGAAATGGGCATTTACACTTTTGTTTTATCTCATTTTGAATCTTTCTTAGCTTCTAGCAATAATGTAAGGTGTAAAAATGAACCTTTTTGACTGTTTACATTTTTGTAGGCTGCCAAAAAGATTCGTTTTGGATATTTACACAAAAAAAAGGTCTCTAAAAAAATTGAAATGGGTATTTGCATTTCTATTTTACAGTCAATTAATTTAATGGTTTTGCTCTGGTTTGGGTTAGGGATTGTAGTGGAAACCCCGCAGCTGTTTGGGCTTTTGTGCGCTGGGGCGAGGAGTTGCAACGAAAAGCCCGGCCGA